>JAUXIO010000008.1 GCA_030620975.1 Dehalococcoidia bacterium | reverse complement strand
GCAGCATCATCGCCCTCTTAATAATTATCGTCATTAGTGCTCTTGTGGCTCTTAGAAGAAAGGCCGCTTTAGAAGGCTAAAGTGGTAACTAACACACCATACTTCTGCCTACCGCCAATCTGCTGGTAGCCGTACTTGCTCACTACTTTAATGACATATCCCTCTTTCTCTTCTCCAAGGTCGCGAAAGGTGGCCAATGTCTCCCGTCGTTTCGCCGTTGCCTGGAAATTGCCACTCCTTCGGCTCGCAATGACACCCCTTTTCGTCATTGCGAGGCACATAGCGCCGAAGCAATCTCAAGGGAGGAGGAGAGGCGTCACTAATCATATGCACGAATATACCCTATTGATTTAGCAGTGAATTTAGCATAAAGTATTAGCATTTAGTGGATTTCTGCCATTGCAAGACCAAATTACATAATTTTGGGGGTGACTAATGAAAAAACTGCTCAGGGTAATGCCACTGGTTCTAATACTAGCTTTGGTTATAGCTAGTCCTGCCTTAGTCAACGCCAATGCTGCTGGAGAAATTACCAAGCTAGTCTTCACCACCGAAGTACGGACAATAACCCCCGATATTGCATCCGAGGTGATGACCATTCAGACTCAAGATACCTCTGGCAACCCGGCAAATGTCACCGCCGATACCATCATTAACTTAAGTTCGACATCAGGGACGGGCAGATTTGACATTAGTGCAGAGGGAGCCTTTGACGGCAGCATCACCTCAGTAACTATCCCCAATGGCAGCAACTCAGCTAACTTTCACTACAAGGATGCTGCGGTGGGAACACCTGCCATCACCGCCGCTGAGGCTCCAGACCAGGGTTGGGCTGATGCCATGCAGCAAGAGACAATTACCGCCTTCAAGGTAACTAACTTAATCATTACCCCAGCCAGCCCAAAAGAAAGTGAAACTATCAACATCAGCGCCATGGTAACTAATAACGGAACCGAAACTGGCAGCTACACCGCACAACTAAAGATAAACGGTGAGGTCGCCGGTAGCCAGGAAGCAACCCTAGAGCCCGGAGCAAACCAGACGGTAAGCTTCGCCATAACCAAGGATGCAGCCGGTGATTACCAGGTAGAAATAGATGGTTTAAGTGGCGTATTCACCGTGAAAACCTCCCTATGGACTATGTTTCCGCCCTATATGTGGGCTCTTTTCGGCGTTATCGCTGGTGCTATACTGATGTTTCTCATATTCTCAATTACTACTCCGCGTAAGAGGGCTGCAAAGCCGGCTGCCGAAACTGTCCAACCAGCTACCAAGGCCAAAGCTGAGAGGCCAGCCGAAGTCCCCGTAACCGCACCAAGTTTTGAAGTAAGCAACCTGACTATCAACCCAAGCCAAGTTAAACAGGGTGAAACTGTAACTATCACGGCACAGGTAACTAATAGCGGAGGCATGAGCGGCAGCCATAAACTGGCATTGAGAATAAACGGCAGAGTAATAGCCACCAAGGAGGTGAAACTCGAGCCAGGAGCGAGTAATGTGCTGGGTTTCAATGTCACCGAGACCATGCCCGGTGATTATTTAGTTGAGATAGACGGCCTAAATGGCGTATTTAGCATACCCGCCGCCGCCTTTAACGTAACCGACCTAGAAATCAGTCCGAATCGGGTTAAGGAAAGACAAAATATTACCATCAGCGCCACGGTAACTAATAGCGGTGGAGCCAGCGGCACTCATGCTCTATTGCTGAAAATAAAGGATAAAATTGAAGCTTCCCAAGAAATAACCCTCTCCCCCGGAGAAAGACAAAAGGTCAGCTTCATGCTAAGCAAAGATAAGAGCGGCTATTACCCAGTAGAATTGGGCAGCTTACAGGGTAAGTTTGCTGTAGAAATGGCTGAATTTACCGAAGAACTCTAGAAAGTTCATTAAACTAAAGCCTCTTCTCAGCCACCTCTTCCGCACTCAATTTCCAGAGTTTGTCCTGACTTTCCACGCGGTCAATATATAAGATACCCTCAAGGTGGTCTATTTCATGTTCCAGAGCCTGAGCCAAAAGTTCACTGGCTTTAAGCTGAATCTCCCTGCCATGTCGATTCTGCGCCTTGACCTTAACCATTACCGAGCGCTTAAGCTCCCCCTGATAGCCGGGCACACTTAAACAAGCCTCATCAACCACACGCTCCCCCTTCCTCTTCACCACCTCAGGGTTAATCAGGGTAATAACTTCCCGCCCCGGTATTTCAATCACGGCTACGCGGAGCGATACGGCAACCTGCGGCGCCGCCAAGCCAACCCCAGAGACAGCCCGCATGGTATCAATCATATCATCAATGAGCTTCTGAATGGAGTCGTCAATGACGGTTACTCTTTTGGCTTTTTGCCTCAGTGCCGCATCGGGTAAAACAGAAATGGGAAGAACTGCCATCTTTCTACCAATTACGTAATGCTAAATAATAATCTAAAGGTCCCGCTAAGTAAAGCTCATGTGCTCGTCCACGTAATAGTGGCACATCACGCCCTTCCTCATCATTGCAAACTTCCTTTTTATGTCATTGCGAGCTGAAACTGCGATGAACGAAGTGACAAAGCAGCCAGCGTGGCAATCCCATCTTAGAGATTGCTTCGGCACTTGTGCCTCGCAATGACGAAGGCAAGGAGCAGATAGCCTTATACTTTGAAGTGTCAGCCATCTATCTGAACGGAGCAGCTCAAGCCAGTCCCACGGGGTCAATATCAACTGTCCAGCCCTGGGGAATGGGCATATCAGCCAAAAAACTGGCGGGGTCAGCGCCCCGTAGAATGATCTGCCAGCGAAACCTGCCCCGCAGTCTGGGAACAAAAGCTGGCACTGGGCCAATCAGGCTCAAATTGGGAATGCCCCTCCTATCCCGCTCTTCAACCATAATTTGACTCAAGCTCTCCGCTTGCCTCTGACACCGCAAAGCATTGGTATGACTATAGACGAGACGAGCCAGGCGACTGAAGGGAGGATAACCATACTGACGACGATAATCTATTTCCTGGCTATAGAAAGCTAAGTAGTCGTGTCCTGAGGCAGCCTGAATGGCATAGTGCTCTGGGGTGTAAGTCTGAATGATAACCTTCCCCGCTGATAAACCTCGCCCAGCTCTGCCCGCCACTTGACACAGCAACTGAAAAGTGCGCTCACCAACCCGAAAATCAGGTAGATTAAGCCCAGTATCAGCATTAACCACCGCAGCCAATGTTATCTGCGGTAAATCCAAACCCTTGGCTACCATCTGGGTACCAATAAGTATGTCAGCTTTATGCTCACGAAAATCAGATAAGAACCGTTCATGAGAATATCTTTTGACAGTCATATCCCTATCCCAACGCAGCAATCGCGATTCAGGGAAAAGCCGCCTCACTTCCTCCTCCACTTTTTGAGTGCCAATGCCCAAGAATTTAAGTCGAGTGCTGAAGCACTGAGGACAAGCTTTAGGAGTTGGAATAGCATAGCCACAGTGATGACAAATCAGCTTCCTGTGAGCTGAATGATAAGTAAGGGCTACCGAACAACGACGACAACGAAAAATAAAGCCACAATTCCGACATTGAACAAAAGTGGACGTACCACGGCGATTGAGAAACAAAATTATTTGCTCCCCACGAGCTAAGGCCTCAGCCATGGCACTAGTTAAAGAGCGACTGAAAAGACTTGAATTGCCAGCTTTGAGTTCTTTCCTTAAATCAATTATCTCCACTTCGGGAAGGAGAGTCGGGCCTCGCGGACTGATCCGTTCCTCCAGTTCCACAAGCCGATACTTCCCTGCTTGCGCCCGATAGAAAGTCTCAACATCAGGAGTGGCACTGCCCAAGATGACCACAGCACCGGTTAGCTCAGCTAATTTAATGGCAACATCACGAGTCTGGTAGCGCGGCGATTTATCTTGCTGCTTATAAGTCCCCTCGTGTTCTTCATCAATAACGATGAGCCCAAGATTGGGTTGGGGCGCAAACAATGCCCCCCTGGGCCCGATGACTACATCACAGTCACCTTCCCTAATTCGACGCCACTCATCAAATTGCTCACCCAGAGATAAACCACTGTGAAGTACCGCCACTCGCCCCGGAAAACGACTGACAAAACGCTCTATCGTCTGCGGGGTGAGTGCAATTTCAGGCACCAGGCAGATGCCACGCCTACCACTGGCAATGACCTCGGCTAGAGCCCGAAGGTAAATCTCGGTCTTGCCGCTGCCGGTAACTCCAAATAAGAGAAAAACCGAACTGTTTCCACCTCCGCGAACTAAGCGAGGGCGAAGGGACTGCAATACCGCCTCCTGAGCTGAAGTGAGAGTTGGCGGCAGCGCTGGAGCAAAGCTAATATGACTTAAAGGGTCACGCCTGACTTCAATCTCAGTTACAGAAATAAAGCCGCGCCTTCTCAAGCTCCCAATAACAGCCCGAGGACAATTAGTAAACTTCCTAACTTCAGCTAAGGGTACGGGCTCAGTTTGCCCAGCTAAAAATTCAATAACGGCCGCTTGCCTGTAAGCCCTGATCCCCTTCAGCCTGCTTGCCTCAACCTCAGCTTCGGCCCGGCTAAGCATTAACTCCAAGTGGGTAACTAACTTTGGCCTCACCCTAACTCTACCCAATTCCCGACTCTTCACCACCAGGTAGCGATGAAGAAGCTGCTCAATAAGTAGCCTGGCTCTCCTCTCTCCAAACCTCTTCCTTAACTCACTGAGCCCAACCTTACCTCTCCGCTGAATAAGCCCAAGCAGTTGCCTTTGCTCCGCAGTCAGCATTGATAAATCAGCTTCACCAACTGATGCTGCTAGCTCAAGAAATGTAACCACTTTGCGCTCAAAACCGGGGGGCAACATCAAAGCTATAGCATCAAACAGAGAACAAAGATAGCGTTCACTTATCCAGCCAGCCAGTTGAATTTGGATGGGCGACAGCAAGGGATGCGGAGTAATGACATCTGTTATCTCTCTAGTTGAAGCCACCGAGGGGTGGTCAGATAACTTGAGAACAATACCCTGGAGAATTCTAGTGCCGAAAGGTACCCATACCGCTTGTCCAACACCAACGCTCAGTTGAGAGGGTATAGCATAGCAGAAACTAGAGCAGCTCCCCGGCGAGTTAACCGCCACATCAGCATATTTCATTCGGAATTTCCCGCTAAAGCCAGAGCTTATGGGGTTTCTTGAACTTCCGCTTCCATCTGTTCCGCTACTTTCTCCCGCCTCTCCTTGAGTTGAGCCTCTTTAGCGCTAAGCCTGCGGATGTAGTAAAGCTTAGCTCGGCGCACCTTACCATGCCTGACTACTTCCACCTTGTCCACGAGAGGCGATTGAAAGGGAAAGGTGCGCTCCACACCAACACCACTGATAACGCGCCGAACGGTAAAACTGCCACCGCTAACGCCTCTTCTGACCCTAATTACTACCCCCTGGAAGCTTTGAACGCGCTGCCTCTCCCCCTCTATAACCTTAGAACTAACTCTAACTGTATCACCGGGGGCAATCTGAGGAATATCTTGATTTACTTTAGGTTCAACCAACGACCTAATATCCACGGTTACTTCCCCCTTCCTTCTCCATCAATGCTTTTTCTTCTTCAGAAAGAACTGTCTCTTTCAAAAGGTCAGGGCGCCGCTCCAAAGTACGCAGAATTGCCTGACGGCGCCGCCACTGAGCTACTTTACCATGGTCTCCAGAAAGTAAAACTTCTGGCACTGACCAGCCGCGATACACCCGAGGGTGAGTATATTGAGGATATTCCAGAAGACCCTTGGCGTGAGACTCCTCATTCAAAGACATCTCCGAGCCAAGTGCCCCGGGAAGAAGCCTCACCACGGCATCCACCACCACCATGGCTGCCAACTCACCACCGCTAAGCACATAATCGCCAATGCTAATTTCATCGTCAGCTAAATGTTCCCGAACCCTCTCATCAACACCTTCGTAATGACCACAAAGAAGCACGAAATGACGATGGTGAGCTAGTTCTTGAGCAACCTTCTGATTAAAAAGGCGACCTTGCGGACTGAGTAAAATAAGTGGCAAATGGCCTAAAGCGACCTCTCGCTTTATTGCCTCCACCGCCTCGAAGATTGGCTCCGGTTTAAGTATCATCCCCGGCCCACCTCCATAAGAATAGTCATCTACAGTACCATGTTGATCGTGAGCATAGTCACGAATATTATGAAGCACAATATTAACCAAACCCCGCTGCTGAGCTCGCTTGATAATGCTCTCACTAAATGGACCGTCAAACATTTGAGGAAACAAAGTCAAAATATCAATGCGCATCGAGACGCCGTCCGCAACTATACCAGCCATATACTAATATAAAATTTATTTTATCATACAGATAAGAAAGCTCAAAACTTCTCACAAATACCAACTTCCACGCTGAAATTCCCCACCAAGCCCGTATCCAACATATTGAAAGAGACTAATAAAAAATACTACCTGTTGATATTGCTCAATTTCCTTACCACCAAGCAGCAACAAAATTAAAAAATTTCTGCAAATTTTATGTAAAAAGTATTGACAAAGGTAACGATCTGTGTCCTATAATGGTGTTTGGTGGGGGATTGTGGGGAAAAGGGGGATAAATGTTCTTCGGAGAATACGAATATAAAGTTGACGATAAGGGAAGGCTGCCCTTACCACCCAAATTCAGGGAGAACTTCAAGGAAGGAGTAATACTAACTCGGGGCGCAGAAGCCTGCATTGTAGCTTATCCCTTAGCTGAATGGAAAAGATTAGCTGATAGTTTAGCTGCCCGGGCAGTAACACCAAGCAAAATGAGAAAGCTGAATCGAATTATCTTCGGCGCCGCTTTCAGCCTTGACCTCGACGGGCAGGGAAGAATGGCATTGCCTCAACCATTACGCCAATATGCCGGTATCGGCGACGCTGCCATTATCATTGGTGCCAACAACTGCATTGAGCTCTGGAGCCAGCAACAATGGGCTTCTGAGAAAGCATCAGCCGAGGAACAACTATGGCAAATTATGGAAAGCCTTGAGGGGCAATAATGAGTCTCACCATGACATTACAAACTCACACACCCGTGCTAATTAAAGAATCTATCCAAGCACTGCAAGTTCAGCCGGGTAAGCGCTATATTGACTGCACCATAGGTTCCGGTGGACATGCCATGGCTATTCTACAAAAGAGCTATCCACAAGGGCAATTACTGGGTATAGATATTGACCCACAAGCCATCAAAATAGCTGCCGAGCGACTCAACAATTATAGCGGGGCAACGACCTTGGTTAATGATAGCTTCGCCAATCTCGAGAATATCTGCACCCAATATGATTTCTACCCAGTCCATGGCATCCTCCTCGACCTCGGCATTTCTTCGCCACAGCTTGATGCCGCCGAACGTGGCTTCAGCTTCCAGCAAGATGGCCCCCTGGACATGCGCTTCAACCCGAATCGGGGATTAACTGCAGCCGATATCATCAATACCCTCTCAGAGAATGAACTGGCTCAACTTATTAGAAAATATGGCGAGGAACGGCACAGCCAGCGAATAGCACGAGCTATTGTCCAAAATCGACCTACCGCCACTACCCTTGAGCTGGCTCAACTAGTAAAGCAACCCCTGCGTGGCAGACGACGCCGGATCCACCCAGCTACTAGAACTTTTTTAGCCCTGCGCATTGCCGTCAATCACGAATTGGACAACTTAAAGGCAGCTCTAAGCCAAGCTGTTAAACTTCTTGATTTCCAAGCCAGGCTAGTGGTTATTAGCTATCATTCTCTTGAAGACCGCATAGTCAAGCAATTTATGAAGCAAGAAACCAGAGACTGCATCTGTCCCCCAGAAATACCGGTGTGCCACTGCGGACACGTAGCTACCTTAAAATTGATATCAAAAAAGGTTATTACGCCATCACATCTTGAAATAGCATCCAATCCGCGCAGCCGTAGCGCCAAGCTAAGAGTGGCTGAGCGCATTAGGCCTAAATAAGCCAATCTAAAATATTAACAAACAGCTATGGAGAGTTAAACAAAACTAAGGAGGCAAATAAGATGGCAAAGAGAATTATTTCAGCTATTGATGTTGGTACAACCAAAGTGTGCACCATCCTTGCTAATTTGGACTCCTGGGGTGGCATCCAGGTCCTGGGGGTGAGTTCCGTTCCATCTCACGGATTACATAAGGGCATGGTGGTCAACGTTGAAGAAGCCAAAGAAACCATCGCCCAATCGGTGAAACGTGCTGAACAGGCCGGCGGTTTACGAATAGATTCTGCCTATGTCGGAGTTACCGGCAGACACATAAGCTCGCTTAACAACCGAGGGGTAATCGCCATTCCCCGCAACGACCGTCTAGTCCGCCCCAATGACCTCAAACGCGTACTGTCTTCAGCACGCGATGTCACCATCCCCGACGACAGAAAAGTTCTCCATGCCATTCCTCGCTACTACGCCCTAGATGGTCAGGAAAAAATCAAAAACCCAGTAGGCATGCATGGTTTCAGGCTGGATGTAGAAACACATGTCATCACCGCGGCTATAGCCTCGGTGCAAAACCTGGTCAAGTGTATCCGCGCCATTGGAGTTGAAATTGATGACCTTATCCTAGAGCCCCTGGCCAGTGGTGAAGCAGTGCTAACTCCCGAAGAAAGAGACCTGGGTGTCATTTTAGCCGACATCGGAGGAGGTACTACGGATATCGCCGTGTTCAAGGACGGCAGCATCTACCACACCTCGGTCATCCCCGTGGCCGGTTATCAAATTACCAGTGACATCTCTATCGGCCTGGGTCTACCCTTCGAAATTGCCGAAGCCATGAAGAAGAAATATGGAGATGTGACGCCAAATCTCAATTCCAGTAACGAGGAAATTAACATCAGCATAGAAAACGGCCACAGCGTCTCATATCGTGATCTGTGTAATATTACCCGAGTGCGAATGGAAGAGTTGTTGCGGCTCATCCTTCTTGAAATGCCTAACTCCGATTATGCCTCGCTGGTGCCCAGTGGCTTGGTACTCACTGGTGGTAGCTCTAACATACTCGGGCTCGATGCTCTGTCTCGGTCAGCGCTTCGCATACCTATAAGAATAGGCGAGCCTATGGGAGTTTACGGTATCACTGACATTCTTCACGATCCAGCCCATGCCACTGGTGTCGGTCTCCTCCTCTGGGGGGTAAGAAATCAAGACAAACCAACCTGGCAAGCCAAAAATCAAAGTGGTGCCCTTAACCGCTTTATCGGTCTGGTTAAGAAATTCTTTACTGGCTAAATTTGGGCCAATTTCTAGACAAGGAGGCTAAAAATGGCAAAAACAAGTTTCACGGCAATGCCAGCCAAAATTAAGGCAATAGGTATTGGCGGCGGTGGCTGCAATGCTATCACGCGCATGGTGCGCGAAAATGTCAAAGGCGTTGAATTTATAGCTATGAATACAGATGCTCAAGCCCTGACATTAGCCGAAGCTCCCATCCGCATTCAATTGGGAGAAAAGCTAACTAGAGGCTTGGGGGCCGGCGGTGACCACGTCGCCGGGGCCAAGGCGGCCGAAGAAAGCCGCCAGGTAATTCAGGAACTGATTGCCAACACAGATATGGTGTTCATCGCCGCCGGCATGGGTGGAGGCACTGGCACTGGTGGCATTCCCATTGTTGCCGAGGTAGCTAAACAATGTGGAGTTCTCACCATTGCCATAGTGACCAAGCCTTTCAGTTTTGAAGGTTCAAGACGGACGAAAGTAGCTGAAGAAGCCATCCCAAAGCTTGCTGATAAGGTTGATACCTTGATCATCGTTCCCAACGACCGTCTCCTTGAGCTTTGCGATGCTAAAACAACCGTAGACAATGCCTTCAGATTAGCTGATGATATACTCCGGCTGGGCGTCCAAGCTATTTCTGAAGTGGTCACCGTACCCGGCCTAATTAACCTCGACTTCGCCGACATCAAATCAATAATGAAGGACGCCGGACCGGCTTGGATGTCTGTCGGACATGGTAGCGGGCAAAATCGAGCTGCTGACGCCGCCAGAAACGCTTTAGCTAGCCCCCTGCTTGACGTATCCTTGAACGGAGCTAAAGGAGTACTGTTCAATGTTACTGGAGGTAGCAGTCTCACCCTCGCCGAGTGCAATGAAGCTGCCGAAGTCATTGCTCAAGCAGTTGACCCCGAGGCCAATATCATCTTTGGAGTAGTTTTTGACCCCGAGATGGATGGCGATGTTCAGATTACTATTATCGCCACTGGTTTCGTCGCCAGCTACGGTGCCGGCATACCCACCGAGTCCGAGTTGCGCCGTATGCTCAGAGGTGTAGCTGAGGATAGCCTTGATGTTCCTTCTTTCCTGCGTCGCTCACCTCACTACATCCACTCCAAATCAGCACAGGTGGCTCGCTAGTAAATTTCAAGTCTTAAAGCCTTGACAACGGCCACATATAGGGGTAAGCTTTAGCTAAACCTCAATATCCTGTGCTGAATTATGAAATGCCCCTATTGTGGTGAAACAGAATCAAAGGTAATCGATTCCCGCAGTTTAGGTGACGGGACAAGACGACGACGGGAATGCCTCAGTTGTCACTCTCGCTTTACCACTTATGAGCGGGTACAACCTCACAATCTCTTTGTTATTAAAAAGGATGGCAGGCATGAGGAATTCAACCGTGACAAGCTGCTTAGCGGTGTCCGAAAAGCCTGCGAAAAGCGCTCATTACCAACAGGAGCTATTGACAAGCTTATAGATGACATTGAGGCTGAAATCTACCGCCAGGGCAAAGCCGAAATTCCCAGCGCTCTCATCGGAGATCTGGTAATCGGCAGATTAAAGAAGCTTGACCACATAGCCTACATTCGCTTTGCCAGCGTCTATCGTGAATTTGGCGATATCACCGACCTAAAACAAGCGGTAGATGGATTAGTAGAAAGTAAGAGCCAAATACCCCCGGCTAATCAATTACCCCTATTACCTCAGGAAAAACCAGAACCCTCAGATCAAAATCGCAAGAACATCGCGGGGAAACAAAGTAGAAGAGGAAAAAATAAATAAATGACTACAGCCCAAAGAAAAAGTAACCAGCGTAAATCTACTAACCACAACCGCATGGCTCAAGCAATTTTTGCCGCCGGTGAGTCCATGGGCATAGCTGATAGAAAACTGCTGGAAGAACTTACCAGCCAGATAATTCAACGCCCAAAACCATATCGGCCTCCGCCGAGAATAAAAGAAATCAGCCAACTAATTCTTACTTTTGGTGAGTCCAAGGGCATAACTGATAGAAAGTTACTGGAAGAACTCACCAGTCAAATAATCCAGCGTCTAGAACTACCTCAACCCCTGCCCGGAATGGAGGAACTGGCCCCACCACGCATCAAACATCCACCTTCATCAATCCAAGCTGTGGTAAAAGAAGCCCCGGCTCAACAACCACCTTCAACCAGGGCAACAGCCAAAGCTGGTCCCAAAACTGGGCTCAGTGAAAATGCTCTTAGAGTCCTAGAAAAAAGATACCTCAAGAAAGACAACCAGGGAAAAGTTATCGAAACGCCCGAGCAAATGTTCCGCCGCGTAGCTAAACATATTGCCTCAGCTGAGCTTACTTATGATCCAAATGCAGATGTGTCCTTTTGGGAAGAGAAATTTTACCAACTTATGGCAAATCTAGAGTTCCTGCCCAATTCACCAACGCTAATGAACGCCGGGCGAGAGCTCGGGCAACTTTCAGCTTGCTTCGTTATTCCCGTCGGCGATTCTATGGAATCCATTTTTGACGCCGTTAAATATACCGCCTTAATCCACAAAAGTGGCGGGGGTACCGGTTTTTCCTTCTCCCATCTTAGACCAGAAAAAGATAGGGTTGGTTCCACAGGAGGAGTGGCCAGCGGCCCCGTTTCCTTCATGCGCACTTTCGATACCGCTACCGATGTTATCAAACAAGGGGGAATGCGCCGAGGTGCCAACATGGCTATCCTCAATGTTGAGCACCCCGATATCCTAAAATTCATTGCAGCCAAGCAAGACCCAAAGACTCTGACCAATTTTAATCTATCAGTAGCCATCAGCACAGAGTTTATGAAGGCGGTAGAAGAAGGTACTGATTACAACTTAATTAACCCACGCACGAATGAAGTAGTTGATAAAATTAGCGCTAAAGAAGTCTTCAATAAAATAGTAGATATGGCGTGGCGTATTGGCGATCCAGGCCTCGTCTTTATGGACCACATAAATCGAGACAACCCCACACCCAAGCTGGGTAAAATAGAAAGCACCAATCCCTGTGGCGAACAACCCCTACTTCCCTTCGAGTCCTGCAACTTGGGCTCAATAAACTTATTGCGAATGATAACTTACAAGAATGGCCAACCAGAAGTCGATTATGTCAAGTTAGCTGATACAGCTGAATTGGCGGTTCGTTTCCTCGACAACGTTATCGAAGTCAATAAGTTCCCCTTACCTCAAATTGCCAAAAGAGGTAAGGCGACCAGAAAAATAGGTCTGGGAGTAATGGGTTTTGCCGATATGCTAATCATGCTCGGCATCGCCTACAATTCTGAAGACGCGCTAGAACTTGCCCAGAATATTATGCGCTTTATATCTGAGAAGGCCACTAACGAGTCAGTAAAACTAGGGGAGGAACGAGGTGTATTTCCCGCTTTTAAGGATAGTATATATGACATGCCCAATGGCCCTCGAGTAAGAAATGCCTCACGGACTACCATTGCTCCAACTGGTACTCTAAGCATAATCGCCGGTTGCTCCAGTGGCATTGAGCCCCTTTTTGCCTTGAGCTACGTGCGCCATATTCTGGACAATGAACAGCTTATAGAGGTAAATCCTCACTTTGAAGAAGCAGCCAAAGGAGAAGGTTTCTACTCTGCAGAGCTGATGAAGCAGTTAGCTGAGGGAACCAAACTCCGAGACGTAGATGGCATACCGGAAAGAATAAAGAGGCTTTTCGTTACCGCTTACGATGTAGCTCCGGAATGGCATGTGAAAATGCAATCAGCCTTCCAGAAGTCTACCGATAGTGCCGTCTCCAAGACGGTCAACCTCCCATTCCAGGCAACGCGAGAAGATATCGCTAAAGTATATATGCTTGCCTACAAGGAAGGTTTAAAGGGCATAACCATTTACCGAGACAGAAGCCGGGAGAGCCAAGTACTAACTGTGGGCAAAACAGAAAAAACGATTGAGGCTAAACTCGCACCCAGAAAACGACCAAAGGTTACCAGAGGCATTACTGAAAGAATAACTACAGGCTGTGGTTACATTTACGTAACCGTGAATTTCGATGAAGAGGGGATATGTGAAGTCTTCTCCAGCTTGGGAAAGGCTGGAGGTTGTGCTTCAGCACAGCTTGAAGCTATCAGCCGGCTCATCTCTTTAGCTATCAGGTCTGACATTGACATAGCTTCTATTGTTAAACAGCTACAGGGTATTCGTTGTCCTTCCATCGCTTGGGAAGAGGGTCGCGCTGTCCTCTCCTGTGCCGATGCCATCGGCAGTGTGTTACAGAAACACATCAAGACCAAAGCCAGCAATAATTTCGAGGATTCCAGTCTAGCTAGGAATTGTGTTGGGCAGTGCCCCGAATGTGGAAGTACCTTATTTTACCAGGAGGGCTGTGATATTTGTCCCAGTTGCGGCTATACTAAATGTAGCTAATTGGAACCCTCCCTCTCTCATAGAAGCCAAGCCATGAAAACAAGCAAGTCAGAAAATGGCTATTATGGGGGCCTTAAGCAAATAGCCAAGGTTGCCAACTCAACTCTCCCCCTGAGAAGAATCCTTAGTTCTATCGCCAAAAGCACTACCAAAGCCATGCGAGCTAATGGCTGCTCAATAATGCTGCTCAATTCTCAAAGGGAGTACTTAACTGTTGCAGGTGCCTATGGGCTTAGCGACTCTTACCTCCGAAAGGGTCCACTCCTTGCTCATAAAAGCCTTCCCGGAATTCTGGATGGCAAAGTAGTTGCTGTTACCGATGCCTCAAAGAATGAGCAAATCCAATATCCCGAGGTAGCTAAACAAGAAAAAATAATTTCCATACTGGGGGCACCACTGATCCAGAATGAAGAGGTCGTTGGCGAAATTAGAGTTTACACCCATGAACCACGCCAGTACTCGCAAGCAGATAAAGCTTTTCTCCTCACCGTTGGCAATATAAGCGCCACCACCATGGAGAGAGCTGAACTTTACCAAATGCTAAGTACTAACTATAAAAAACCGATTACCGAGCGGACAGAACTGGGCCAAATACCCAAATTAGCTCCTTCATCACTAAGACCATCCAGCTTTGCCCACCCCAGTGAACAGGAATTCAGCAAGCTTTTAGATTTCTACCGCCTCGAGTGGCTCTATGAGCCTCGCGCCTTCCCCTTGCAGCAGGAAAGTAATAAGGTGACCGAAATGTTCACCCCCGATTTCTACCTACCTGAGTTAGACCTCTATGTTGAGCTTACAACACTTAAACAGAGTTTAATAACTGAAAAGAACCGAAAGCTACGCCGCTTGAAGGAACTCTACCCCGAAATTAACATCAAACTCCTTACCAAAAGTGACTACCTGCGGTTATTGGCGAAATATGGTTACGGACCCATAGGTGAAGCTAAAGTGCAGGGAATTAACCAGGTTTTGTTTAGCCACAGTCAAATCCAACACAGGGTAAGAACCATAGCTAAACATATTTCCAGGGACTACGCCGGTCGGCATTTGGTCCTAGTGGGCATCCTGAAAGGTGTCATTTGCTTTATGGCCAACTTAATGCAGCACATCTCCCTCCCGGTCACTGTAGAGTTCATGGCAATTTCCTACTACGGAGATGATACCGAGCAAGTAGTAAAGATAACTAAAGACCTTGATAGCAGCATTACAGGCCAGGACGTACTAATGATTGAAGACATTGTTGATACTGGAATGACGCTCAATTTTGTTCTTAATCATCTCTCCACCCATAATCCGGCAAGCCTCCACGTATGCACTCTCCTTGATAAAAGTGTGCGCCGGCTGGTACACGTGCCCCTTAAGTATATAGGCTTTGAAATCCCTGATGAATTCGTGGTAGGTTATGGACTAGATTACCAAGGTAAATTTCGGAACTTGCCGTTTATTGGTACACTTACTCCTGAGCTACTTGAGAGAGAGCTAGAAGAGGAATAAAAATGCCCCAAGTGACCTCGCTTCTTTCGGTTACCACCTCACCATCCACCTTTCGGCTTTCGCCTACCTTGTGCTTGGTCCCTTTGCTAACCGAACCTCTGCTTTGACCACTTGGGACATTCATTAATCTAACACACTTATCACGATTTGTCAAGACCCTATAGCTCAAATTTTTAAAAACTTTCACATCTCACACTTACAGGCATTCCAGCCTGACTCCCAAGATAGTTAACTGCCCAGTCCACAAGGTCACTACCCTCCAACTCAATCACAAAGTCGGGGGTAAGCCCCGCGCCTTCTATGGGTTTACCTCTAGGAGTAAGCCACCTAGCGATGGTAACACACAAAGCTGAACCATCCCTAAGCTGCCGGATCGTGCTAACGCTCCCCTTTCCAAAAGTAGTGCTGCCTGCTAACTTGGCCCGACCGTGGTCTCGAAGCGCACCGGCTAGTATCTCGCTGGCACTGGCACTGCCTTCATCCACAAGCACAATCAGCGGCAACTCGGTAGCTAATCCCCCAAGCTTCACCCGCAACGCAGTATATTTCCCTTCAGCATCTATTACATTAGCAACTACACCTTCAGCCAAAAACTGGCTTACAGCATCCACCGTCGCTGAAAGTAACCCGCCAGGATTACCCCGAAGATCGAGAACAATACCGGTCACATCTCGACTGAGAATATCTTCCAGTGCCAAAGTAAGTTCCCCATTGGTACGTTCCGTGAAATGGGATAACTTAATATAAGCAATGTCGTCCCGCATTTCCCAAAAAACACTCTCAAGTTCAATCTCAGCTCGAGTTATCTCCATCTCTATCGGCCCAGTATCCCCCTTATGCAGTACCAAAAGCTTAACTGAGGTGTCCGGCGGTCCCTGAATTTTAAGTACTGCTTCAGTCAAGGTCATCCCCGAAGTGGATTCGCCATTGATTTCCAAAATCCTGTCCCCCGCTTTTACTCCCCCTCTCTCTGCAGGAGAGCCACTAATAGGTGCAATAATTGTTAATTGGCCCTCCCGGATAGCTATATGAGCGCCGATGCCAGAATAACTCCCCTTGAGCATCTCCAACTGTAAACGATAAGTATCGGAGTCAAGGTAAGCAGTGTAAGGATCACCAACTGCCTGGACCATCCCTTCTATAGCTGCCCGACTTAGTTTCTCGGCATCCAGCTTATCTTTGTCCACATGGTCTTCAAGGAGAATATTCCACGCCTCACCAACGACATCAAACTCAGGGGGCAAACCAGATGACGATTCCTGCTTGAAAGCGCAACTAACGCCAAAAGAGGACAGAATAAGGAGAGTAGCTAGCATAGCAGAGAAAAACTTAAGCCTTTTCATACATTTATCTACCTCCACTGATAATCAAGTGGCAACGCCCACAATAGCTGTCAGTAATACAATGAATGGGTTAAGCAAACCTGTAAGCCGAGTTCTGTTCCCCCAACACTGCTGAGGGTGGTGACCATCCATCTAGCCTCAATGTTACCACTGAGGTCAAGCGACCAACCCAGGGATAGGGCCGAGCACCCTTTCACCCTCTATTTGGTCTTGCTCCAAGCAGGGTTTGCCCAGCCGGCTGGTCACCCAGCCGCTGGTGAGCTCTCACCTCACCATTTCACCCTTACTCAAGAAAATGAGCGGTATGTTTCTGTGGCACTTTCCGTAGGGTCACCCCTCCTGGGCGTTACCCAGTGCTCTGCTCGGTGAAGCTCGGACTTTCCTCCCCAGCATCACAAACTGGAGCGGTCACCCGGTTTGCTTAACCCACTTCACTCTACATCAAGGGGAGATAAAGGTCAATTTGAAAACTTCTTTAATGCCATATTAGCCAAAGCATCTGCCTGAGCATTCTTCTCACGCGCGATATGAATGGCGGTGAAGCCGCTGAAACCTCTCGCCAGCTCAAGAGCTTCAAGGTATAAAGGATAAAGAGAGGCACTTCTTACCTTATACCTCCCAGTTAGCTGTCTTGCTACCAGCTCCGAATCTAGATGAAGAATAACTTCCGTTGCCCCAAACTTATGGGCTATCTGCAAGGCCGCAATAGCCGCTTTATACTCCGCTTGATTATTGGTAACTATGCCAATATGTTGAGAAATCGTGGCTAACTTCTTGCCACACTCATCCACAATAACAACGCCAATGGCACCTTGCCCAGGATTGCCCCGGGAGGCTCCATCAGCGTAGATTTGCAAAAACATCTTGGCCTTTAAATCTACTCGAGAAAAAGAATCCGCCCACAATTACCACACCGAACCAGCTCTCCGGCCCTGGCTCGTTGCCACTCAGTTAAAGGCAAAGTAACAAGGCACCCCCCACACCTCCCTTGCTCTACCCTAGCCACAGCTCGCCCCTTCCTCTGTTTTACTTGCTCATAAATAGAAAGAACCTCTGAACTAATCTGAGAGGCCAGCTCCCCCCTTCTCTGGCTAAGAGCAAGCAACTGAGAATCAACTTCAACCTGCTTTTGAGCAAGTGTCTCTTGCTCCCGCTGCCATCTTCGCTCAACTTCCTCAACCTGCTTCGCAGCTACCTGTACCTTATCCCCAGCTACTTCTACCTCAGTCATTATTTCTAATAAATCATCCTCTTTCCGATTCAGCTTAACTTTGAGATCTTCAAGCTCACGTTCAAGATTAAACAGCTCCTTGGGATTCTTTACCCTGCCACCATAAAGTTTCTCATTAAGCTGGCTCATTCTATTTTCTAAATCACCCGTCTCCCATTCAAGGTCTTTCTGCTTCCTCTCTAACTCCGCTAAATGTGCCTTCTCTAAAGTAAGACTCGACCTTGACTCAACCAAAGCTTCACTCTCGCCAAGCTGGCGATTAATCCTGTCTAAGTTTCCTTGCTGCTCTCGCAGTTCAAAATCAACTTGCTGTAACTCACAGAGACGCTTTGGTAAACTCATAATTTGAACTTATTCTAAAGAAGGAATACAAGCTCTGTCAAAAGAAGGTTTTATTTCCCGAGATAATCAAGCACTACAATCTGAGTAGTATCTGTAGCAGTAGATGACTGGTTAATTATGAGCTTGGGTTGGGTAACCACTTGCTTGATACCAAATTGCTTAAGAAATCTATCTACAGGTTCTAGATTCATAGTCAAAGCCGGTGTCTTATAATGCATCGGGATGGCAATTCGTGGGTTCAAACGCTTTATCATCTCTATGGCTATGGGAAGAGCAATAGTAGATACCCCACCTACGGGTAAAAATAAGACATCAACATTACTCATTTCCTCCACTAACTGTGGTGTTGGCAAGTGACCAATATCACCTAAGTGACACAAGGTCATACCATCAACTTCCAAAAGGTAGACAGTGTTCTTGCCTCGCTCCCTACCTCGCTCATTATCATGGAAGGTAGCTATACCAACGATAAAAACACCCTTCATTTCATATTCGCCGGGACCATCAATCTTTTTAGGCACGCCACCTATACCTTCAATATAACTATGCCCAGAATGAGAATGGCTCAATGTTACTATATCTGCTTTGGGACTACCTAGAGAATAACCCAAACTGGGGTGATAAGGGTCAGTAATAATAACTGCTTCTTTCCCCCTAATCTGAAAACAAGAATGTCCCAGCCATCTAACTTCCATCATTAACTCCTTTCTCCAGCTTATCCTTATAAAGCCTTCTTTCCAGCTATTCTGCTTACGCCAAACAAAAGTAAAGTACAAACAGCAAAACCAAGCAGTTCAAAATGCTCTACTTCCAGTAATTTTACCACTAACGCTGTTCCCCCGCCTCCAGCAATAGCCGCTAAAGCTCCCAGGGGGGTTACTTTCAACTTATCCTTATAAAACCCCACTATTACCGGAGCAACTACACCGCTGGTAAATATTGTATACGCCAGAAGCAGAGATTTTATTACTCCTCCCAACCTCAAAGCAAGCATCAAAGCCAATATACCCATCAAAACTATTCCAATTCTAGAAATTAGTAATCCCCTTTCTTCACTTATACTCGGGTAAATGCGTTTATAAATGTCCTCGGTTAATATGGTACTCGTGGTAAGCAAACAAGTATCTGCAGACGACATTATAGCGGCAAGCAAAGCAGCAATTACCAACCCGCTTATCCCCACGGGTAAAACCTCCTGAATTACAGTAGAAAAAGCTTGCTCAGATGCAATATCCGGGAATAAAACCCTTGCCCCCATCCCTATAATAACAATGAAGAAGGCAATGGGTATCATCACCGAGCCTGCCAAAAGAGCTGAAGATCTAGCTACTTTCTCGCTCTTGGCGCAAAATAATCGGGAATATATATCTGGACCCACTACATAAGTCGAGCCCACCAAGAACAGAAAAGATACCAAATCTAGCCAGCCAAAGTTCGAGCTTACGGGAAAAGAGAAATATTCAACGGGAAGAGAGCTTGTAAATCCCTCGATTCCACCCACGCGGGCTGAAAGGCAAAACAGGCATCCCAAAATACCAATAATTAATATGCTGGATTGAATAAAATCAGTACGGATTATTGAATGCTGCCCTCCCAGGACAGTATAAACAATGAAGACAGAGGCAGAAATAATCATCAAAATGGACGAGGAGCAAGAAACAAGGATACTCAGAACTATGCTGGCAGCAACTATCTGTGCCGCAATAACACCTACCCAGGAAACCACGATCAAGATAGAGGCCACCAAGCCCGCTCTTTTATCGTATTGCTCTTCAACAAGCTCGGGGAGTGTATAAAGTCCAAACCTTCTGACTCTCCCCGCAAAAAAGGCAGCCAAGACAAAGAGCCCGATGCTTCCTACCAAGAGCCACCAAGCTCCAGTTAACCCCCTTTCAAACCCCAACCCCGTCATCCCTACAGCAACCGAGGCTCCAATGATAGTGGCACAAAGTGAGCCACTGATGAGTAAGCCCGTACCTCCTCGGTCTGCGACAAAAAAACTGTCTCTCCTCGATGCTCTCCCCCTGCCATATACATATGCGCCGACAGCTATCATGCCAGCAAAGTAAACAATAACAATTAGCAGGTCTAGCATTCTCCCTCCCTTAAATTTAGCAACACACCAGCTACACAGATACCCCCAGTTCTTCTGCTACCTTTAAAATAAACACCCATCATCTACCTTTACCATATCCACTTAAAGTGATGTCACCACTAACGATCTTCTCTATACCCCCATCTTTTTGCTTCAAGATCAAAGCACCATCCCAGTCTATATCTATAGCCTCTCCCTCCACCTCATTCCCCACTCCGCTAACTTTCAGCCAAGAGCCAATGGTATCATCGAATGCGTTCCACTTCTCCTTGATAGCTCCGAAACCAGACATTACAAATTCGCCGTAGAGCGATTCAAGCTCAGCCAAAAGATGCTGAATAAATCTCACCCGAGAAACATATTCACCACATTCCTCAGCTAAAGAAGTAGCAGCTTCCCTTATCTCCCACGGAATCAAGGACCTTTGAGTATTCACATTTACTCCAATGCCAAGAGCGATGTGGTCCACCCTGTCTATCTCAGCACTCATCTCAGTCAGTATCCCACCCACCTTCTTCCCACCCAAAATGATGTCATTGGGCCATTTTATTCTGGGCTTAAGGGGAGTTACGCTTTCAATAGCTCGACACACCGCCACGCCGGCAATCAAGGGAATTTGGAGGACTTCAAAGGGTTTAAGGCTCGGTCTTAAAATAATAGACAAGTATACCCCGGCGCGGTGGGGTGATGACCAGCTTCTTCCCCTTCTCCCCCTTCCCCGAGTTTGTCCCTCGGCAATGACCACCGTTCCTTCTTTTGCCCCCCGCTCCACGAGGTCCTTGGCAACATCTTGCGTCGAGTCGGTTTCTTCGCGATACACTATCTCCCTTCCCAAAACACGAGTATTAAGCCCTATGGCAATTTCTTCAGGAAGCAGAAGATCAGGACCCTTTATGAAAAAATACCCCAGCTTAGAGGAAGAATCAATTTCGTATCCCTTTTTGCGCAGCTCATTAATATATTTCCAAACCGCCGTTCTTGAGACGTTGAGCCTCCTGCCCAGCTCCTCCCCAGAAATATGTCCTTCCCGCCGCAAAGCATTAAGAATTAACCCGCGCATCAGCCAAATTTTAGACAGGTTTGCTCTTATTGTCAACCATAAATTCAAAAAGGTTAACAATTGACCCGGCACTTAACCATTTATCCCACCCACTTAATGCCGAAGGAAGGGTTAAGAAAAACAAGTAATTACCTAGAAAGACAGCTCGAGGCTTGAGCCTCTAACTTAAATTGACCCGTCAAACTAAGGTGTGTTAGTATTACCTAGAATGTCAGCTTTGAATGAGCTCTATAAAGAGATTGAACGCTGCCAAGACTGTGAATTAGCCAAACACCGCATTAGAGTGGTGCCGGGAGAAGGCCCAGAAAGAGCTGACCTGTTCTTTATTGGAGAAGCGCCAGGCTGGCACGAGGACCAACAGGGACGCCCCTTCGTTGGACCAGCGGGAAAATTTCTAGAGGAGCTGCTCGCTTCTATTGGCCTAAGGCGAGAAAAAGTTTATATTGCCAACGTTATCAAATGTCGACCAGTGGGAAACCGCGACCCATTACCCAAAGAGATAGAAGCTTGCCGTAAGTGGCTCGAGCGCCAAATAGAGATAGTCCAGCCCAAAATGATTATTACTTTGGGTCGCTATTCCGCAGCAAGATATTTCCCCAACGAAAGCATTAGTAAACTGCATGGTAAGGCAAGGAAACGAGGTGATATTGTTTACTATCCAATGTATCACCCGGCAGCAGCCCTCCATCAGGGGAGTCTGCGCAAGACCATCCAAGCTGATATGCTTAAGATCCCGGAAATACTAGCTCAAGCAGAAAATTTGGTACAAGCTCAAACTGAACCCCAACAGCTAAGCCTATTCTAATCGAAAAATCATGACCGAACAAAAACTAAGAATAATCCCCCTGGGAGGTCTGGGCGAAGTCGGTAAGAATATGATGGCCCTGGAATACGCCAATGATATCATCATTATTGATGCTGGACTTATGTTCCCAAAACAAGAAATGTTGGGAGTTGATCTGGTCATCCCAGATATCAGCTATCTCATAGAGCGGAAAACGAAGTTAAAGGGCATGATCATTACCCACGGTCATGAAGACCATATTGGTGCTTTGCCCTATATCCTACGCCAGCTTAATCTGCCCATCTATTCTACTAAACTGACTCAGGGATTAATCTCGGTAAAACTTAAAGAACGCCGCTGGAAGGGAAAAGTCACACTTAAGACAATTCAGCCGGGAGCTAAATTTACACTGGGCTGCTTTGGAATAGAGTTCTTCTCTGTTTGCCACAGTATTCCAGATTCGGTGGGACTAATTATCCAAACCCCGATAGGCATAATAATCCACAGCGGTGATTTTAAGCTCGATTACACTCCAGTTGATGGTAAGACAACCAATCTTAACCGACTGGCCCAGTTGGAAGCGCAAGGCGTTTTACTCCTCCTCTCCGACTCCACCTACAGTGAACTGCGTGGATATACCCCTTCAGAGAGGGTAGTTGGAGAAACCCTGGATCGCATTATGACAGAGGCACCAGGTAGAGTAATAATAGCCACCTTCGCCTCCCTGATTTCCAGAATCCAGCAGGTAATTGACGCCGCCGCCAAACACCAGCGACGCGTCTTCGTTACCGGACGCAGCATGAAAGATATAGTGCGCATGGCATCAGAACTGGGTTACATCAATATCCCGCCGGGCATCCTCGGTAACCCCAATGAGCTACATCAATTACCCCGCAACCAAGTTGTTATCTTAGCCACGGGAAGCCAGGGAGAACCCACCTCCGCCCTAGTTCGTATTGCCAACCGTGACCACAAACAAGTTCACATCGTCAGCGGGGATACCGTGGTAATCTCAGCAACCCCCATCCCCGGCAATGAGGCATTGGTCAACCGAACCGTGGATAACCTTTTCCGTCAGGGTGCCCAGGTAATCTATGAAAAGCTAGAGCAGGTACATGTCCATGGGCACGGCAGCCAAGAGGAGCTAAAACTTCTGCTCAATTTAGTTAAGCCCAAGTTCTTTATACCCATTCACGGTGAATATCGCCAACTTAGCTTACATGCCAAACTGGCAGAAAACATGGGAATCCCAAAAAACAATATCTTTGTCCTCGAGGATGGTGATGTGCTTGAACTCGGAAGAAAGACGGGAAAGGTAGTTAGCAAATTACCCATGGGCAATATCTATGTGGATGGCCTAGTAGTAAGTAACCTGGATAATATGGTATTGCGCGACCGAAAAGTACTATCGCAAGATGGGATTATAGCAGTGACCATCGTCATTGATAAAAAGGAGGGTAGATTAATAGGAAAACCTAATATCGCATCGCGAGGTTTCATAGATGCTAAAGAAGGCGAAGCCTTGGTTGAAAAGGGGCAAGACCTACTCATAACTGCATTGAAACAGGACCAAGGACACCCCACAGAGCGAGAAGCCATCAATGCTAAAGTAAGAAATGTTCTGGCTAAATTTCTCTATACAGAAACTCGGCGCCGACCTATGATCGTGCCTATAACTATTGAAGTATAAACAGTGAGTCATGGCTAAAAGAAAGACTAAATCCCAACCCAGACAAAGGAAGAGGACATGGAGGCGTTTCTTTAGTCTTCTAACTTCGCCGCCAGTGAGAAGACTGATAGCGGTGATTATCGTGGTGGTATTACTTTGCCTATTCTGGCAAGAGCTCGCCCGGTGGGGCGTCACCACCTGGCAAAGCCTGCTCATACAGTTTGGAGCCGGCTTAGCAATAATGGCCCTTGCCCTTGGGGCAGTAATCTTGGCAATATGGCAGCCCCATTTCTTCTCAAGACGCTGGAACTGGTGGTTTGGTGGTATCGCCCTAGCCCTGGCTTTATGGGGATTGCTCGCCTTTTTCAACCCCGGAGGGGGTATTGTCAGCCAAGCCAGCTTGGGAGGTAATTTCGGCAAGGGCATTATCGGCAGTTCTAACACCATTGGAGCACTGAGGATAGCCGGGTTCATCTTTTTAGGCGCCCTGTTTATAGCCCCCAGGGGTATCTGGGAGGCAATCACAAGGGCAGCTAAAAGCCTAACGCGAGCCTTCCGAAGCATCTGGCAGTTCCTCTCCCAACCCAGTCAAGCTCCACCCAGAGTTGCCAGCAAACCCGCGGCAACCACAACTGAGCCCGAAGAGAAGGAAATCATCATTCCTTACCGAGCACCCGCTGAAATGCCCATAACAGAGGCAGAGCCGAAATTTCAAGCATCCCAGCCGGTAATTACCCCTGGCGGCTGGCAATTGCCACCCATTAATACTTTGGATAAAGCTACCGGGCCCGAATTAAGCCAGGCTGACATGGACAAGCGAGCGCGCCTGATTGAGGATTCTTTAGCTAGCTATGGCGTCGAAACTAAAGTGGTTCAAATAAATGTTGGCCCCACAGTAACCCAATTCGGCGTTGAGCCAGGCTGGGATCACAAGTACAAAGAGATTAGAGAAAGAGACAAAGATGGCAATATCAAAGTGCGAACGCAAGAGGTATCCAAGACCAGGGTCAAGGTAGACCGCATTACCTCGCTGGCTAATGACCTGGCCTTAGCCTTAGCTGCACCCGCTATTAGAATCGAAGCTCCAGTCCCTGGAAAACAGGTAGTTGGCATTGAGGTGCCTAATATTACCTTCGGCATAGTTGGCCTTCGCAGCGTAATAGAGACCAACGCCTTCCAAAAAACCATAGCCAAAACAAAACTTGCCCTGGCCTTAGGCAAAGGAGCCGGTGGGGAGACAATAGCCGCCGACTTGACAAGAATGCCCCACCTGCTTATCGCCGGAGCCACTGGCAGCGGCAAAACCGTTTGTCTCAACTCTACCATCTGCTGCCTGCTTATGCACAGCACTCCCGATGATGTCCAGTTCATTATGATTGACCCCAAACGAGTGGAATTAGTCACCTTCAACACCATACCCCACCTGGCTACTCCGGTAATTGTTGACACCAATAAGGCAATAATGGCACTGCGCTGGCTCAACCGAGAGATGGACAATCGCTATCGCAGTTTCGCTCAAGTCGGGGCGCGTAACATAGACAGCTACAATAAAGATCGCGAACTCGGAGAAAGACTTCCTTACCTAGTGCTAATCATTGATGAACTGGCTGATTTGATGATGACAGCCTCCGACGAAGTGGAACGCACTCTTTGCCGCCTGGCTCAATTATCTCGGGCTACTGGCATCCACCTCATTGTTGCCACACAGCGCCCCTCAGTAGACGTGGTTACTGGGCTCATCAAGGCTAATTTCCCCACGCGCATCAGCTTTGCAGTTACCTCACAGGTAGATTCGCGCACCATTCTTGACGCTACGGGTGCGGAAAAATTACTGGGTAGAGGCGACATGCTCTATATGCCCACCGAAGCTAACAGACCCAAGCGCCTTCAGGGAAGCCTAGTTACCGATGCCGAGATTGAGAGGTTAGTATACTTCTGGGGCAACCAGGGAAAACCAGAAACTAAGCCCATTGAATTTGATGAGGTAGCTCAAGCTTCAGTTACCGCCGAAGACCCGCTTCTCACCGCCGCCAGAAATTTGGCACAGCAGCATAAGCACATCTCCACTTCCTTCCTGCAACGCCGCCTCCACATCGGTTATCCACGGGCTGCCCGACTTATGGATATGCTGGAAGAGGAAGGTTTGGCAAAAACGGCTCAGGGTAAAGCTGAAAATAGCAAAACTGAGACGCAATAAAGAGGACAGCCCGAAGCCTATTTAGGTTTGACCATGGGGGCCAATAACTCCTCGTCTCTTCTCATCTCAGTGATTCGGTCACGGAGCAAAGCAGCTTTTTCAAATTCCAGATTTCTGGCAGCAGCTTTCATTTGAGATTCAAGCTCCTTGATAAGGCGAGCTACTTCCTCCTTAGAAGTGGGAACAGCTAAATAAGGTGTTCGTGTTTCCGCCACCGCTCTAACCCGCTCGGTGATGTCTCTGATTGCCTTCTTTATTCCCTGAGGGGTAATGCCATGCTTCCAGTTATAATCCTCCTGAATCTGGCGGCGCCGCTGAGTTTCCTTGATGGCTCCATCCATCGCCGCAGTGGTGGTATCAGAATACATAATAACATGCCCATCCACATGGCGGCTGGCACGTCCCATTGTCTGAATGAGCGCCTCTTTTGATCTCAAATAACCTTCCTTATCGGCGTCCAGAATGGCCACAAGGCTCACCTCAGGTAAATCTAATCCCTCACGAAGCAGATTTATGCCAACCACCACATCGTAGACGCCGAGACGAAGGTCGCGCAGAATTTCCACTCGCTCCAGAGTATCAACCTCAGAATGGAGGTAATGGGTTTTTATTTCTATTTCCCTGAGATAATCAGAAAGCTCTTCAGCCATCCTTTTAGTTAAGGTAGTTACCAGACAGCGCTCTCCCTTATCAACACAAGTCTTTATCTGATAAATAAGGTCATCAATCTGCCCCCCAATTGGCTTAACTTCAATAGTGGGTTCCAGCAGACCAGTAGGCCGTATCAACTGCTCCACTATTTGCTGGCTACGTTCATACTCATAAGGCCCCGGAGTGGCTGAAGTGTATATGACCTGATTGATACGCCTTTCAAACTCGGCAAAATTCAGTGGGCGATTATCCAAAGCCGAAGGCAAGCGAAAGCCATAATCCACCAATGTCTGCTTCCGGGAAGTATCACCGTGGTACATACCCCGTATCTGGGGAAGCGTCATATGCGATTCATCAATAAATAGCAAGAGATCATCGGAGAAATAATCAAGCAACGTCCACGGCGGGCTTCCCGGCATCCGCCGCTGAAGATGCCTGGAGTAGTTTTCCACCCCGGTACAATAGCCCACCTCCTTGAGCATCTCAATATCATAGTTAGTCCGCGCCTCAAGCCTAGCAGCTTCCAGAAGTTTCCCCTGACTCTTCAACTCCTCCAGTCTGCCTTCCAACTCTGCCTTAATATCCTCAATGGCCGCAGTTAACTTATCATAAGAAGTAACGAAGTGCTTGGCTGGATAGATATCTACTACATCATGCTCATTCAGCAATTCCCCAGTGAGTGGGTCAACTTTGACAATGCGTTCAATCTCATCGCCCCAGAATTCAACCCTGACTGCAATCTCTTCATAGGCTGGCTGAATTTCCAGAGTATCACCACGAATGCGGAACTTCCCCCGAGCAAGCTCAAAATCATTCCTCTCATACTGCATATCCACAAGGCGGCGAACTATCTTGTCCCGATTGCACTTCTCCCCTTTCTTCACGCTAACCACAAAGCTATGGTATTCCTCGGGCGAACCCAGACCATAAATGCATGAAACTGAAGCCACGATGACCACATCGCGGCGCTCAAAAAGAGCCCTGGTAGCTGCGTGGCGTAGCTTATCAATCTCCTCATTTATATCAGTTTCCTTCTCAATATAAGTATCAGTACTCGGCATATAGGCTTCAGGCTGATAATAGTCATAATAACTAACAAAATACCCCACGGCATTATCCGGGAAGAACTCCCTGAACTCAGCACACAGTTGAGCCGCAAGAGTCTTATTATGGCAAATAACTAAAGTTGGCCTCTGCATCCTCTCGATAACGTTGGCCATAGTAAAGGTCTTGCCACTGCCAGTAACGCCGAGCAGCATTTGCTGACGGTAGCCCTTCCCCAGCCCCTCAACCAGCTTCTCCACCGCCTGCGGCTGGTCACCAGTAAGCCCAAAATCCGAGACAACCCTAAATGAAGACATCAAGACTCCCTGTTCTCCATATCAACTTCCTCAGCAATACCTATTCTCTCCACGGAGAGCGGCACATAATTGACCCGCCCCGACTCAATCAACTCCCTTAACTTCTTCTCATCCTCACTCAGCCCAGATTTACCCGTCTTGACCTCTATAAAGTCCACGCCTTCACCATACTTAATCCCCACAAAGTCTACGGGCTCGCCAAGGTAGAAAAGCCTGTCGTACTGAGTAAACTTAAAAGTAGCTAACACCTCACTCAACTTCCCCTTCGCCCTGGCCGAGCTCGCAGTCAAGCTTCTCACCACATCAAGGGGTAACTTCTGTAGAATATCCTGAACGTCTTTTACCGACTTCTCCGAAGCCAAAGCGAAGAGCAGCTTCTTCTCCAAATCCTCAACGGCGGGGATTTCCACCCTCCTTGGCCTGAGAAGCAACACAACAATTATCGCCAGCAAAGCTAAAATAACTATGAATAAATATATTTCCATAATTCAACCCCTAAGCTATAAACCTAATGTCCCAAATCAGTTTTAAGATCCCGGTGTGATTGGCTTCTGTATTAGATTTAATGTTTCTCAACTACGGTCTACAACTGCTGCAGTGCCAGCTTAACCTTCTCCTCCAAGCTCATCTCCTTGGACTCAGGTAAGGCTGAAGCGGCTTGAGTAGCCTCCCTCAAGGAATAGCCAAGGCTGGTCAGAGCAGCTATGACATCGGTATTTTCTTGAGCCAAAGGCAAGGCAGCCACCCCCTTCCAGTCCTTCTCCAGCTTGGTTTTTAGCTCAAGAACGACGCGGCTGGCTATCTTCCTGCCGATGCCCGGCACCTGGCTGAGAAGGTCAACATTACCGCTGGTAATAGCCAGAGCAAGTTGCTCCGGGCTGAGTGAAGAAAGCAATGTCAGTCCCGCTTTGGGACCAATACCCGACACGGAAATAAGATTTTGAAAAAGCTTCACCTCTTCGATCGAAGCAAATCCATAGAGGCTAATATTGTCTTCTTTAAGGTAAAGATAGGTATGGAGATAGACTTTATCACCCACAGCTCCAAGCCGACTCAAAGTTGAGCTGGGAATATACGCCTGAAGGCTGACGCCGCCAACCTTAATAACGACTGAATCAAGCCCTCTATACTCTAAAATACCCTCTAAAGCGGCAATCATTTCACTCCTTCGAAGCTGATAATACCCGCTTAAGATGTATCTGCCGGAGATGGCAGATGGCTACGGCTAAGGCATCGGCAGCATCGCTAGACTGAGGAGGCCGCGAAAGGTCAAGCTGGATTTTCACCACTTCCTGCACCTGCTCCTTGCTGCTATTCCCATAGCCAGTTACCTGCTGCTTTATATAAGTTGGCGTATAGCAATAAACGGGCAATCCCTGACCAGCTCCAGCCAGCATAGCCACCGCCTGAGACCGTCCCACAGCCAATGCCGAACGCACATTCTTAGCCACAAAGGGTTCTTCAACAGCTACTTCATCGGGCTGATACCGAGTAATAATTTCATTCAGCTTCGTATGTAAGGAGTGAAGTCTCTGTTCTATGGGAATCCGAGAGGAAAAGGTCAAGACCCCGCAATCAACCATGGTCATCTTATCTTCGCCATCAACTACGCCATAGCCAAAATTTATGGTGCCGGGGTCAATGCCTAGAATTCGCATAAGATTTCTTCAGACTACTCAACTACGCCTGAGCGCGCAACTTTTCCAAAACAACGTCGGTAAAATCTACATTGGAAAAAACGCGCTGCACATCGCTCAACTCTTCCAATTGGTCAAGGAAATGTAAAGTCCGGGTGGCGTCTTTCTCCTCCAGCGTTATTGTGGTTTTAGGCAACAGAGAAAGCTCTGCCGAAACTATCGGCTTCTGCCCTTCTAACGCCTTTCTCACCGTTTCAAGATTCTGTGGCGTGGTATAAACCTCAAGATAGCCTCTCTCCACTTTAAAATCCTCAGCGCCGGCGTCAATGGCCTGCAAAGCCAATTCATCGCCACCCACATCATTAGCTTCTATAATAATCACACCCTTCAACTCAAAAAGCCAGCTAACACAGCCAGGTTCACCCAAATTACCGCCGTGGCGCGAGAAAAAGCGACGCACATCCTGAATAGTGCGGTTACGATTATCAGTCACCGTCTGCGCCAAAACTGCCACTCCGTTGGGGTCGTAGCCTTCAAAAGTTATCTCATCCAGTTTAGATGCTTCAAGCTCGCCGCTGCCCCGCTTTATAGCTCGCTCAATGTTTTCCAGAGGCATACTGCCATCACGGGCTCTCTGTATCCCCAATCGCAGCCGGAAATTAGTTTCAGGATTGGAGCCACCATCGCGCGCCGCCACAATTATCTCGCGGGTTAACTTGGTAAAAAGTTGCCCCCGCCTGGCATCAGCCACGCCTTTCTGCCGCTTAATTTGCGACCACTTAGAGTGCCCAGACATAGCTACATCCTCAAAACCAATTCTACCATCTCCCTCCCCTAGGGTAAAGCCCGAGTACTCGCCCACATGATCACTGACACCTTGCCTTCTTCCTTGTCACTGCGAACTCCTTGCTTTCATGCCATTGCAAACTTCCTTTTCCTCCTCATTACGAATTTTCTTTTCCTGCCATTGCGAGCGAAGCGTGGCAAATCTCATAATGTCACAGGGCAGCATAAGACCATGACGGCTATGAGGAACTTTCTAAGAGGCGAAGTAAAAACAAACGCCCTGGCTGACAGGGCGTAGAAACTTCTTGGTGGAGGCGGGGGAGGGTCGAACTCCCCGTCCAGAGGAACGCTACCAGAATCAACTACAGGCTTAGTCAGCTCTTTTATCTCACCCGATTGTCCTCTGCCGACCGAGTTCAATCGGGCCAGTCAATTTATCTTAGCCATCCCCCTATTGACATCGGAAATTGGAGCACCTTGACTTTTCGTCACCCAATCCCAACCCATCAAGGTGAGGTCGGGTTAGATGTGCAACCCTTAATTAGGCTGCAATTGGAACTGCTTCGGCAGTTGTCTTTGCCACCTGTTTTACGAGCTAGATGGCACCTCGGCCTGCTATCCTGCTCACTCTTCCCCTGTCGAAGCCACGCGCCCCCTCAGAAACCTGATTTTAGCTCTACCTCCTCCTTCCCGCTGCCTTCAGCATTCTATCCGTTTCTCTATCTAATTCACGGCTCCTGATAGCCTCTCGCTTATCATAAAGCTTCTTGCCGCGAACTATACCCAATTCAACTTTAGCTACTCCATTTTTAATATACAGCTTGAGCGGCACTATTGTCAAACCTTTCCGCACCGTCATGCCAATGAGATTGTCAATTTGCTTCCGGTGAAGCAAGAGTTTGCGCCTACGTGCTGGTTCGGGAACATCACGGCTAGCCGCTTTATAGCGAGCAATATGAGCGTTAAACAGCCATAATTCATTATTTTCAACCTTAGCATAGGCGTCCCGAAGATTTACAGTGCCAGCTCGAACCGACTTTATTTCACTGCCAGTAAGAACAATACCCGCTTCCAGCCTGTCCAGAATGTGATAGTCGTGAAAGGCTCTGCGATTAACTGCTATGGTCTTTGAACTTGCCATTTGTGCTAGAATTCTATCATTGCCATGTAAGGTAAGCAAGATAAGTGGAGGGGGCATCTCATGACAAACCAGCGAAAGAATTACTGGATATTGGCTATCATCTTTTTAATTGTTGCCGTGCTGAGCGGTGGCATAGTGTTGGCCGCCAAGCAAAGCCAGAGCCAGACGATAGAAATTACTCTACCCTCATCTACTACTCCCGAGCTACCCGACAAAGTTTATGTTGGCGGCGCCGTGGCCAATCCCGGATTCTATCCCTTGAGGCAAGGTGACACTTTAGAAGATATCCTAAAAGCAGCCGGCGGCATTGAGCCCGATGCTGACCTCGGTCATCTTAAGATTTATGTGCCTGAAGCTGGCGAAGCCTCTGCACCCCAAAAAATTGACGTGAATCGAGCCGAGGCCTGGCTGCTGGAAGCCTTACCCGAAATTGGTCCAGGCAGAGCTCATTCCATTATCAATTACCGCACCGAGAAAGGCCCTTTCCAAAATATCATCGAGCTGACCAAGGTTGAGGGTATCGGCAGCAACACTTTTGAGAAAATCAAGGACTTAATCACCGTAAAGGACTAGAAGCCGACAGTGACGCTCATTTATCTTAGCTGCGCCTTCGTGGCTGGCATTTTCCTGGGGGCAAAAACTGCTTTGCCCCCACTCACTATCCTCTCCGCGCTTCTCCCCTTTTGCTTCCTACCTCTCTTCCCCAATTGCAAAAAAGGCTTGCTGCTGACTGGGCTTTGCCTTTTCGCTTTATTCGGCGGCGCCCTCCACCCCCAGTCAAGTCTGCCCGCAGTTGATGAGCACTGCCTGCATTTTTACAACGACTGTGGAGTGGTTGAAATCCAAGGAATGGTATCAACAGAGCCCGAAATCAAGGAGGTAACCGCCTCTCTTCAACTTTCCGCTACAGAAATAACTATAGATGGCGATAAAAGAGAGGTTTCAGGAACTGCTCTCATACAGGCACCCAGATATCCCGGCTGCCACTATGGAGACGTGCTCAAGATAATCGGCAAGCTGGAGACGCCACAGCAATTTGATGACTTCGACTATAAGAGCTATCTGGAGCGGCGGGAGATTTATTCCACTATCTATTACCCCAAAATAGAAATCATGGACAGGGGAAAAGGCTTCAAGCCGATGACATGGATTTATTATTTGAGAAATCGCCTTTCACAAAGTCTCTCTATCGCTTTACCCGAGCCACAGGCATCACTGGCCCAGGCTATTCTCCTAGGCATAAGAGGCGGCATACCTTCTTCTCTCCGAGAAGCCTTTTCCCAAACTGGCACTGCCCACATGCTGGCTATTTCCGGTCTCCACGTTAGCATTATTCTGGGTATGCTCCTCAGCTTCGGCATCTTCCTTTTCGGAAAGCAGCATTCTATTTATATCTGGCTGGCATTTACCGCCATCTGGCTCTATGCCCTAGTCACTGGCATGCGCCCGCCCGTAGTTCGAGCCACGGTGATGGGAAGCCTGTTCTTGGCGGCGACATGCCTGGGAAGACAGCGAAGTGCGTTAACTGCCCTAGCTTTTGCCGCGGCGGTAATGGTGGGATTTCAGCCGCGAATATTATGGGATGTATCCTTTCAGCTCAGCTTTCTCGCTATGACCGGGCTCGTCCTCCTTTTCCCTTACTTCCAAAGCTGGGGAAGAAAGGCCATTTCTGCATCTTTTACTAATACTGGAACAGCGGCATCGCTATGTAACATAGTCAATGATAGTTTCGCCGTAACCTTAAGTGCCATATTGGCAACCTGGCCGGTCATCGCCTACAATTTTGGCATCGTCTCACTAGTTGGGCTGCCGGCGACTTTCCTTGCATTACTTGCCTTACCCGGTATCATTGTCACCGCAGCTTTGGTCGGCGGGCTAGGACTTTTCACCCCAGCTCTAGCTCAAATTGCAGGTTGGCTGGCCTGGCTTTTCCTCAGTTATTTAATTCTAATAGTGCAAGGTTTTGATGCCCTGCCCTTCTCTTCCCTCCAAGTAACCGAGCTACATAGCTGGCAAATATGGAGCTACTATGCTTTACTGGCAACAATTATGGTCTCTATAAACTATAAAAGGGAGCTAGCTAATTTGTGGGCCAAAGTATCCTCAAGAATGAGCCAACTGGCAAGCAACATTTCAAAGCTCGCTACCCACTTACCCAGGAAATGGATTATTACGCCGCTCCTGATAGTAACCGTTCTGGTCTGGGCGGCCGTCTTTTCCTTGCCCGATGACCAGCTCCATATAAGTTTTCTCAATATCGGTCAAGGTGATGCCATCCTAATTCAAACGCCTTGCCAGCAAAATATCCTTATTGATGGCGGACCCAGTCCTCAAGCAATAAATCTGGAGTTGGGCAAAAAGCTTCCCTTCTGGGATAGAACCATTGACCTGGTAGTGCTAACTCAACCTCATGCTGACCATGTCACCGGTTTAGTAGAGGTTGCTCAACGTTATGAAGTAAAGCAGGTGCTTGAGCCCGGAATACCCTATGCCTCATCTATCTACCAGCAATGGCTCGAGTTAGTAAAAGAGAAAAATATCAAGCGTACCATAGCCCAATCCGGGCAGCAAATTGATTTGGGTGGAGGTAGTAAAATTGAGGTACTCAACCCACCATCACCTCTATTAGAAGGCACCAGTGATGACATCGATAACAATGGGGTGGTGCTGAGATTAAGTTTCGGTGAAGTAAGTTTTCTATTTACCGCCGATATCGGTAGTGAGGCGGAATGGCAGCTCGTCACTCAGCGGGCTCAATTGAGAAGCACCATATTAAAGGTCGCCCATCACGGCAGCCAGACTTCCACTTCAGCAGAATTCCTAGCTGTAGTTGACCCCGAGGTGGCGGTGATATCAGTGGGCGCAAATAACCGATTTGGGCATCCCAGCCCTGAAGTAGTAGAAAGGCTAGAGGAAAGATTAGGCAGAGACAAAGTATATCTAACTTCAGAAAGTGGCACTATAGAATTCGTTACCGATGGCGAGAGGCTGTGGGTAAAAGCACAAAAGCCACAACCGTAGTTTGCCTTAACAGCAGAGTAAAAAGCTGTACCTCAAACAAATCAACATATCAACTGCACGGCTAATTAGAGTATAATTAAAGCTAGTTAATGAAATACGGAACTAGCCTATTACATATCAGCTTACTCCTAGCCCTGTGCCTTTTAATCTCGCTCACGGCGGGAGCTTGCACCATACCCAACTTAGTCCGGAAAGGCCCACCACGTAGCGCTTCCACTCCAAAACCTGAAATCGTAATTCAAACCCAAAAGATTTGCACGGCAATAGACTCTCAGAACCCCACTACCAAGGACTACGCTGACCAGTTAGCAAGGTTATACCCAGAGAAAAACTTCGCCATGCAGATATGCTGCATCTACGAACACTTACAGG
>JAUXIO010000045.1 GCA_030620975.1 Dehalococcoidia bacterium | reverse complement strand
GGTGAAAACTTGGTTAAAATGGCATCTATTATGAACGCTAGCCGGGCAGTGGGGCGCTCTGGAGTGGGGGCAGTGATGGGCTCCAAGAATCTCAAGGCAGTGGCAGTGAGAGGAACTAAGGGTATTATGGTCGCTGATGGAGAAGGCTTCAAAGAAGCAGTATTAGCCTTTTTGGATGAGATTAAAAAATCACCAAAGATAGGATTAGAGGCCAGGTCTACCTATGGTACATGGCGCATAATAGCAGCTATGAAGAACATGGGTATGCTACCTACTAGAAACTTTCAGGCTGGTTTCATGGAAGGAATACCTGAAATTGCAGACATACGGAAGGAGATACTCGTGAAAGCCACATCCTGTTTCGCCTGCCCGTTTGCCTGTGGTCGAAGAACTAGGATAACCGACCCTGAATTTGAAGGGGAAGGAGAGGGGCCAGAGCATGAAAGCTACAGTCAGCTGGGCCCTTGCTGTGGGGTTACTGACCTAAAAGCTGTAACTAAGGCTGCTTACCTGTGCAATGAGATGGGAATGGATACTATATCAACGGGAGTTACCATTGCTTGCGCCATGGAGCTTTATGAGAAGGGATACTTACCAGAAAAGGATCTCCCCTTCCCGATAAGCTTCGGTAACAAATATGCTGTGGGTAAACTCGTACAAGTGATAGTGAAAAGGGAAGGAATAGGCGACTTACTTGCGGAAGGCTCATATAGGCTTGCTGAGTACTATGGTCATCCCGAGATCTCCATGACTGTAAAGAAACAAGAGATGCCAGCACTCCACCCCCAAGGGTATCAAGGAATTGCGCTCGCCTATGCTACTAGCAACCGTGGTGCTTGCCATACCAAAAGCGGGCTGCGTTTTGAAAAACGATTTGAAATAGCAGGTCAGGCAGCTCTTACCAAAGCAGACCAAGACTTCATTGCTGTAGTTGATTCCTCCGGTCTTTGCTGGACTATTTTTGGTGGACTGTTAATGTTGGAAGACGAATTGCTGACCGAGCTAGAATTAGCCACTGGGGTCGGCTATAGCGGGGAAACTATGATGCTAGCTGGCGAGAGGATTTTTAACCTAGAGCGGCTATTTAATCTGAGGGCAGGAATTACCGCAGACGATGATACGCTGCCTAGGCGGATGCTTGAGGAGCCTGTACTTAAAGGCGAAAATGAAGGGCAGGTAGCTAGAGTTGATGAAATGCTGCCTGAATACTACAAACTTAGAGGGTGGGATGAAAATGGCATCCCTACCCCCGAGAAGTTAGCCCAGCTAGGGTTAACCCGGGAAGGGGAATTATAGTGGCACGAATAAAAATAGACTATGACAAATGTACCGGGTGCCGCCTCTGTGAGTTAATTTGTTCCTTGCAGCATATTGAAAATACCTTTAATCCCAAGAGGTCACGGATAGGAGTTTTCATTGAGGGGGATACATTCTTCCCGGTAATAGCGGGGCCATATACCGATGCAGAATGCACTGCAAAAACCAGTGTTTCTATCGGCGGGAAAGAGTATGACAGCTGCGTCTTGTGCCGTGCTTCTTGCCCCGCTAAACCTATTTTCAAGGAGCCGGACACCGGAATTCCCTTGAAGTGTGATTTTTGTGGCCAGCCACCAGACCCCCAGTGTGTCAAGGTATGCCTTAGCGGTGCTCTAACTTTCGTCGAGTAGCGAGTTAGCCAGCATAGTGCCCGCCTGTTACTTTAGCTACCAGAGCCGATGGTAGTAGTGAAATTTCAGTCAATTGTGGGGTGAAAGTGAGCTTGCCTACCATGGAATCAGTAACTATATTTAAAGAGGGAGCTGATGCTATTAGAGAGGCTGGCGGTGAGACGTTCAAATTGTGCTTCCAATGCAGCCTCTGTGCCACCGCCTGCCCGTGGAATATAGTCAGGAACTTCATTGTCCCTAAAATGCTCCGCCAGGCACAATTCGGTTTAGCTGACTTTGAGGATGAAGAGTGGTGGCTATGCACTACCTGTGGTGCTTGTGTTAAACGCTGTCCTCGTGGTGTTGAGGTAACAGATATTGTGAGAGCGGTGCGCCGCATTGTAACGGAGTGGGGAACGACCCCAACCAGTCTCCGAAGTGTAGCGGCAAGCTTAGGTAGCGTGGGTAATCCGCTAGGGGAGAGGCGAGAGACCCGTGCGGATTGGGCAAAGGGCCTTGGTATCAAGGACTTTACCAATGGTACTGACCTTTTATATTTCCCGGGTTGCATGCCGGCTTATGATCCTAGGCTAGCCAGTGTTGCTCAAGCTACCGCAACTATACTGCAACAAGCAGGGGCGAATTTTGGTATCCTTGGCTCTAGAGAGAACTGCTGTGGAGAAAGCATTCGCAGAGCAGGGAATGAGGACCTATTCCAGTATCTGGCAAAAAGCAACATTGAGACTTTCACAGGAAGTGGGGTTAGAACAATCATTGTTACCTCCCCTCATTGCTACACCACATTTAAGAATGAATACCCTGAGTTAGGGAGTAGCTTTAAGGTGGTTCACTTTACTCAATATTTGGCAGGACTTCTCAAGGCAGGGAAACTCCAGTTCACCCGTGATTTGAACAAAAAGGTCATATATCATGACCCCTGTTACCTGGGACGCCACAACGGTATATACGATGAACCCAGAGAGGTCTTGAAAAGTATCCCGGGGATAGAGTTGATTGAGTTTCCTGAATATCGCGAAAAGAGCATTTGCTGCGGTGGCGGCGGGGGAAGAATATGGATGGAGACTAAAAAGGGGGAGCGCTTCGCTGACCTCAAAGTGGAACAGGCAGTTGAACTAGGGGCGGACATACTGGTCACTGCCTGCCCCTATTGTATCATCAATTTTAAGGACAGTTTGCTGACAGTGGGTAAAAGCGAGGCTCTAGAAGTTAGAGATATTTCGGAGCTCGTGGTCTCAGTTTTAGGGTAAAAAGGCTGTTATGGTAGAAGCAGAGAATGAGATCCAAGTGCCGGTTCCTGTCGAAGGCATAGTCGGTGCAGTTATGGTGGTGGGTGCCGGTATCAGCGGCATACAAGCTGCCTTAGACCTAGCCAATTCTGGCTTCAAGGTTTATCTAGTGGACGAGGCACCGGCCATCGGTGGCAAGATGGCTCAACTGGATAAGACCTTCCCCACCAATGATTGCTCCATGTGTATTCTTTCACCCAAATTCATTGAATGTGCTCGGGACCCCAACATATCAATTATCACCAATGCTCAGGTTGATTCTGTTAGCGGCCAGGCAGGAAACTTTAAGGTAACCCTGCTGAAGAAGCCACGATATGTTGATGAGGATAAATGCAACGGCTGCGGAACCTGTGTTGACTATTGCTCAGTAAAAATCCCGGATGCCTATAATGAGAACCTAGCATTAACTAAATGCATCTTTATACCCTTCCCTCAAGCAGTACCGGCTGTCGCCGTAATCGACCCCACCCAGTGCCTCTTTCTTCTCAGGAGGGAGTGCAAGGCTTGTGTTCCCGCCTGCAAGACTGAGGCTATAAACCTCTATCAAGAAGAGGAAAGATTGGAAATTAATGTCGGCAGTATCATTCTAGCCCTGGGCTATGATATATTCGACCCCCAGTTGCAGAGTGAATATGGCTACAAGAGATTTAGCAATGTAGTCACCAGCCTGGAGTTTGAGAGGATACTGAGTGCTTCGGGACCCTACCGAGGGGAGGTCAAGCGCCCTTCAGATAGAAAGCCACCAAAGAGGATAGCTTGGATTCAATGTGTTGGTTCTCGAGATATCACCACTGGTAATACCTACTGTTCCGCAGTTTGCTGTATGTATGCTATTAAACAGGTGATTTTATCTAAGGAACACGACAGCGAACTTGAGGCTACAATATTCCATAATGATATCCGTGCTTATGGCAAGGGGTTCGAGCGATATTATCAAAGGGCCAAAGATAGCCCCGGGGTTCGTTTCATATGGAGTAAGGTATCAATTGTTGGGGAAGTGTCCGAGACGAAAAATGTAGTAATTAGATATCGCGCCAGCAGCACAGAAATGCGAGAGGGAGAATTCGACCTGGTGGTTCTATCAGTGGGTCTTACCTCGTCTGCCAGTAGAAGAGAACTGGCAGAGAGAATGTCAATAGAACTCAATTCCCATGGATTTTGTAAGAGTGATGATTTCTCCCCGATTGAGACTTCCCGGGCAGGAGTCTATGCCTGCGGGGTATTTCATGCCCCGATGGACATTCCCGACTCGGTCACCATGGCCAGTGGAGCGGCATCGCTCTCATCAAGGATTCTGGTTGACCAGAGGGGAGCATTAATTGAAGAGCGGGAATTTCCGCCGGAGCGAGATGTCTCTGGAGAGCCTCCCAGAGTGGGGGCCTTTATCTGTCATTGCGGCACCAATATTGCCGGTGCCGTGGATATATCACGCCTGGTCAGGTACGTTAAGAAACTGGACAATGTAGCCCATGTTGAGGACAGTACCTTCTGTTGTTCTATCGATTCCTGTACCCATATCGTCGAAACCATTAGGGAGAAGCAATTAAACCGGGTAGTGATTGCTGCCTGCACCCCGAGAACACACGAGCCGGTATTTCGTGAAGTCCTCAGAGAAGCAGGGTTAAATCCATTCTTACTTGAGATGGCCAATATTCGAGAGCAGTGTGCCTGGGTACATATGGGAGATAAGCGAGCGGCCACTCAGAAAGCGCAGGACCTAGTAAGAATGGCAATAGCTAAGGCAAGACTCCTTGAACCCATAAAGCCATTGTCCTTAGGCTTAACTCGCTCCGCCTTAGTCATCGGTGGTGGTATTGCTGGGATGGTAAGTGCGGTGAGCCTAGCCGAGCAAGGTTTTGCGGTTTACCTGATTGAAAAAAGCGACGCCCTTGGAGGAATGGCTCGGAGAATTCATTACACTCTGGGGGGAGCAGATGTACCGACTTACCTTCAAGAGCTTATACAGAGAGTTTATGAAAATCCCTTAATCCAAGTGTATACTGAATCTAATATAATCGAAGTTGCTGGTTTTGTCGGCAATTTCACTACTAAGATAGCAGTAGGGGCTGAGTCGGTGGCTGAGGAAATATCCCATGGTGTAATCATCGTTGCCACTGGAGCTGAGGAACTCAAACCCACTGAATATCTCTATGGGGAGGACCTGAGGGTATTGACCTCGCTTGAACTGGAAGGGGAAATAGCCACAAACAGAGGAGTGTTTAGAAGCTGCAATAGCTTGGTAATGATTCAATGTGTGGGCTCAAGGGACAATGAGCGACCATACTGCAGCAGAGTATGTTGTGGCCAGTCTATAAAGAATGCCTTAAAGCTAAAGCAGATAAACCCGGAGATGGAAATCTATATTCTGTATCGGGATATGAGAACCTATGGGCTGATGGAAGACTATTACCGTGAAGCTGCAGAGCGAGAAGTAAAATTTATCCGCTATGACGTGGAAGATAAGCCAGAGGTGAAAATAGTCCAGAAAGATGGTCAAGATATCCTAAGAGTTATGGTAACCGACCCGATGTTGGGTCAACGCCTGGTGCTAGACGTAGACATATTGACCTTAGGTGTAGCTACAGTTGCCCCAGATAGAAATACAGAATTATCCCACCTATTAAAGGTCCCATTGAATGAAGATGGTTTTTTCATGGAAGCCCATATGAAGCTGCGCCCGGTGGACTTCACCACTGATGGCATCTTTATGTGTGGCTTAGCTCATAGCCCAAAGTTTATTAACGAAAGTATTGTTCAAGCCCAAGCTACGGCTTCCCGAGCTGCTACAGTTCTAAGCAAAGATACGATTACTACCCAAGGGATAGTTTGCTCGGTAGATGAAGCTATTTGCAGTGGGTGTGGCAACTGCGAGAGGGTTTGTCCCTATTCCGCAATACAAGTCGATTGGCAGGAAAAAGTAGCCAAGGTCAATCAAACCCTGTGTAAGGGCTGCGGTACTTGCTGTGCAGCCTGTCCTTCGGGAGCTGCTCAGTTAAAAGGATTCAAGAGAGAGCAGGTATTCTCAATGATTGGTGCTGCCCTAGGAGTCTAAGATGAAAGGTTTTGAACCCAAAATTATAGGTTTTTGCTGTAACTGGTGCAGCTACGCTGGAGCTGACCTAGCTGGCACCAGTCGGTTGCAGTATCCTCATAACCTTAGAATGATAAGAGTAATGTGCTCGGGAAGTATCGATCCCATCTTCGTACTGTACGCTCTGGTCAAGGGAGCCGACGGAGTGCTGGTCTCCGGCTGCCA
>JAUXIO010000069.1 GCA_030620975.1 Dehalococcoidia bacterium | reverse complement strand
GAGATAGAAGGCGGAGCCTTAAGTACCATATATGCCCTGGCGGCAACCGTGGAGGCTAAGGACCGATATACTTATGGCCATTCCCAGAAGGTAAATAGTTATGCCGTAGCTCTCGGCGAAGCTCTGGGCTTGCTGCCCTCGGAGATGACCAGGTTAAGCACCAGTGCCCTGCTTCATGACATCGGCAAGATTGGCATTCCCGATGCGATACTTGGCAAACCGGGCAAACTTGATGCCGAGGAGTGGGAAGTAATTAAGAGTCACCCTCAATTGGGAGCCACCATCGTTGGTCACATACCCAGTCTGGCTTCCTGCCTGCCCGCCATTTTACATCATCACGAGCGGTATGATGGCAGTGGCTACCCAAGCGGCTTGAAAGGTAAAAATATTCCCCTGGAAGCTCGCATTCTAGGCATAGCAGATGCTGTTGCCGCTATGACTTCTGCCCGTCCCTACCGTGATGCTTTGTCTCATCAAGAGGTGCTGAAAGAGTTGAAGCGGAAAGCGGGCACGCAATTTGACCCCGAATTGATTGAAGTCTTTATTCCTGTCCTTAAAGCCATGTTTGCTGAAGAGGCGAAAGTGGGCAAGAACCCGGGTAAAGATAAACCAAGCTGAAGCCAGCAGCCTATTAACACCCCATTTAATCTCTTTTAACCAGGACGCATATATTCCGGGAGAAGATTTTTATGGGGAAGTGGTAAGACTTCTCCGGGAATATTTTGAGCATCTTAAAGCCGACCTTGCTCAGCACTTTACTAAGTTCGTGATAAGAGAAGAGGTGGTGATAGCGGTAGATGGTTTTGTCCCTTAATCTCCACGGTATTTCCACTTCCTTGGGCTTAAGCCAGAATCGCGGTTGCCACCGATTCCACACGGTAATGAAAGCTTCGCCCTTTGGCTTTAAGACCCGCCTTAACTCGCGGAAGGCCTGTGCTCTTTCCCCGTCGCCTTTAATATGGTGATAGGTGGCTATTGATATTGCCCAGTCGAAGGTAGCATCGGGGTAAGGTAGAGAGGTGGCATCGGCTGCTGCCAGATTGGCGGTAAAGTTAAATTTGTTTGAGTAGTTTATGGCTAACTTAATCATCTCTTTAGACGAGTCCATGCCCCACAGCTCAAATCCCTGGGTAAAGGGCAGGAAATCTGGGCCGTGGGCGCAGCCGATATTCAGCAGTTTTCCCTTGTGCCATCGCCGCGCTAGCTCTTCAAGCTCCGGCCTAAAGCGAGACCAGTGCCTTAACTGATACCAGCTATGAGCTATTTGGTCAAAAGCCTCTCCAGTTGTTGCCATAGTTTAAAATTTGCTAAACTCTCATCTAAAGAAAGCACAGCATGAGAAAAATTTCAAGAACCATATCTGGAGTGACTCCGGTGGCGGTTATGGCTAAGCCCATGGGCTGCCCCGGCGAGTGCGTTTATTGTTTTACTCGCCCCCAGGCGCCGCGGAGCTATACTGAGGAATCGCCTGCAGTGCTCAGAGCCAAGAAGTATAATTATGAGCCCAAAGCGCAGGTGGAACAGAGGCTGAAAGTGCTGGATGAGATGGGGCATGCGACGGATAAGGTGGAACTTATTGTCATGGGTGGCACTTTCCTGGCTTCCCCCGAGGAATACCAATATCAATTTGTAAAGGATTGCTATGATGGCCTAAATGGCGTCCAGTCTTCCAATTTGGAGGAAGCCAGGAAGTTGAATGAAACTGCCGAGCATCGCTGTGTGGGGCTGTGTATTGAAACCAGGCCCGACTGGTGTGGACAAAGGGAAATAGGCCGGATGCTTGACTTTGGCACTACCAGGGTAGAACTTGGGGTGCAGATTCTTGACGACAGCATTTATAGGTTAGTTAGGCGGGGGCATGAGGTGGCTGATGTGGTAGAAGCCACCAGGCTGCTGAGAGACTACGGCTTCAAGGTTTATTACCACTGGATGCCGGGATTGCCCGGTTCAAGTCCGGAGCA
>JAUXIO010000067.1 GCA_030620975.1 Dehalococcoidia bacterium | reverse complement strand
GGCAGTGCCGTGACCTGACGGGCAGTTTCAATAACTAAGTTTGGCTTTTTGGTGGCGAATGCCTGTGGGTCATTGGTCTCGTCGCCTATGGGATAGCTTACTGGTTCCACCAGGAAGGCGATATCAATTTTGGCGCAACCTTCTGCCAGCTGCGTTATCGTGTTCAATTGCCTCTGGGCGAGGCCTTCCAAGTCTGGTCGATAGTAAACTAAGAGTTTAGCGGCAGAACCACCCATTTTCCTTATTTTCTGCGCGTCCCAATTCTCAAGCGGCTTGGTTACTCGTTTTTCTTTGGCGCCAGAATAGCCGGTGGCCTCCAGGCTAACTAGCAGTCCGGTGTCGCGGGGCAAAACATTGCCGGTAATACACTGGGCGGCGCCGAAGACGGGGTCCAGTAACACGGCGCTGGCATGAGGAGCTAGGGCTGCACACAGCTCTAACTTGTGTTCAACCATTTCTTCATAACCTACTTTTTCCGGGTGTTCTTTGTTAATCATCTTTTGTAGGGAGCCGCGGTGGTCCATGGCGCACATCACGAAGATGCCACCATCGGTGGCAATCTGCTGCAGTCCCCTAATTTTGCCAATGCTTAGCTTGCTCATTGTGTCTCCCCTTTGAGTATTAGCTTGAGGCTCTCGTTTATTTAAGCAAGTCCCAGTATTAAATGCAAACCACAGTGATTGTTTGATTGATAATTTGCAGGGCTGGGAAGATAGTTGTTAGGCTGCTGAACAAAGCGGATAATGTATGAGGCTGTGGCAGCTATTATCGCTCACTGTTGGCTAGCTTGAGACAGCCCATAGTTTTGGGAATCGTAGCGACATTTCTTGCTGTCTACCAGTGCTTATAGATTTTAGCAAACCTCTAGGCAGCCTCAGCTAATATACGATTTATCTCCCTCTTCAACTGCTCAGCATCAAAAGGCTTGGTAATGTAAGGAGCTTTGGTCTTAAGGAGAAATTCTTTGGTATCTGTCCCCATGACATCGCCGGTGATAAAGACCACCCTCCTGGCTAAGGATTTGGCTACCTTTTGAAGCTCTTCATATAACTCAATGCCACTTATGCCAAGCAGCTTGATATCCAATAGAATAAGGTTATACCTCTTACTCTTAATCTTATTTAAGGCATCTCGGGCATTATCTATAGTCTCCACCTCATGTCCCTCATCAGTCAGCATCTGACTTAAGTATTGTAGAATTACGGGCTCATCATCTATTACCAGTATCCTGGCTCCTTCTACTTTCTCAGCTTTCTCAACCGGCTCAGCCATTTCTAATTGCTTTTCTTCGGCAACTATGGGCAGTTCCACAATGAAAGTAGCTCCCTTGCCTAACCTGCTTCGGGCATATATCTTGCCCTTGTGCTCGGTTACTATTCCGTGGCACATGCTCAAGCCCAATCCGGTACCCTGGCCTACTTCTCTGGTGGTAAAGAAGGGGTCAAATATCTTATCCAGATTTTCCTTGGCTATCCCGGGGCCATCATCTTTAAATGATATCTTTATGGTGTCATCTCTCTTCTTTGTCTGAATAGAGAGCTTACCTCTACCGTGGGCTAATTTCATCTCGGTCTCGGCATTCACTATTAAGTTAAGGAATACCTGCTGGAGTTGACCGGCATCAGCCGTGATAGCGGGCAGGTCAGGGTCAAGCCGGGCGGTAACCTCTATATTGCTGGTCTCTAGGGCGTAAGTGCGCAATTTGAGGGTGGTTTCTATGATTTCGTTGATACTGGTATATGTTCGCTCTGGCTTGTGCTGGCGGGCAAAGGTGAGCATCCTCCTTACAATATCGGCTACCCGCCGGGCTCCATCATTGATAACCTTTAAGTCGCCTTTGATGTCCTCGGGGAGGTCCTTCTCTACTAGCAGCTGGGCATAACCGATAACGCCGGTTAGGGGGTTGTTTATCTCGTGGGCGATGCCCGATGCCATCTCACCCACCGAGGCCAGCCGGCTGGAAAGCTGAGCCCTCTGCTCTAACTCTTTTCTCTCTGCTTCAGCCTTCCTCTGCTCGGTGATGTCCCTGCTCACGCCCACAAATCCCATTGGTTTGCCATCTGCATCTTCTATAAGGGCTACACTCATTTCCACAGGAACTCTGCTCCCATTCTTGGTGATGACATGGTACTCTCGGCTTTTGATAAATTTCCCTTTCAGCACTTCTTCTATATCTGCCGGCACTTTCTGCCGTTCCTCAGGAGCGATAAGGTCAAAGTTATTCTTTCCAATCAAGTCTCCCTCATCATCGGTGC
>JAUXIO010000042.1 GCA_030620975.1 Dehalococcoidia bacterium | reverse complement strand
AGCATCGGCGCAGTAGGCATCGGCTCCTATCTCCTGACCATATTCCTCAGATACTGCTGCTCCTCCGATTAAGACCTTGACTTCGTCTCTAAGTCCATTTTGTTTCAGCGCTTTAATTGTGCCGTCCATAGCTACCATTGTGGTAGTCAGTAAAGCGGAAAGCCCGAGGAAATCGGGCTCATATTCTCTGACAACACTGACAATCTTTTCTGGGGGTACATCTATACCCAAGTCCTTCACTTCATAGCCGGCTCCTCTGAGTAAGATGGCGACGATGTTTTTACCAATATCGTGGATATCCCCCTTCACCGTGGCTATGAGGAATTTCCCCTTGGTTACGGCGTCTGATGCCTCAAGATGTGGCCTTATGATGTCCATAGCTTCAGTTACCGCTTCGGCAGAAGCTAACATGTCCGGGATAAAATACTCCTTTGACGCGAACTTATCTCCCACAACTTGCGTTCCCGCGGTTAAACCCTGTTTGATTATTATTTCAGGAGCGATATTGTTTTCCAGAGCCAATTGTGTTAGCTCCAGCACCCCGGGTGTCCCGACCATATCGTTATCTACTCCTTCATCATCCTTAGTCCTTCTGCCTTGGATAACATTTTCCTTGAGTAAGGCAATTATGTCTTCTTTCATCTTTTCTTCCCCTCCTCATGTACATTAAGCCGGGGCAATATTCCGGGTATCTCTCGAAATATTCTACTGGTGGTAGCTGAATCTATATGCTCTACGGGCTGTGAGATAAGTTGCTTCATCCTCTCGTGAGCTAGCAGCAACATGTTGTCTGCATCTTCTGTTTCAAAGGGATAAGGTAACGAAACTTGCCCGGCGTGCAACATATGACGAATATAGCGAATGTATAACTTTTGCGTTGTTCCCACTACCTCTCTTACCTGTTCTAAGGAAGCATCTATTTCCGTCTGACTAATTCGCGGCGGCCTCAGAAAGAACTTGAGCATCTGGAAGTGGGCGTCATCCAGAACGGCCTGAAGTGGGCAGAAGGTAGCATTCCCATCAAGTAATCCATAGGCACAGTGTAAATATTGTGGTCCGCTTAAAGTAACTGCGATGTCTGAGAATAACCTCTCTATTGAAGATTGTATTCCCGGAGTTTTTGCATCGCAGACGCCGGCAGTAGAGTAACAGGGCAGCTTGTAGAATCGGGACATCTGAACGCAATCGATGTTATATTGGCTGGATTCGGGGGCACCGTAGGAATCGCCGAGGTTATCAAGTCGGACTCTTACCGGCACGCTTCCATAAAGCACTGGCGTCCCTTTATTTACTAGCTGGCTCAATGTTATACCAGCCAGGATTTCGGCATTCACTTGCGCCACGATGCCATCTTCCTTAATAGGGGCTGTAGTTCCGGCTTGGGCGGAAACGGCAATGGCCACAGGCAGTCCCCTTCGGGAAATTTCAATTAACGTCTGAGTGGTATCATCAACAAATTGCAGAGGGCTTTTGACTAAACAAGCGATAAAGGAAATAATGGGATTTTCTTTGAGTTCCTCTTCCTCTCCCACTATTAGCTTTGCCATGTTTACCACATTGTCCAGCTGTTTCAGGCTGGTTAGTCCTGCCATAACATGCTTGGTAGTATTATTTAAGGAAGCGAAGAATTTGTTGACATCTTTGTTGTCTTCCGTAATGTCTTTGTCCTGGATATTTACGGGACGAATAAAGGCATCCAGGCTTTCCAGGTGCTCACACAGGCGAGCTGCCTGGCAAAGGTCTAAAACGGTGCCACGCCGCAGGTGAAATTCGGGTGCCAGAATCTCAACGCTGGGGTTAGACTTCTTGACATAGGTTTGAAAATCAACATCAAGCCATATGTTCGTTTCGGAGCCGGAGACGAAGAACACCCTTGGCTCTTCGCCATTCAGCATCAGGGCGTTGTCCTTATTCCTGGCACCCAGCTTGACTATTTCAGGTGCGCCATCAATGGCATCTAGAACGAGTTTCTCCGGCACTCTTATCAACCAGCAGGGATTATCCGCGGATGTTATTGGCGTGACATTTGCGCCTTTGGCATGGAATATCTCTGCTGCTTCGCGATTGAAAGACGTTATGCCTGGATCGTTCAGAATCTGCATGGAGGCATGGTGAATTTGCTTGACTTGCTCTTCACTCATCCTTTCATATGGAGCATGAACCAGGGTTCCTTCTCTTGCCACTTCATTCCTCTTGGTTAGATTCTTGGTTTCGCCTGAGATGACATGTTACTTGTTGAAAAGTCCACTTCTATATGCCCTCAAATATTCCTTGCAGTGGGCATCCTTTCCCAGCAGCATATCTCCCAGCTTGATGCTGCTTATAGTGCTGCTGTGCAGCGGATTCACAATTACTGAGTCCAAGCCAGCACACATGAGCAATAACAGGAAGGCGTCGTTTATTATTGGTCGTTGCGGTAAGCCATAAGAGATGTTGCTTAAACCAACAACGGTCTTGGCTTCAGGGTACTTTGTTTTGATCTGTTCCAGAGTCCTCAGAGTAACTTGTCCCTGAGCGGTATCTACGCCAATGGGCAACACCAGGGGGTCGAAATATATTCTCTGGGCGGGAATATTATAGCGGCTCAAACCTTCTAGAATTGTGTCACATGCCACAAGACGTTCCTCTGCTCGCGATGGTATGCCGCTGTCATCCATAGCCAGGGCAATAACATCAACCTGGTAATTAGCTACTAGGGGACCTATGGCCTCCAATCTAGCCTTCTCGGCGTTAACTGAGTTAACCATTGCCACTTGATTGCTTCGCTCCGCTCGCAATGACATTCCTTGCTCCAGTCCCGCTTCAATTACCTTGGGGTTGGCGCTGTCCACAACTATGGGTTTATCGCTGACTTCGCAGATAATATCAATTAGCCATTTCATATCCAAAATTTCCTGCTCAGTAGACCCTTTGCCCCCGCCCACGTTTACATCAAGGTAGTCTGCGGCTGCTTGAGCTGAAGCCAGCTCCTGAAGGAAAGAGCTATTACGCGTACTTATTGCCTCTGCCACCCTTTTGTTAGTGCTGTTTATATTTTCACCAATTATTAACATAGCACATTAACAGATTATGTCGGGAATCTGGGTTAATATCCTGCTTCTTAGGTGAGCGGGCAGGCTATGCCCGGGTTTATCTAAAATTTCCTCCACCCGTTCTTTTGCTTTCTGAAATACATCCTTGCTCCCCTCCGCTTCCCATTTCTCTCTGAATTCCCTGTTACTCAAAGTGGGTACATAGTGCTCTTTTCGCATGTGAGTTCTGGTATGTCGCCTGGAAATAAAATGGCCGCCGGGGCCTGCTTTCTTGATGACATCGAAAGCTAAAGTTTCGTCATTCACCTCTATTCCCCTCACGGCGCGCATTACCATTCCCAATATCTCATTGTCAATCACGAGCTTTTCGCAGTTCATGGTGAGCGCAAATTCCATCAATCCGGCGGCGTCGTGAATGAAATTGGCACCAGCTAGGGCACAAAGGAGAGTGGTAATAGAAGATTCGTAACCGCACTGAGCATCAATGGTATTGGAATCGCTCATGCCTCCGGTGGCATAGAAGGGCAGCTCATAAAACTGGGCCATCTGGGCGCCGCCGGCATTTAACAATCCCATCTCGACAGAGCCCGTGATATATTTCATATCCCGCAAGTCCGTGTTGCTGGCCACGGAGCCATAGATAACTGGTGTGCCTGGGTTAGCAAGCTGGCTAATTACCACTCCAGACAAGGAGTCGACAACTTGCACGACCAAAGTTCCGGCCAAGGTCACTGGGGAGGTAGCTCCACACAGAGGCTCGGCGGGGCATACCACTGGAATTCCCGCTTTAGCTATATTTGCCAGCATATCACCATATAGAGAATCAACCTTAAAGGGGCTGATGCTGCAGCACGTTATCATGGATAGGATTGGCCTCTCTCGAAGCTCTCGTGGCGAGCCAGCGATAAGTTCAGCCATTTTTATAACCTGCCTTATGCCTTCTAGAGTATAGACTCCGCCTATAATATGTTTACGGGTGTTATCTAGGCCAGCGAAGAAACGACTAACATCAACTTTCTCCACCGGCACATCGGTGGGATAGACGGGCAACATAAAGATGTGAATATTATCTAGGCCATCTACAAGTCTGGCTATTTCCTTTAAGTCATTTAGTGTAGCTACTCTTTTATGCCCGTCTTTTCTATCAATAATGTTGAGAGCGGTGCCTCCAGTGCCCGCATAGACCCTAGTGCCACCCAAGATTGCATCGTGTTTCTTATCCCTCCCGCATAATGTAATCTCGGATGGAGCTTTGCTGACCAAGTCCATGACCATATCAGCCGGAATCATCACGCGTTGAGTGCGTTCGTCCACTTGAGCATCGGTATGTTTCAATAAGCCAAGAGCCTCTTTGGAGTTTACTTGGATACCGACCTTTTCAAAAACCTTCATCGCCGTCTCATGGATGCTCTGCATAGATTCCTTTGATAAAGGTTTGTAGCTGCCACCCTCTATCTTAGTCATTGTGTAAATTCCTCTCTCCGATGTGGGCAGTTCTTCCTACTACAAAGGCGGCATGCAGAGAAAGTATTACAGGATTTCCCCATGCCTATAATGCCTGATATGGATTTGCGAGGTACCATTAAACAAGTGTCGGTTAGATTGACTCCGACGGACTTACTGTCCAATCCTCTAAAGAGTTCCTTCTGTTGAGTGATATCCCAATCGCAATAGCCGGGACTATAACGCCAGCCCACTTTGTCGTCATTTGTTGCGGCTATGCCTTTAATCACGCTTTCCAGCCAGTCCGCCGCTTTCTCCACTGCCACTGAGCCCACAGCATCCAGCACCGATGCCTCAAGAACCGCTCTACTCTTTGTTAGTTGAGCAACTTCTTTCTCCAGGCCTTCACCTATAGTTACTGCAAATATGGCAGCTTGGCTGCAGCCGGAGAAGACTTGAGCGAGTTTGTGAGAAGTAAAGACTAGTTCACCTACTGATATCTTGGAATTGTCAAGGCTGGTTATGGGCTTAATCGTGTAATAGGCCGCAGGCTTAATAAATTCGCATGCTTTGTGTATTTGACTATCTATCAGAGATGATATCCTTGACCTTGGATGCTGCTTTCTTCCGTAACCTAAGTGCCGATGGATTTCAGCCTTATCTATAACTATTTTGATATCCTCTAGTATGGTTCCAGTTAAGCTAGACTTTAGGTCTTCCTTCAACTTCATACTTACCATAGATTCTCTTTTCATAATAAAGGAACACGTATACCCCTGAACAACGAAAAACGCTGCTTAAGTTAGGCGAGATAATTTACAGAACTTGAGGTATAAAGTGCGAGATACTGTGGGCTAGATATTTATGAAATATTGTTATGCAATATGTGTCCCTGATATGCATATACCTGACACTCACCCGGAAAAGACTCCTTCCTTCTAATTCTTGGGTAGTGCGCCTCCCGCTACCTTCCCAGAATGGTATGACACATTGGTATCTTTACAGGGTTGCTATATAAGGTTAACATAAATAGCGTATCCTTTCAAGCCATGTAGCTTCTTGCATTAGGAAAGCTATTGCCGCATGCTCCCCTACCTCAGGTGGATGCGCCAAAGACGTCCTGAACAGGTGGGCTCTATTGACCTGGTGGGAGCGTGGCAAATATAATTCTTTTGGGTTGTGGAAATGAGTCAGAAAGTAAGTGTAGCTTTGCATACGCTGGGCTGCAAACTTAATCAGGCCGAGACTGAAACGCTGGCTGGCCAGTTTATTGAAGCTGGTTGTCAGTTGGTGGCTTTTGGGGAAGAAGCGGATGTTTACATAGTCAACACCTGCACCGTTACTCACGTTGCTGACCGCAAATCCCGCCATTTGCTCAGAATGGCACGGCGAAGGAATCCCGACGCCTTGGTTGTGGCTACCGGTTGCTATGCCCAGAGAAGTCCTCAAGAGTTGGCTCAGATCGCTCAGCTCGTTCTTAATAATGAACAGAAGGCGCATATTGTAGAGCTAGTTGGGGAGAAGCTTGGGTTTTTACCAGGTGCTAAAGGCAAATTCATTTTCGGCGTGGACGGCAGAGTTCGAGCGTTGGTGAAGGTTCAGGATGGCTGTGATGATTTCTGCTCTTATTGCATTGTACCTAGAGTTCGGGGGCGGGAAAATTGCCTGCCCGTTGATGAAGTCATTGGAGAGGTTAAGGCGAGGGTAGCTGCTGGCTATAGGGAAGTTGTCTTGACAGGAACCAAAATCGGTTCCTATAGCTATGATGGTGTTAATCTTAAGCAGCTCGTAGAGCGCATCTTGGGTGAGACAAGTGTGGAAAGGCTGCGTCTGTCCTCGCTGCAACCTCAAGAAATCTCTACAGACCTCGTCAGCTTATGGCGTGATCGGCGTCTCTGCCCTCATTTTCACCTGGCGCTACAGAGCGGCAGTGGCAGTGTACTTGGGAGAATGAGGCGGCGTTATTGTATTGATGATTATCAGAGGGCGATGTCTTTGATTAAGGAAGCCGTGCCCGATGCCGCCATCACCACTGATGTTATAGTTGGCTTCCCCGGGGAAAGTGACTCGGAGTTTGAGGATGGCTATCGCTTTTGTGGGGAAGCTGGCTTTGCCAATATGCATGTTTTCCCCTTCTCTCTGCGGCCGGGGACCTTGGCAGC
>JAUXIO010000066.1 GCA_030620975.1 Dehalococcoidia bacterium | reverse complement strand
GAGGCACAGGTGGAGAGGCTTAGAGAAGATTACTTTCGCGCAATAGGTCTGAAAAAAGACCTGGAGGAAGAGCTTATTCCGGACCTAAAGAGCCGAGAAAACAGTATTAGGGGAGATTTAAAAAACTTCACAGGCAATGAATTACCACCAAAAGAGTGGCGCTCTACTATCAAGGAACTAAGGAGCAAATTAAGCGGTCTCACCGATAAGATCAACTCACTGAATATGGAGTTAACTTCACTAGCAGTACCGGAAGAAAACCTTCTCTACCAAGACCCGGGCATAGAATGGGACGCCAACCGCTATAAGGACTTGGAAGGAAAATTGCGAGAGATTTCAGGGGCTCTGGATGAGGAGTTTGACAAATTAGGTCAGCTGAGGATTCGTATTGCTCAGGAAACCCGCTTAGATAGTACGGATTGGGAAGAGTTGATTAGCGCCCTCCGTGATCTGCGTGCAGAGATAGCAGAGGGGTATAGAGATATAACCTCAGAGATACTAGCCAGAGTGCAACTCTATACTGTTATCCGGGAATTTCGTGAAGAGGAAAATACGAGGATAGCCTCCGGCTTAGGGAGTGAGGGGTTGACCAAACCGCTGCACGCAATTACCGGGTGCTACAAGGGCATAAGACACGATGAGGATAAGGGCCTTGTCCTCATTACGGACGAGGATGAGGAATATCCTTTGGCTACTGTCAGCACTGGTGCTAAAGAGCAAACTTTTCTCGCCATGAGAATAGGCTTTTCCTCGATCGTTATGAAAGGACAAACAGCTTTTCTCATTTTAGATGATGCCTTCCAGCATTCTGACTGGCCTCGCCGGACGAATCTGATGGATCAAATACTTAGACTCGTAAGTAGCGGTTGGCAGGTCTTCTATCTTACAATGGACGACCATATCAAAGCCCTGTTCCTGAAGGCAGGAGAAAAGCTGGGAGACAGGTTCAAAACTCAGGAGTTATGCTGATATTCGATTTCACGGCTATAGAGCGGCCAACGCTTGTTCCGGCTCGCTCATTACACATTCCATCGTTTCGTTCAATATGAGAAATACGCTATATTTGACTTAAATAAAACCTGACCAATTAAATAAACCCGTGAGCTACATTTTATCCTGGAGTGGTGGCAAGGGCAGTTGCTTTGCCTGCTAGGATGATACCAGCTGAATCCCCTGCGACATAAACCAGGTTTTAAATTCAAGGGTTTCTGTCGCTGTATCAAAGCTTTTACAAAACTGAGCCCTTGCGTGTTGTCGTAAGGGGTAAACGCCTATCGGTACCCCAGTACTTCTACGGTTATGTAGAATTTACCTCAAATCTGCTCCCGGGTGTTGTGAGATGTGTCCTTGTGATTTATTGACGGGATCATAATCTGATTGGGAGAAGTGTCATCATATTTTTTACTAGCTCAAGGCTAATTTGTCACCTGATAGCATAGCTAACCGACTCCTCTATGTCCATGGGCTTAACCCTTCCGGGGGCAGCAATCCAGAAGAACAAACGGCTTGAGTGCCCGGACCCACACAGTTTATGCAAGAGCTACCACCAAAAGCATAGCTGGTCAGTTTTGGGGAGCGCGGATAACAATGCGATGTTTTGTTTTCCTCAAGCCAGCTTCTGCTATAATTAGAGGCAGGGAAGGAAGGAGTCATGTGTAATTGCATAGATATGCTGACGGCGAAGGGTTTGGCACACTGGGAGCCGGTTGCTAGTGTTAGCGCCAATTTGAGCTTGGTGCCGAAAAAGCCGGGGGTTTATGTGCTACGTGCGTCCAATATGGGCCAGTATTATGGGGACAAGTTCCAGAGGCGCTACCTTACCGAGATTACGCAATTACACAGACAAAAAAGGCACTTGTTCAAGAAGTTTGGGCTCACGTGGATACCAGACAGTAACCTTGAGTTCATAAAGCGCCGTCTGGATCGCCTCGGCCGAATTGAGCATGACATCGAGGGAAGTTGCTCAATCTTGTATATAGGCAGCTCTAAAAACCTCCGACAGCGGTTGGAACAGCTATTCTGTAAGGAGGACAGACATACTATAGAACATCCGGTGAGAGCCTTGCTTCTGAACGGGTGGCAAATTGAATGTGCTTGGAAACCAACGCCGAACTATCGGGAGGAAGAGAAGCAGCTTAAGATAGCCTTCAAAATAGAACATTCGGGCGCCTTGCCTCCACTCGTAAATAGGTAACCAGACGGCTCATTGTTCAGATGCTTTTGACTGCCACTGATCTACAATGTCATCCGCCCAGAACCTGCCACCGCCTCTAAGACGCCTGCAAGCCAGAATAG
>JAUXIO010000020.1 GCA_030620975.1 Dehalococcoidia bacterium | reverse complement strand
ATATTACAAAGGGCCTACTTTCACCAAGTCAGGGGTTCACTCCAAGGGCAACTGTGATGCCGATCTGGTCTTACGAGCGATGATTGACCTAGATAAGTACTACCAAGCTGTAATAGTTACAGGCGATGGTGATTTCTACTCTCTGGTGAATTACTTGTGTAGAAAGAATAAGTTACGATGCGTCTTAGTCCCCAATATGCATAAATATTCCGGATTATTGAAAAAACTGCTCAAAAACATATTGCGTTCATGAATGATTTAAGAGGAAAATTGGAGTATAAAAGAAAAGAACCCCATAAGGACGGAACCTTATAGGGGGCCTTTCATCGTGATTCTATATTGAGAATAGCAGACATTTTTTCAGTTGTCAAGACCCCAGGGTGATTAATACGGTGAGGCCCGCAAAGCCTGGAAACGCCAGCAATGCAACAAGTGGCTCATCAGATGAATGCCCCCGGGGGCTGCGCATCCGTTACCACGCAGAAAGTAGGTTTCGGCACAGCAGGTGGCCAGGTATCTTGTTTTCTAACTGTCTCATTTCCCCTGACGATTTACAGAAGCCATCCATCTTGCCTCAGCACTGATTATCAAGACTAGGCTCGAATCACCCATAACCTTTTCCTCTTCCGACCATCAACTGGAAGAAGCAGCGCAGTTAGAGTCACTTTCGATCTCCTTACAGTTCCCTTCCGAGGATTAGTGTCTTTCCGTTTACCACTGAACAAACATGGGCATGATGACATGGGTGTAGTTATCAACGCCAACGGGACGGATAACGCCGGGGCTGGAAGCAGTGGTAGTTTCTAAGGCAACTTGAGATTGGTGGATGGCAGCCAGGACATCGGAGAGGTACTTAACATTAAAGGCGATTTTGGCTGGTTCGCCGTCGACCATAGCGTCAATTTCACCAACGTTATCGCCAATTTCTTCGGCCCGAGCTGAAAAGGTTATCTTGCCCGGTGTGAGTTCGGCACCTGGGGTGATGACCAAGCGGACAATGCCACTGCCGTCACGGGCAAATATGGAGGACATTTTGGTAGCTCTGAGGAAATCGGCAATGCTAATCACGGCTCGCGTGGCATAGCTTTGGGGGATGAGCTGAGAATAGTTGGGGAAAGTACCCTGAATGAGCTGGGTCACTAATTCTATTTGCTTAAGGCGGAAAAGGGCCTGATTTTTAGATTGATTTATGCTAATTTCGACAGTCTCCTCCTGGTCAGTGAGAAGACGGTTTAGTTCACCGAGGGTTCGCGCCGGGATAATTATGTCGGTTTTGTCGGTGACCGGGGAGAGAAGGGAGGTTTTGTGGACGGCTAGCCTGAAACCATCGGCGGCTGCCAGGGTAAGCCTGTCTTCCTCAAACTCGGTATGGATGCCAGTGAGCACGGGACGTGATTCTTCGGTAGCTGCGGCAAAGACAACCTGACTGATGCCCTCTTTTAGAGCGTCCACTTCAATTTTTGTAGTTATGCCATCGCCGACTTTAGGGATGGGCGGAAAGTCTTCGGCTCCAATGCCGCTGATGCGGGCTTCGAAGCGAGAACACTTGAGTTCCAGAGTGCGCTGGGAGAGGCTCATGTCAATGCGGTCATTGGGTAATGAGTTAACGAACTCGGTGAGAAGCCGAGCTGGGATAGTTATGGCACCTTCCTCCTCCACTTTGGCGCCAGTCCAGCAACTGATGGCCATTTCCAAATTGGTGGCAGCCAATTTGAGCTGGGATTGTTCAGCAGCTAAAAGAACATTCTGGGTGACGGGTAGAGTAGTTCTGGCGGCAACGGCTCTACCAACTATACTCAATCCTCTACTCAAGTTTTCTTGAAGGCAGGATAATTTCATGGCATATTCCTCCCCGGAATTATAGTATCAAGAGTATAGTCTGGTTGTTGTGAGTAAGTCAATCTTGTTTACTGAGATTGCTTGAACTAATAGTTCAGGCGCAAATCTTCCAGTAGGCGGCGTGCTTTTTGGGCTGCTTTACCGCGGTGGCTAATCTGGTTCTTTATTTCCAAGGGCAGTTCGGCCATAGTCTTATCCAGCTCGGGAATATAGAAAATGGGGTCATAGCCGAAGCCATCTTCGCCCCTGCTTTCGAGGGCGATGAGGCCATGGCATTCACCGCTGCATAAAGCTACTTTTCCCGTGGGGCTGGCTATGGCGATGACGCACTTAAAGCGAGCAGTCCGTTTTTCTTTAGGCACATCTTTCAGCTTGGCTAGGAGATTTCCAATCTTAGTTTCATCGGTGCTTTTCTCCCCAGCAAAGCGAGCTGAGTGAACGCCGGGTTTGCCACCAAGGGCATCAATTTCAAGTCCGGAGTCATCGGCGAGGCTGGTAAGCTGGCTAAGGCGAGCATAAGCGATAGCTTTTAGTCGGGCATTTTCTTCAAAGCTAGCTCCTTGCTCGGCCACAACTGCATTTATGTCCTCTTCAGCCAAGGTTACTAATTTAAAAGGAAGGTCTCTCAGGAGGCGGCGATATTCGCGGATTTTCCCAGGGTTGGCGGTGGCTAACAGGAGTTTGAGCATCTTGGTTTAGAGTTGTTCGAATCTGTCCACGAGCCTTTTCATTACTTCGGGCATGGTGGTATATTCCATTTCCTCTAGGGGAAGACGATGAGGCTCGAAGGGACCAAGGCGGCGTATGAAATCGGCCATGATATTTGCTTGATGGCGGGCTTCGTCGAAGGCCAGGTCGTCGAACATATCGCGAGGTCCGACAAGTTTGCCATCAGAAAGTTGAAAGCCGAGAGCGATTACTCGAGGCGGACCATCGAAGCGAGAGGGGTTACTGTCATTGACGGCTACTGGCATCAGCGGACCATGGTGAGAGCCTCTCATCCAACCCGTAACTATGTGAGGAGCGGCGAAGGGTTCAAGTATCTCACCTACGGCTGGGAATTGCCCTTGAGACCGAATAACGCATACCGGGTCGTCCTTACCCACGTACCTGCCTGCCATTAGGGAGAGGCGCTGAGTGGAGGAAACGGCAGCTATTTCTTTAGTTTCCCTGTGATACACGCTTTTCACAGCGTAGCGGCCCGGTGAGCCCAGAAAGAGCAGCATGTCGTAGATTTCCTCGGGAGCGTTGAAGGTAATCTTTCTGTGCTCCTTGACGTCGTGAATCTCGAAGGAGAATCCGCCATGCATATTGGAGGCGATAACCAGCCCAATGGTATTGAAGGGGTCGGCGAAAATTTTGTATATAGGGAGATTCCAGGCACCAGAGGCGGTTTTGTCTGCCATGAAGATTATTATAGTTTCGGCTTCGCGCTCTTCAAATTGCATTTCAGCAATGCCTGGCCCCATTCCTTTGATAGTGCCGGCGAAGGCATCAGATAGAAGGTCTTGACCAGCGCCGTGCAGCTTCAGTGCTTTGGCTACCTCCGTACAACTGAGGAAAGTATCCCAAGCCAGCTTGTGAATGCGCTCATCGTCTTCACCTTGCCGATGGGTCATTATTAGCTGAAGGTCATCGCCGCATCTGGTGACGTGGTAGTCAACGAGCAGCCCCCGTTTTTTGGCGTCTGCCATACTTTGTTCAGCTCTTTCCAGCACATCTGGGTGGGAACTGGAATGTCCAACATAGCCGCCAACATCCGCTTTAATTACGCTTAGAGTGATAATCATGAAGACCTCCTAATATCGCCGACTGTAACTTTTTTCCAAGGGTAAAGTTAGTCTAACAGAAGAGGCTATGTAGGGTCAAGGTAATAGATTTGAAGTCGTATTGAGATGCCTTTATCAATGGGCTTGTCCTTCAGCTTGCAGCTGATGTAGAATGGCGAAGATATGGAGATAATTCCGGCCATTGATATCAGAGGCGGCAAGTGCGTTAGGCTGTACCAGGGTGACTACAGTCGGGAGACGGTCTTTTTTGAGGACCCGGTAGCAGTGGCTTTAAGGTGGCAAGCTCAGGGAGCCTCGAGGCTTCATATGGTTGATTTGGATGGGGCGGCCAGCGGTGAGTTGCAAAATATAAAGGTTATTGAGGGGATAGTGGGAGCGGTTAGTTTGCCCATTCAGTTGGGTGGCGGCATCAGGCGAGAAGAGACGGTGGAGAGATTAATTGGGATGGGGATAAATCGGGTCATTTTGGGTACGGTGGCTGTGGAGAATCTAAAGTTGGTGGAGAGGCTGTGCCGCAAATTTAGAGAGGCTATCGCAGTTAGCATTGATGTCAGAGATGGTTATGTAGCCACTCAGGGCTGGCAGCAGGGGACTGTTACCACAGCCCTCAAGCTGGGTAGAAGGATGGCAGAAATTGGGGTGGGAAGACTTATTTACACCGATATAAAGCGCGATGGCACCCTTAGTGAACCTAATTTTGAGGCGATAAGCGAATTGGTTTCTGGCATAAGTTTGCCGGTTATTGCCGCTGGCGGCATTTCCTCAATAAATCACCTGGAGAAACTCAAGGAGCTGAAAGTTACCGGTGCCATTGTGGGCAAGGCACTTTATACTGGGGATATAAATCTTGGAGAAGCCCTGAAGGTCGTTGATGGTTAGAAAGGTTGAAGAGCGATGTTGGAATTTGATGAGAAGGGCTTGATATCAGCCATCGTTCAAGATGCCACAAGTGGCGAGGTCTTGATGCTGGGATATATGGATAGGGAGGCACTTAGGCGGACTCTATCCAGCGGCGAAGTCTGGTTCTACAGTCGGAGCCGCGGGGAGTTGTGGCATAAAGGAGCTACTTCGGGCAGCTTTCTCAAACTGCGGGCTATTTCTAAGGATTGTGATAGCGATGCCCTCCTGCTTAAAGTAGAGCCAGCGGGGCCAGTATGCCACACTGGCAATTGGAGCTGTTTTTTCCAGCAGTTGGAGAAGGAAGACATAGATTAGGTTTCCTCGGATTCTGGCGGCTGGTTTTGCTTTGAATCATCTACCTCAATCACTTTTTGTAATGCTGAAATGGCTGCTTCCATCTGCTTGTCATCTGGCTCTCTGGTAGTCAGGCCCTGTAGCGCAAGTCCCGGAGCCAGGAAAGCACGCACCAAGATGTTATTAACGTGGGTTGTCCCGAGGCGTACGACTTCATAGCCGAGAGCGGCGATGACCGGAATGAGGATTATGCGGGACAGGATGCTTATCCACATTGGCGGACGACCAAGCAGGGCAAAGACGATAATGGCGATGACCAGAACGGCGAGCAGAAAGCTGGTGCCACAGCGGGTGTGGGCTGTGGAATAATTCTTAACGTTCTCCACGTCTAGTGGGATACCAGCTTCGTAGGCGTTAACTACCTTATGTTCGGCTCCGTGATAGGCAAAAGTTGTTTTTATATCAGGTATTAAACCTATTAGCTTGAGGTAAACAACGAAGATGACGATTCTTAGAGAGCCCTCAATCAGGTTGCTGACCAGGGCAGAGGTTATATAGGGGTCAACAAAATAGCGGGTTAGTAGCAGGGGGGCCAGAAAAAATAAAGCAATGGCAAAGCCAATGCCGAGAGCTATGGTTCCCCATAAGAGCCCCGAGGATATTTCCTCTTCTTCCTCGGCTGAGGCAATTTGGGCGGAGCGGAACAGGGCCTGGGTGCCCAAGACCAGAGCCTCGATGAGGATGATGATACCCCTGACGAAGGGCGTTTGTCTGAGGCGGCTCTTGTATAAGCTAGCCAGGGGCTGAGTCTCTACGGCTAATTTACCATCGGGGCGACGCACGGCTATGGCGATGTTTTCCCTGCCGCGCATCATCACTCCCTCGATAATTGCTTGCCCACCGTGATAGAAAGGTTTTGCCACACTGCCTCCACTAAAATAAAGGGAGCCGTGTCAAAATCAACTGCTCCCTTTGCAATTTTCAAGCGGATTTATTTCTATTAGCCTTTTAACTTGTATCGTTTCTTAAAGCGTTCTACTCTACCTGTGGTATCTACTACTCTTTGCTCGCCGGTAAAGAAGGGGTGGCATTTGCTGCACACCTCGACTTTGAGCACTTTCTTGGTGGAGCCGATGGTAAAAGTATTGCCACAGGAACAAATCACTTCGGCATCAGTATAATATTTTGGGTGAATTTTATCTTTCAATTTCCTCAGCCGGGGTAAACGCTAACCTTCCTTCTATCTTTGCTAGCTGGCTCAAATTTAACTTTACCGTTGACGAGGGCGAAGAGGGTATGGTCTCTACCCACGCCCACGTTATTGCCGGGGCGAATGCGAGTTCCTCTCTGCCGAACCAGAATGGTCCCGGCGTGGACCAGCTCATCGCCAAACCTTTTTACCCCAAGGCGCTTTGCGTGGCTGTCACGGCCATAATGAGTGCTGCCTCCGCTCTTTTTATGTGCCATTGACTTTCACCTCTGCTGCCTTTTTCTTTCTCTGAGTTCGCTTGGCCACCTTGTCTCCGGGTTTGATAATTTCCTCGATTGCCAGCCGGGTATAAAGTTGACGATGCCCCGTCTTTTTGTGATAGCGGACTTTCGATTTATATTTGAATACAATAATCTTATCCCCTTTACCTTCACTAAGGCAAGTGGCGATTACTTTGGCGCCCTCAATAGTGGGGTTGCCTATTATTATGTTGTGATTATCGACGATAAACAGGACTCTGTCCAGCTCAACGGTCTCATTTGGTGCCACGTCGAGGCGCTCGACATCTATCGTCTGCCCCGGTGCCACCTTGTACTGTTTACCGCCGTTCTCAATAATAGCGTAAATTTTTAACCTCCAATAGCTAAAGCAAATTTTAATTCTAGCAAGGGTGATAGCTGATGTCAAATATTGACTGTGGTAGGCAAACTTGGGGTAGTATAGTAGTATATAATATGATTGGTGTTTTTGATGTTTGAGGCCGTACTTTATGAGAAGCTTTCCGGGTCAAGAGTGCGCTGCAATGTGTGTCAGTGGCGGTGCGTTATTTCTCCGGGCAAGTTTGGCGTTTGCAGGATGCGGCAAAACCGCGATGGCGCTCTCTATCTTTTGAACTATGGCGAGGTATCATCGGCGGCCGCCGACCCCATTGAGAAAAAACCGCTATTTCATTTCTTTCCAGGCAGTCGAGCCTTTTCTTTGGGCACTTGGGGATGCAATTTTCACTGCCAACATTGTCAAAACTGGGAGATTTCCTGCGTTGACAAAGCGCTCGATTCGCAGAAGCTTTCTCCCGAGAAGACGATAGAGCTGACCAAACGCTATGGTTGCCGCGGCATTGCCTGGACTTATAATGAGCCAACAGTTTGGTTTGAATATACCTTGGATTCGGCGAAGCTGGCCAAGAAAGAAGGTCTTTATACCGTCTATGTTACCAATGGTTATATTACGCCGGAGGCGATGGATACCATCGGGCCTTATCTTGATTGCTGGCGCGTTGATATCAAAGGTTTTAGCGATGCTTTTTATCAGAAGTTGGCAGGAATATCCCGATGGCGGGGGATTTTGGATGTGGCCAAGCGAGCTCAGGATAAGTGGGGCATGCATGTTGAAGTGGTGACCAATATTATCCCCACCATGAATGATGATGAAGAACAACTGGAAGGCATTGCCGAGTGGATTCGAGACGAGCTGGGGGAACTGACGCCATGGCATGTAACCCGGTTTTACCCTCATCATCACTTGGCACATTTGCCGCCCACTCCCATAGCCAGTCTGGAGAAGGCTTATGATATTGGTAAAAAGATAGGCTTGCATTTTATCTATCTGGGCAATGTGCCCGGACATCGCGGCGAAAATACCTTATGTTATTCCTGCGGCAATTTGGTAATCAGCAGGTTTGGTTATGATGCTGAAGTGGTGGGCGTTGATGGCACGAGGTGTAAGTTTTGTGGAGCCGAGCTCAATATAAGGGCGGCAGTGAAGTAAGCCCAAGGTGAGGTGACTTATGACGGGAATAGTGTTTGGTTGTAGCGTGCCTCATCCACCATTGCTGGTGCCCGATATTGGTAGGGGGCAGGAGAAGCTAATTTCGGCAACCAGCCAAGCGATGGAAAAGCTGACTGAGAAGCTGGCTCAGTGTCATCCCCAAACGGTATTGATTATCAGCCCTCATGGGCAGTATCATTCTGATGCCATGGGCATGCTTACTGCTAGGTCATCAACTGGTGATCTTATTCGCTGGGGCTCGACTGAGCCTCAGCGCCATTTTGATAACAATTTGGAAATGGTGGCTGCTATAGAGGAGGAAGCCAAAGCTGTGGGCATACCGATAAAGCCTATCGGGAAGAAGGGATATGAGCTTGACCACGGAGTGATGGTGCCAATGTACTTTTTGCTCAAGTCAGTAAAAGGGGTGCCCTTGGTACCTTTAACCTTTTCTTGGCTGCCGCTAAGCGTCCATTTTGCTTTCGGTAAGGCAATGGGGAGAGCGGCTGAGCGAATAAGAAAGCGAGTAGCCATAGTAGCTAGCGGTGACCTCTCTCACCGGCTTCTCCCCGATGCGCCGGCTGGCTATGACCCCATGGGCAAGGCTTTTGATGAAAAAATGGTGGCTGCTTTGTCCCAACTGGATACTCAGACCATTTTGGATTTGGACGGGGAGCTAATTGAGCGGGCGGGGGAATGTGGCTTACGTTCTATTGTTATTTTGTTGGGGGCATTGGAGGGACTTGAGGTTAAGCCGGAGATTCTTAGTTATGAAGGTCCCTTTGGCGTCGGCTATGTGGTGGCAACTTTTGAAGTTGGCGGGAAGAAGGAGCTGCATCCACTGGTGAAGTTAGCCAAAGAGACGGTGGAAAGCTATATTCGTGAGGGTAAAGTTGTTAAGCCGGAGGAGCGCACCGCCGAAATGAAACAGCGAGCTGGAGTTTTCGTGTCCCTAAAAAAGCACGGTGAACTGAGGGGTTGTATTGGCACTTTCCAGCCAACCAAGGCAAATATGGCCGATGAGGTCATTGCTAATGCCATTGAGTCGGCCACTGGCGACCCCCGTTTTCTGCCGGTGAGAGCTTCTGAGCTGGGCGACTTGGAGTACAGCGTAGATGTTCTTACCAAGCCCGAGCCGGTAGCGGGAATCGAGCAGCTTGATGCCAGAAGATACGGGGTAATTGTGGAGTGTGGCTTCAGGCGCGGGCTCTTGCTTCCTGATTTGGAGGGTGTGGATAGCGTGGAGCAGCAGATTGAAATTTGTCGGGCCAAGGGCGGCATATTGCCTGAAGAGCCAATCAAGCTCTACCGCTTTGAGGTAAAAAGATATAAGTAGGGAGATATAAACGGGTTGAAATTATTAGTCGTTGGAGTGGGTGATTGTGGCTGTAGGCTTGCCGCTGAATTTGTCCGCTTGCAGAGGAGGGCGAGAGCAGAGCGGAATGTCAACATAGTTGCCGGCGCCTATGCAATAAATAACAACCAGGCCAGCTTAGCCGAATTGGCGGCCATAGAAGCTGAGTTTTGGCATCCGATTCTGATCGGCAGGGATTATGCCAGTTCGGATGTTAGCAAGCTTAATGAGTTTGGTGCCAAGCTGGCTCGGGATGAGAGGGATCGGATAATGGCAGCTATAAGGGCGACGCCAGATTTTTTTGAGACCGATGCCTTTTTGCTCATCGCCGGTGCCGCTGGTGGCGTTGGTTCTGGTGGGATATCGGTAATTGCCCAGATGCTGAGGCAGCGCTATGTGGGAAGGCCAGTTTATGCCGTTGTAACCCTTCCTTTTGAGTCTGAGGAATTAAATTCGGAGTGTGTTTGCAATACGGCTATCTGTCTTAAGTCTGTCTATAAAGTAGCCGATGCAGTTTTTTTGGTGGATAACGAAAGATTCAAGGCCGGTGATGGTGCCCCTCCCCAAAAATTAGGGGAGAGTAACAGGAAGATAGTTGATATTTTTTATGACCTTTTATGTGCCAGCGGAGCGGTTGATTCAAAGTATGTGGGAGCCAGAAATTTAGGCATTGGTGATGTAATACAAACTTTGGCTGGCTGGACGGCAATTGGTGTAGCTAGAGCAGAGCTTACCTCGGCTCGGTTTAGCTTTGGGAAATCGGTAGATTTTCAGAAGAAAGGTGGGGGAGTAGTTAAGGCGTTGGAAGCGATGAACGCCGCTCTCAGCGCATTATCTGTTGATTGCAGGCTGGAAGATGCGGGCAGGGTATTGTATCTTCTTTCGGCACCGATTCGGGAAGCAAGCTTAGATATGTCCAGGGTAATAGGCAATCGTTTAAGTGAGCTAAGTCGTGGCAGCGATATTAGGGGAGCTGACTTTCCCGGGGAGCGTAATGGCATTCAGGTTAGTGCGCTTATTTCTGAACTTGCCTATGTGGAGAAAGTGAAAAGCTATTACGATAGGGCAGCAACTTTAATTTCCGAGCGGGGAAAGTAAGGAAAGAGGTATGGGGGCGGTGAAGCGGACTAATATTAGTTTTCCCTGCGGCAGTCTCAGCCTTGAGGGAGTCTGGCAGCTACCTGAAGGAAGTGGACCTTTTCCGGCGGTGGTGCTGTGCCATCCCCATCCCGCTTATGGCGGTTCTATGTGCAACAATGTTATTCTTGCCTTGGCTTCTACTTTGGTCAGCAAGGCAATTGCCGCCTTTAGTTTCAATTTTCGCGGTGTGGGCAGAAGTGGGGGGAGGTCCGGAAGTGGCATTGACGAGCAGCGGGATGTAGTGGCAGCCATTGACTTTGTTGGTTCACGGCGGGAAGTTGACATAAATAGCTTGGGCTTAGCTGGATATTCCTTTGGAGCCGGTGTGGCTTTGCCGGTGGCGGTCAAGGATGAGCGGGTTAAAGCGCTGGCGCTCGTTTCGTTACCACTGGGACTGGCTGATATAGATAAGTTGAAGAGCTACCCTAAGCCAAAGTTGCTCATCTGCGGCAGTGATGATTTCATTGCTTCGTCCCAGGAGATGGAGCTTATTGCTCAGGAGCTGGTGCCTCCGAAGCAATTTGAGCTCATTCCCGGCGCTGACCACTTCTGGTGGGGATATGAGGAGGAGATGGCGGAGAAAGTTTCCAGTTTTCTGGCTAGTTTTCTAAAGCGGACTAATACCTAGAGACGTTCAGATCCTCATATTTGCTGCTGACCATAAATACTATCCGTTCGCAGATATTAGTTACTCTGTCGGCAATGCGCTCCAGATTGTGAGCCACCCACAGGAGGTAAGTAGCCCGTTTGACGGTCTTGGGGTCTTGAATCATGAATAGCAGAAGTTCCCGATAGACTTGTTCATGGAGGGCATCGACCTCATCATCTTCTTTGCCGATTTGTCTGGCAGCTTCTGCGTCCTGTTCAATGAAGGCGGTAAGGCTGCACCTGAGCATGGATGTTGCCTTTTGTGCCATACGCGGGACATCAATCAGAGGTTTAAGTGGTGGTTCATCACCGATAAGCAGGACAATTTTGGCAATGCCTTCGGCATGGTCCGCCATGCGTTCTAAATCGGAGATGATGCTCAGAATCGCCATAATAATCCTTAAATCTCGGGCCATGGGCTGCTGTGTGGCAATAAGGTCGATTCCCCTTTGCTCTATTTTAAATCGCTCGAGATTTATATTTACATCCTCGTTTATTATTTGTTGAGCTAACGCCAAATCCCGATTTTTCAGCGCTTCAATAGAGCGGTCAATGGCTTTTTCCACCATACTGGCTAAACTTATCATATCGTCCTGAAGTTGCCCGAGGTGTTTATCGAAAGTAGCTCTAGCCATGTGTCTCTTACTCCTCAACCAAAGCGGCCGGTAATATAGCCCTCGGTGCGTTTATCTTGGGGATTGGTGAACAGGCGGCCGGTTGGTCCATATTCTATTACCTCTCCCATTAAGAAGAAGGCCGTCCAGTCGGAGACTCTGGCGGCTTGCTGCATATTGTGGGTTACGATGACTATGGTGTAGTTCTGCTTGAGCTGCTGCATTAGTTCCTCAATTCTGAGGGTAGCCATGGGGTCGAGAGCGGAGCAGGGCTCATCCATAAGGATAACCTCTGGCTCTATAGCCAAAGCTCGGGCAATACACAATCGCTGTTGTTGACCTCCGGAGAGCGCCAGCCCCGATTTATTGAGGTCATCTTTAACTTCATCCCACAGGGCGGCAGCCCGAAGACTTTTCTCGACGGTTTCCTCAAGTGTAAACCTGTGATTTATGCCCAGCATTCGGGGGCCGAAGGCAACATTTTCAAACACGGATTTGGGCAGGGGATTGGGTTGCTGGAAGACCATGCCTATCCGCTTGCGTATTTGAACCACGTCCACTTCAGGGGCATAAATATCTATGCCATCCAGTAATACCTGACCGCTGAGGTGAGCATTGGGGATGATGTCGTTCATTCGGTTCAGGGTGCGCAGGAAAGTGGATTTACCACATCCTGATGGACCCATGAGGGCGGTAATCTGGCGTTCCTTGATGGCAAGGCTAACTTTTTTTAAAGCCTGCTTGTTTCCGTAGAAGAAATCAAGCCCTTTGCTTTGTATTTTGGGATTCATCTCTATCTTATCCCCTGCATTTTAGCATAGAAGCGCTGGGATAGCCACACAGTGCTGAGATTAATAATAAGGATGAGCGCGATAAGTATTGCCCCAGTGGCCAGTGCCTTATCCAGGGCAGTGGTTTCCATTGCCAGGTAGAAGATATGCACTGCCAGTGCTCGCCCCCCGGAGAGGAATGAAGTGGGCATGGCGGCGCTGCCGCCCATGGTTACATAGAGACAAGCTGATTCGGCTACAGCTCTGCCCACGCACAGAATGATGCCAGTGGTGATACCGGGTATAGCTGCCGGCAAAACTACATTGGCTGTTGTCTGCCATTTGGTTGTGCCCAGCGCCAGAGCGGCTTCACGCTGTGATTGAGGCACTGCTCTTATTGCCTCTTCAGCGGTGCGGATGAGAAAGGGTAGAAGAAGGCAGACCAGGGTGAGAGCACCAGCTACAATGGAGTAATTGAAGTGAAGGGCTAAAACGAAGATGGCAAAGCCAAACAGGCCAAAGACTATTGAGGGCACGCCGGCCAAAAGTTCCAGGCTATAGCTGATGAGTCGCGTCAGCCTGTTATCGGGGGCATATTCAGAAAGGTAGATGGCGGCACCGATACCCAGGGGGATGAGAATGGCCATGGTTATGACTATCAACCACATGGTGGCCACAATGCAGGAGAAGATACCTCCTTCGCCGCTGACGCCGCCCTTTGGGCTTGTAAATAGAAATTCAAAGTTGATCGCTGGAAACCCTTTGATGAAGGTGTAGCCAACGATGAATACCAGGGTGAGTATGGCTATGATGCCCGTTGCCCAGATGGAGACCCAAGCGATTCTCTGTGTTAGTTTAGGGGGCAGCTTCATCATGTCTTCTTCCTATAAGCGATAAGCGCCAGGCTATTGATGAGCATGATTAGGATAAAGAGCACTACGCCGGTGGCGAACAAAGCACTCTGATGTATACCGGTGGCGGACATTATCTCCACGGCGATGTTGCCGGTAAGGGTTCTGGCCGGGGCAAAAATGTTTGTGGGGAATATCGGTGAGTTGCCGATGACCATAATCACAGCCATAGTCTCGCCAATGGCTCTGCCTGTGCCCAGGACAATAGAGGCCATAATGCCGTTACGGGCGGCAGGCAGGATAACATGGTGAATGGTCTGCCAGTGGGTAGCTCCCAGGGCCAAAGCCCCCTCTCTATACTGGTTGGGTACCGCGCGCATGCTGTCTTCGCTGATGCTGGTTACCGTGGGCAAAATCATTATCGCCAGCACAATGGCTGCTACCAGCACAGAAGAGCCCGAGCCAGTGCCGCTCAGATTAGCTATCAGGGGGCAGAGGACGATCATGCCCACAAGCCCGTAGACCACTGAGGGGATGCCCACTAGAAGCTCCACCGCTGGCCTGGTTAGCCGGCGGATTCGAGGTGGGGCCACCTCAGCCAGGAAAATGGCACAGCCCAGTGCCAGTGGGACTGCCATCAAAAGGGCGAGCAGGGTAACCAATACCGAGCCGGCAAGCATGGTGAGAATACCGAAGGCACCACGGCTTGGGTACCACTTGGTACCAAAGATGATGTCAGATATGCCTATTTCCCTGAAGGCGGGGAGGCTGTCTTTCAGTATGAAAATGGCGATGGCAGCGAGGATTAAAAGAGCTATTACACCGAAGATAAATACAACGTACCTTGAGGCGCGGTCAATAAAATAACGAGACATTTTTTTTCTTGGCGTTTTAATTATTTGACGCTGATGTAGCCTTCCTCCTCTACGAGTTGCTGCCCTTCTGAGCTGAGGCAGAAGTCAATGAATGTCTTGACCAGTCCTCCTGGCTCTCCTTTGGTTATGAAGTTGAGATACCTGCTGATGGGGTAGCTTCCATTGCGGCAATTATCTTTGGTGCAGGTGGTGCCGTCTATGGTTAAGGCCTTTACTGAGGCATCAGCATAGCCCAATGAGATGTAGCTAATGGCATTGGTGGTGTTAGCTACCTTTTGTTTTATTGCTCCAGCAGCGGGTAGAAACTCGGAATTGAGAGAAACCTCAGTGTCCCCCATCACCTTCTCCTCGAAGTTATCTCTAGTTCCCGAGCCCTCTTCACGGTTGAGTACGGTCCAGGTGGCATTTGAGCCGGTGGCGAAGATGTCTCTCAATTCCTTTAGGCTAAGGTTGGCAGTGGTGTTGGAAGGGTGAACCACGATGGCAATGGCATCCAAGGCAACGTGATAGGTTACTAAGTCTGGCCACTGGCTGGTCTCGCTGGACTTTAGTTCGCGAGAGGCGGTGCCAGTGTCAAATATGCCTTGAGCGACGCCTTTGACCCCGGCGCTGGAGCCGCCGCCCTGGACGATAACATCAACATTGGGGTTCTTGGCTTTAAACTCTTCGGCCCACTTCTCAGCTAGCGGCTGTACTGTGGTTGAGCCACCCGCGGTAATGCAGGTTGATGCCGGGCCACAAGCGGAGGTAAGTGCTATTAGAATAAAACCGGTTAGCAGCAGTAAAGGCCACTTATTTCTAAATGCATCTTGCATTCATCTTAAGCATAGCGGGAAATGTTTAAGGTTTGGTTAAGAAGAGGTTAAGTTTAGGTTAAAAAAGGGGTTAAGTCTTGGGGGCGATGGGTAAGTTAAAGATGAAGGTGGCACCCCCACCCGTGGTGGAGTCCACCCAGATTTTGCCACCGTGGGCGTCAATGACGTGTTTGACGATGGCCAGGCCCAGACCGCTGCCCCGACGCCCCCGCGCCTTATCCGCCTTATAAAAGCGTTCAAAGATGCGGGGCAGCTCATCGGCATCTATGCCTATGCCGGTATCTCTTATATAGACGGAGACATAATCATCGGTGCTCTTTGCCCACAAGCTGATTTCACCGCCGGCGGGGGTAAACTTGATGGCGTTGTGAACCAGGTTGGCCATTACCTGTTCTATCCTCTCTCCATCGGCAGCAACCTGAGGTAAGTTGGGGGAGGCTTCAACCTGGAGTTTTAAGCCCGAGCGGTAGGCTGCGTTCTGGAATCTTTCGGCGACTCGTGTTAATAGCTCGTTTATGTCTAGCGTCAGCTTTTTCATGGGGGCCTGCCCTGACTCTATTCGAAATAACTCGGCGAGTTCGTCCACCAGTTGCGTCAACCTGTTTACCTCGGCGTCGGCCTTTTCCACGAAGGCTTTGGCGGCGATGGGGTCGTCGGTGGCTCCCCCCTCAAGGGTTTCTATTATGGCCTTAAGCGAAGCCAGCGGAGTGCGCAGCTCGTGGGAGACATTGGTGATGAACTCGCGGCGCGTGATTTCAAGCTGTTTGAGTTCGGTGAGATCTTGCAGGACAAGCAGCATGCCATCGCCTTCACCTTTAAGCGGCGTGGCTATTACTCGGAGAGTTCGCTTGTGGGGCAGCATCTGCAACAGTTTAATCTGTTGTTTTTGTTCCTTGAGGCATTGTTTGAAAACCTGGGCCAGCTCGTAGTCGCGAACGACTTCAATGAAGGAGCGCCCCACGGCTTTCTCCTGAGGCAGTTCCAGTATGGTCTCGGCCGAGGGATTGAGTAAAGTTACCATGCCCTGAGCGTCGCTGATGATGATGCCATCTGTCATGCTGGACAGGATGGCTGCCAGTTGGTTTCGCTGCTCGGAGACCAAGTTCAGGGTATTTTCAAACTCGGCGGCCATCTGATTGAGAGACTGCCCCAGTTCGGCGAACTCGTCTTTACAGGTAATTAGCACGCGGCGGTTGAGTTCACCCTGGGTGAGGTGGTGTGCCATGCTGGTCAACCGCCTTATGGGTTTAATGATGGTGTTGGATGTGAGCCAGCCCGCCAGGCAGGTGATGGCAGCGACTATCAGGGTGGCGATAACTATGGTCAAGCTGAGCCTGCCCTGGGCGAGGTAGATTCCGAAGCCGCCCACGGAAATCAGGCTGAGTGTCGCGAAGGTAATAATTACTCGTCTACGCAGCATACCTCACTCCTGAAACTTATAGCCGGCGCCACGCACTGTTAACACGTGATGCGGCTTGTCTGGATTCACCTCTATTTTTTGACGCAGCCAGCGGATGTGGACATCCACAGTTCTGGTATCGCCTTCATAATCGTAACCCCAGATTTTCTCCAAGAGTTGGTGACGGCTGAAGACGATTCCTTTGTTCTTAATCAGCAAGGCCAGAAGCTCAAATTCCTTTGGCGTCAGATCAACGACTTTACCAGCCAGGCTGGCTTGGTGGCGAGCCGCGTCAATTTCCAGGTCTCCAGCCTTGATCGGCGCCGCACTCAGATTTTGAGCCATTTGAGCGCGGCGGAGCATGGCTCGAACTCGGGCCAGCAGTTCCCTGAGGCTGAATGGCTTGGTGATATAATCATCGGCGCCCAGTTCCAATCCCATTACCTTGTCCATTTCCTCGGTCTTGGCGGTGAGCATTAATATGGGAACTGTATTTCCCTCTTTGCGCAGAATGCGACAGACATCGTAGCCATCGAGTTCGGGGAGCATAATGTCAAGCAGAATGAGGTCTGGCCCCTCCTGCCTGGCCGCTTCTAAGGCGCCAACGCCATCGCTGGCGGTAACCACTTGATAACTCAGATTCCTGAGGTTGTAGCTGAGCAGCTCAAGCAGGGTTAGGTCGTCTTCAACCACCAGTATCTTTGTCATAAACCCCCTGAACTAATAATACTCTGCGCGGCTTCGTCATTCAAGACTTTGTATTGTTCAGGTGATTAGTGACACGTCTTCTTCTCCGTCATTGGTGCGACTTTGTTTTTCCTGTCATTGCGAGCGAAGCGTGGCAATCTCATCTGATTGCCTCCTTCCTTCGAGATTGCTTCGGGGCTTTGCCCCTCGCAATGACAAAAAGAGCAAGCCCCTCGCAATGACGAAAGAGAGGGGCGCGCCCGGAAACGACAAAAAGGCCTGGACATTATTGGAACATAAGTTCTATAATATTTCTGGGGTAAGCTGGAATGAAATTACTGAAGGTAGCCTTAGAGAGGCGGCGCTACGAGCTGGCCGCGCACATACTGGTATTTGGGCTGGTCAAGGCCAAAGTAGAGGCATTGGGGAATAATGACGGGCAGAAGAGACGCTTCCAAGAAGGGGCAAAACGCGGCAAGAACAGTGGCTAACAAACGCGGCTTCTACAGCAGGGCACTTGACGAAGCGGAGAGGTTGGAACTCGAAGAAGCCAGGGGCGTTGAGGGGCTGGATGAGGAGATAGCCATCTTGAGAGTTAAGCTGCGAGAGCTGATCAAGAATTGCCCCGATAATATCGAGCTACACCTGGAAGCGGCCAACACCATAGCCAGACTGGTGAGAACCCGCTATAACATCAGCAAGGAGCAGAAGAAGTCGCTCAAGGAAGCTATCACCAACGTCCTCACCGAGATTGCTTTGCCTCTTGGGATAAAGGCTCTAATAAAATGATACTGAGACCCTATCAGCAGGAAGTGGCCAAAGCCGTTGTTGACAGCATAATCAGCAACAAAGGCCTCACTTTCTCCGTGGAAATTGCCAGGCAGGGAGGCAAGAATGAGCTGTCAGCACACCTGGAAGTCCTCTTGCTCACCATGTATATGGCTAAAGGCGGAAATGCCATCAAGTGTTCGCCCACCTTCAAGCCGCAAACTGTAATCTCCATGATGAGGCTTAAGCAGAGGCTTGACGATTTCGGCTTCGCCACTCTGTGGAGCTCGGAAATGGGCTACATAGTCAAGCTGGGTAATGCCCGCCAGGTATTCCTATCCGCTGAGGTGTCATCTTTGGTAGTAGGACACACCGCAGATATGCTTCTTGAAATAGATGAGTCCCAGGATGTTAGCAAAGATAAATACACCAAGGAGTTCAGGCCAATGGCTTCGGCTTTCAACACCACTACTATACACTATGGGACTACCTGGGACGATGCCACACTGCTCGAGGAGATAAAGCAGACCAACCTTGAGCTGGAGAGAAGAGATGGCATTAAGCGGCACTTTAGATACGATTGGCAGGAAGTAGCCAAGTCCAACCCGGCCTATGGGCATTTTGCAGAGTCAGAGAGGCAGAGGCTAGGCGAGGAACACCCTCTGTTTAAGACGCAGTATGCCTTATTACCCATTCATGGCGGCGGCGGTTTCTTATCACCTCAGCAGATAGCTCAATTGCTTGGTGACCATCAAAGATACCATCACAGGCAGCCGGGGAAGGTTTACATTGCAGGCATCGACCTGGCTGGGGAATTGGAACAGGAGGAAGCTTTAGCCTTAATCAAGCCGGGCAGAGATGTCACCGTGATTACCGTCGCCGAGGTAGAGTTCGAAGCTCAGGCATCGGCAGCCGAGCTGGCTAAGCAGCCATCTATGAAAGTAGTGGAGCATTACGCCTGGCTGGGCAAAAAGCACACCGAGCTGTACCCCCAGATGGTTGATATCTTAAAGAACGTCTGGGCATGCTCCAGGGTAGTTGTTGACGCCACCGGCATCGGTCAGCCAGTCTCAAGCTTTTTGAAGAAGTCGCTGGGCAGCAGGGTCAAGCCCTTTGTCTTTACTCAGAAATCTAAGTCAGAACTGGGCTTCAACCTTCAGGCAGCTATCAATTCAGGAAGGCTGAAGCTCTATAAGCAGGATGGCTTGGAGGAATACAGCGAGTTAATGAAAGAACTCCAGCAGGCCAAAACTCAATATCGCTCCAACCAGACCTTAAACTTCTACGTTGACCCTTCACAGGGGCACGACGACTTCTTGATGAGCCTGGCCTTAGTCGTGAAGGCTGCTGGTGAATATCAGCCGAGACGGGCGAGGGGCGAACTTAAATCAATGAAGGCAGTTCTTTAGCCGCCTCTTCCATATCCCTGAGCCGACCCGTAGTTTCCTTTATTCTTTCTTTCTGGGTGTGGGCGAAAGCCGAAGCCCGGTCGTAGTAATCTCTCACTTTCTGGACGAAAGCCAGCTGAGAAAGCAGTATGCTGACATCCACGGTGCCTTTTTCCCTGGGATAATCGCCGCTTCTGATGACGGCATTTTCAGCTAACTCTCTGAGGTAATCGCCCAGGCTTTTGGCGATGTCCATACTCATCTCATTGTGTGGGGCAGCCAGAAGGTAAAGGGCTCTGCCCGCATCCTCGGGGCTGCAGCCCAGAGAGAGTTCGCTCAGCGCCGCATCCATCGCCTGTATAGCTCTTATGGATTCCGCACCCTTTTCTCTGAAGTGGCTTTTAGCCAGTCTCCAGGGGAAGCGAAAAGCGGGTGGAAGGCTAGTGCTGCCGCTGCCGACTACCGTCCAGCCTTCTATGGACTGCATGATATCGCCAGCGTCCAGGGTCTTGGCGCCAACGTGCCTGTATTTGGTTATCTCGCCGGCGCACATTAAATCGTAGAAGGGTTCAACGATGAACCTATTTATTCTCTGCAGGTTCGTGGCCATGCTGGCATCTTTTCTAACATATCTCTGATTGTCGGCCAGAAAGACGCCATCGGCGACGGAGTAAATTGACTTGAGGCAGGTTGCCGAATTATAGACGCTTCTGAGCTCGGAGACCTCCTCGTGTTCAAAGGGAAGGGTGACGAGGGCGTAGACCTGTTTGCCGATATAGCGCTCCTTGAGCATCTGGGCTATCACAGATATGGCTCCGGAACCGGTGCCGCCGGCGGCGCCAGCTATGAGCAAGAAGGCGTGAGTTTCATAGAATCTCGGCGCGGTTTTTATAGCATCAATTATCTTATCGCCATCTTCCCTGGCCAGCTCGGCACCTATTTCATTTACCTTACCCACGCCGTGCCCCCAGGTCTTACGACCGCCAATGAGGATGCGGTGCAGGTAATCAGAATCTATGTAGCGCAGCCCGGTCAGGTCAGCCTGGTCAGTATTTACTGCATAGCCGCCGGTAATTATAGTGGCATGTCTTTCCTTCTGAGCCCGGCGGTTGAGCCTCACGAACTCATCGCCGATTCTAGAACCACATTGACCCAAGCCAATAACCATTAATTTCATATTAATCCTCCATATCTATCTGGTTAATAAATCGCTATCATTATAACTGCAGCATTATATTTGTCAAGTAAACGTACTCGCCTACCTGATTAGTGATACCTGATTTTCCCCTGTCAGTGCGAGGCCTTTTCCTGTCATTGCGAGCGAAGCGAAGCAATCCCGCCTTAGAGATTGCTTCGGCACTTTGTGCCTCGCAATGACGCAAGAAGGGGTGTCACCTATCTATCTGAGTGAGAACTGCAATCACCTAGCCCCATACCTGTTTGATGCGCCAGACGATGACCACGATCAAGGCTACGGCCAGGACGGCAATGGTGACGAAAAGCCACAGCGATATGGCGCCGATGTGGAAGACCTGGGCTGCTGTCCAATCGCTGGCGTTTTGGGCGCCGTCAACCGCCTTCACTCTCCAGTAGTAATCTCCGCCTTCCAGGGCCTCGGCGTCGGTGAGGGCATATTGGGACTGAGTCAGGCCTTCCTTACGCAGCAA
>JAUXIO010000063.1 GCA_030620975.1 Dehalococcoidia bacterium | reverse complement strand
TTTATTATCTCGTCTGGAGCATTAACGCCCGCTCCTTCAAAGCACCTGTAGGTGTTCATTGCTATTCGCTCGCCGATTCTTGCCCCGAAGAGAATAGAGGCTAAAAACCACTTGAATCTCCCCGAAGGCTGCGAAAGGTCTATCCCCAACTCTTCAGAATAAAGCGGGAAGGACTCAATTAATTTGTCAACCTGGCTCGTTTCGCTCACTTTAAGCTACGCTGAAATGTTAAGTACTTCCCTGAAGGCTAAAGCATAAGCCCTAAAAGTTCTTGAATCAAATAACACCATCACCACTTCCCTGAGCGAAGTAACACCTTGGCGAAGAAACGAGACGATGGTGTCCATGGCTATTCTCGAAGCTTCATCAACCGGATAACCATACGCACCGGTACTTATTGAGGGGAAGGAGATGCTGCTTAGATTATTGCTTGCCGCCAGTTTCAGGCTCTCTCGATAGGCGCTGGCCAGTAGCCCTGCTTCACCCCTACCACCACCATGCCAGATGGGACCAACGGTGTGAATCACATATCTCGCTTTAAGCTTTCCACTGCTGGTGATAACCGCCTTGCCTGTGGGCAAACGCCCTTGCCTGGATACAATTTGCTCGCATTCCTCCAAAATGGCCCGCCCGCCGGCTCTGTGAATTGCCCCATCCACACCACCGCCGCCCATGAGGCTTGGATTGGCAGCATTGACGATGGCATCAGTCTCCTGCTGAGTAATATCGCCCATTATTACAGAAAGCCTCACTTGATTCACAATTGCTTCTACCGATTCTTTCTCCACAGTTTTCACCCCTTTGCCGTTTTCTAATAACATATTCTATAATGAGGACTGGTAAACTTCAAAAGAGAAACGACTGAACCCTTCAGCTACTATTATCGTGGAATAGTGTATAATTTTCCGAAAGGAAGTATATCGCTGTGATAACCACATTTCATCTGCCCACGAAGATAATTTTTGGCTCTGGCAGCCTCGCCCAACTGGGCACGGAGGCCGGCAGAATGGGGCAAAAGGCCATCTTGGTCACTGGCTCCAGCAGCATGCGCAAAACGGGCGTACTTGATAGAGTGATTAAAGACCTGAGAGCTAATGGCATTACCGCTACTATTTTTGACAGGATAGAGCCCAATCCCCACATCACCACCGTGGACGAAGGCAGCAAGTTAGTCCGCCAGCAAGGAGTAGATATAGTTATCGGCTTGGGCGGAGGCAGCGTTATGGATGCGGCCAAGGCAATAGCCCTGGCCAGCAGCGGCACTCGGTCAATCTGGTACTATATTGAAAAGGGGGCTAACACAGAGGGACAGGTACCGCCCTCTCATTCTGGTGCCAACAGTAGCCGCCAGCGGCTCTGAGGCAAACAACGGAGCGGTAATCACCAATTGGGAAACCCACGAGAAGATGGTCCTAAACAGTCCTTACCTTTACCCGAAGGTTTCCATCGTTGACCCCGAATTGACCCTCACCCTACCCCAAAAGCCAACAGCCCAGGGAGGCGTGGACATCTTTTGCCACCTGGCAGAGTGCTATCTTACTGCCAAGACAACCTCCACTCTAAACGACGCCATCATGGAAGCATTAATGCGGACGGTGGTAGAATCTCTGCCCCAAGTATTAGCCAGGCCGGATGATATTGAAGGCCGTGCCAGGCTTTCCTGGGCAAGCACTATGGCCTGCTCACAATTTACTAAACTGGGTGGTGGAGAGGGTGCTATGACTCTCCACGGCATTGAGCATCCCTTAAGCGGATACTACGATATCGCCCACGGTGACGGTCTGGCAGCTCTTCTTCCCGCCTGGATGAGGTTTACTTTCCCCGTTAGACGAGACAGGTTCCGCTCTCTGGGCAGCAATGTCTTTGGTGCTGAGGATGGCATAGCTGCCACCGAGAAGTGGCTGGGAAAAGTGGGTATGAGACTTCGACTGAGTGACCTCGGCATTAAACCACAGCGCTATGCGGAAATGGCAGCCTCTGCCATCAGGACCGCCCCCTGGCTCAAATACCATCCCAGGTCACTGGATATAACCGCCATTAAGCAGATTTACCGGGATTCCTAGCATCGGAGGAGCGGACACCTAACAAAAGGGCAGATTGTTCAATCTTGTCGATATTTTTCGACTCATTGAGAATGCTCCTCAATGCTTATTCAGTCCGAAGTGCCTCGATAGGATTAAGGTAGAGACACACTGGGCAGCACAAGAACCAAAGGCAGAGCCAATAGAACCGACTTTGACGCGTATATTTGCCTCGTGCGCGTGCATGTGACGAAACAAGTATCTGCCTATTTAGCAGCAAGAGCTCAGTCATCCCACTAAAGTACTAATCAAAACGGTACCAATGAGGGATTTACGTAATGGCGAAGGTGGTTCAGACTATACCTGAATAGTATCGGAGGATAGAGAACATGCCTGTGATAATGAATGGTGGAACCTATTACAGGACCAATGAAGTCTACCATATGATTGGTATAAGCAGAACCACTTTATATCGCTGGCTTAAACAAGGCATCTTGAATGAAGCTAAATATAGGGACAGGAGAGGATGGAGGCTATTTACCGAAGAAGAAATAGCTGAAATGAAAGCCGAAGCCAACCGCGACCGCAAAAGCGACCAATGTCTAACCAGCAAAAGGTTAAGCTGAAGAGGCATCTCTGCCGAG
>JAUXIO010000049.1 GCA_030620975.1 Dehalococcoidia bacterium | reverse complement strand
GAAATTTAATAAAAATAGCTGCTCTAGAGCTAATCATGCGGAGCTTCTACTTGTCATATTGGTAGACATGTGGCAGTGGGCTAAAGCCCCGCCTTTATTGGCGGCTGTTTTTTAATATCTGCTGGCTGATGCAGTGACGGCAGCCATGGTGGCTAAGATAAAGATTATAGCTAGCGTCAGCCACACCATTGGCGTAAAATCTGCCGGCAGCGCCTCTATTGGTTTTGCGGCATGGACGATGCCCACAATAGCGCACACAGCGGCAAGGGAACCTGAAGTCAATGCTAATCCTCCCATAAGTTAGCCTCCTTACAGTTCGGTAATATGGTTATATATTAGCATAACTGTCAATGCTTGGTGCTTTGGCTCGCTTTTACTTAACCGAGCGCAAAGCTGGGATTGGTGCTGGAGACATTTTTCTATGTTCCTCGAGCACAAGAGCCATTGACAGTGACTTCAGGCGCTGATATAAGTAAGTTGTCAAGTGGACTCAAGAGCTGCCAGGAAAAGGCGAGGTCAGAAATAAAGGGAAGGGGGAATGAAAAATGAAGTCGTTTGGGATGGGGCTCGCTTTATTGATAGCTGGTGCCGTTTTAGCCATAGTAACTAGTATGATGCCCGAAGTTCTGCCCGAAACTTATGCCCCTTGGTGGCTTGATGGAGCCTGGGGTGATATTTTTGGAGCGGGACCCTATATTGGCATCGGCGTCATGGTTCTCGGCGTCGTCTGGTATTGGATAATGGAGCCGGTTCTCTATCTTACGTCTCCTCCACCTCAGAAAGCACCAACTGCCCCGCCCATCAGCGCCAGTGGAAAATCTGAAGAAGAAGCGGCACCGGCGGTTTTGATGGAGAAGGGCCTTGGTGAGTGGGTCAGCGAAGCTGTGGATGAGAAGTTGGCCAGAGAAAAGGGCAAGAAGAGGTAAAATAACAGCTAGGCTCTCTACAACCTGACTGTATAGTAACGCGTGACCTTGTGAATCACCACGTCTGGCAATTCAGTATAGCGTGCCCAGAGGAGCTCTCTCAGCGATGAGTTTCCCGTGGCGAAGAATACCCCCGACCAGTTAATGGGACAAAACAAATACTCAATGTAATATTCTTGGTCTGCCTTAATTATAACTTTATCATCGGGATTAAATATGTGCCCTTCGCTGTACGCCAGGACCTCTCTGGGTCTCCTGGTATCAATAACCGTTTTTATTATGCTATCGCAGGGCTCGATTCCCAGTGATTGGCAATGAGCGCGGCTCTTGATATAAACTTTCGCCATATCAATACCCATTTTATCCTTGACTGGAGATGGAATCAAGGAAGCAATTAGAGGTAAGCAGTTGAAAAGATACTTGGCACTAGTTTTAACCACAGCTTTGGTTCTGCTGAGTTGTGGGCAGCAAGCTAGTCCAACCCTATCTCCAGCGCCACCTGCAGCCGACTTTACGGCCAGCCCCGTGGGGGGAATGGCTCCGCTTACGGTCAATTTCACCGATTTATCTGCCGGTGACATTACTAACTGGCACTGGGACTTTGGGGATGGACAGTTCAGCGGTGAGCCAGAGCCCACTCACATTTATGCTATGGCAGGTAACTATACCGTATCCCTAGCCATAATGGGTGCGGGCGGCAGCGATGCTGAGACGAAGGTTGACTACATAGAGGTGAGCCCCGAGGTCATTTCCTGGGAAGAAGCGGGGAATTACATTGGGCAGTATAAAATAGTGGAGGGAATCATTGTCGATAGCTACTATGCCAGAAATTCAAAAGGTAAACCAACCTTTCTGAATTTCCATAAACCATATAAAGGTTACTTCACGTGCCTAATCTGGGGAAGCGACCGAGCCAAGTTTATAGAAGAATTCCACTCTGATCCCGAAACTTACTTCCTAAGTAAGCGCGTTCAGGCAACCGGCTTAATTGAGGAATACAAGGGCGCTCCGGAGATGATTCTTGCCGACCCTTCTCAGATTAAGGTCATCAGAGAGTAAGAAGTAGCTGTTGGCCTTAAGCCTTTATCTGTAATATGAAAGTTTAGCCTTCTTTCTTGCGACTGAAGGCGAAGATATACACTATGGGCAAGATGCCAGCGGTATTAAATATGAACATGCATATGAACCACCACAGATGATGGTTGCCGCCGGCTCGCCACAGCGCTATGCCTTTCCATGCCACCTCCCAGACAGCTAGTATAACCAGAAAAGTGCACCATGCCGGGGCCACTGATGGTAAACCGCCCATCAAACCGTCCATTATTTACCTCCCAATGTTTTCAGTATAGTGAGTTTTATATTGGTTATAGCCTTCTCCAATTGATGGCGGCGAGCGTTACCGCTACCAGGCCCAAGGGCATGGCGGCGCCGGCACCACAGCCACCCCCTTCCTCAGGTGGCGCTTCTGGTGGAGGTGGTGCTGAAGGTTGTGGTGCTGAGGGTGGCGGCTTAGCCGCCTGCTCATCTGTATAGGTATAGACAAGGTTAGTTTGGAGCAGAATTTCTGGGCCTTGGACACGGGCTGTATCTATTGTCCATAGGTTTACGCCATCGGCAGTTTTGAGCGATTTTGGTAAGCGCGAGAATTGAGGTTGTAGCGGGGGCTTATCCTCGGTTGGCGGAGGTGGTTCCCATTGAGGAATACCCCGAGTTAGCTCATCCCAAACGGGCTGAGGAGTCTTGGGGTCAGTGCAGCGCAGCAAGCCGCTGCTTGGCGGCAGCAAGCTGGCATAGGGTGGTAATGGTGGCGGTTGATTCCAGCAGTAAGCGGCGTAGAGAATTCCCCAGTACTCAATCAAGCCAGTAACCTGCTGATAATTCTCTACCAGCTTAATTTGCGTCCAATCAGCGCTAGCGTCGATAACCCAGGAATAAACGCCCTCACCGGGAGTATCACTGGCGGCGTAAATTGTTTTGTTGGCGGCAAAATCCCTATCAGCAACTACATGGACGCTGCCTCTGCGTCCGCCTATACCTATGGGGATGGAGAGGAAGTTAACGCCATTGTCAGGAGAATAGCTAACTCGACCATTGTCTAAACCGCCAACGAGGATATAGCCGCCGGGGGCAATTGATAACATACAGGCATTGCCTGCTCGGCTGTCCACTGGTTTACTCCACGTTTTACCGCCATCCGCGCTGGAGAAAACCAGACCGCTGCTGTTGACGGCAAAGAGGTTACCTTGGCTGTCTAAAGCAAGGTCGATAATTGGCGTAGGCACAGTGAACTTTTCCCAGGTCTGACCGTAGTCAGCGGAGGAATAAATGGAAACGGCGCCGGAAACAGCTTTATTAGTTTCAGTAAGATAGAAAAGTTTGCCCGAAGGGTCAGTGGGGCTAACTCTGAGGATGGCGGTATCCGTCTGAGTGGCGAAGCAGTTAACCCGCTGCCACTTATTGTCTTCAGTGGTCGTTCGCCACACGCTATCAAAGCCCTTGGTAGAAGTACTCACCAAGTAAGTAGTGGAGGCATTGGTTGCTGAGGTGATATCTTGGAAGGTTGAGGTAATGGTATTTAGATCGGTATCAATAAGGCTGAGTTGGTTCCAGGTGGTACTATCGTCAAGGCTTCGAGAGAAAGCTGATTCGTCATAGGCTTTCCCTGGGTAGCTGGCTGTGCCGCAGTAGGCAGTTTTGCCATCGGGAGACCAGGAAACCCGGGCATTGCCGCTCGCTCCGGTGGGCGGCTTTGCTGGAGTTTGCCAGGTGACCTGTGCTGCTTGGGGGTCCTGGGTGAAGTGAACCCTGGCCAAGGCGGTATCAACATCGCCGCCGACTTCACCAGCAAGAAGTTTGCCACTGGCAACAGTACCATAGTAAGCCAAGCTGGCTATGGGGGCATCTTGCCCACCATTAACCTTAAGCCTTGTCGCGGCGTCTTTATCAATTCGGTAAACGTCTGGATTGCCACCTTGGCTGTTCCAGGCAGCGTAAAACTGGCATTGAGATGACTGCCTGCTGTTGTAGTCTGAGGGTAGGGCCAGACGGGAGGAGACCATGGCGCCCTCGCCCGGGGAACCACTTATAGCTAGTGGATAGCCAGGGAAGATGGTGGCATCATTCCAGATAAAAGGCTCGGCTTCCAGCATTAGGGCATAAATGGAACTTACTTCCGTGGTTGAGGCAACGGCTAGAATGGTCCAATCATCGGAATAATTGGGTGAGAAAGCTACTGAAGTAATATCTGCATCCACCCAGTTTTGAAATTCGGGACCGGTTAAGTCCTGCCACTTGAAGCTTGAGCCGGCGAGGGTGAGCCGGAGGACCATCCCGTGACTTTTACCGTCCTTAAGCACCGCGGCAGCTACGACAATATCTCGAACATTGGGGCGGTAGGCTGAAGAAATGGCAATGCCCTGAATGATATCAGGCGGCACATAAGGCAAATTACCAGTTTTGGTAAAGCTCACACCGCCATCGGTAGTCAAATAGACCCGAGTGCCCTTATCCACCACGGCCACCACCATGGGGTCGTCGGGGGCCACTGCTAAGTGGGTGGGTGGCATGGCTGCTCCCGCCTTGGATAGATTCTGAGTGAGGTCGTGCCAGGTAAAACCCCCATCTGTTGATTGCAGAAAGCGGCGGTAAGCCTGGTCTATGGCATACATGGTTCTGCCATTACTAGTTATGACGAAGTCGGTTACTTCGGAGGGAGTCGCGATAACGTTACCTTCTGTGCTTGGCGTGGGCATAACTGTCCACTGACCCGCTCCCGGTTCTGCTTGTGCTACTCTGTCAGCAGGTAATAGCCAAGCGACCAAGGCGAGCGCCACAATGCAGCTAACCAGACTAACTTTCTTTATCATTTCAAACCCTCCTCTCGCCCTTCTTTAACTCGGTGTAAGAAGTTGACCGCATTATATGCCTTGCTGAACTTACTAATCAATAGCTTTTCTTTTTGAGTCTATGAATTGTCAGTTAGCCTCTCAATAATATAAGACGTCAGGTGGTTATTCTCAATAGGCTGATTGCATGAGAAAGAAGTCTTTGAATTTCTATTGGAGATTCCTCACACTGGTTGTAAGTCCCGGTATCCACAAGGTGGTATAATTCTGAGTTCAAATAGAGAATTGAGAGAAACAACCAACAATTTTTGACTTACTTAAGATATCTTATCTCCGCCTCACTGCATATGGATGTCAGCAATCCTGATAGCCAGTCCTTCATGCTTGGGGTTATCCCCCATTTATCTGCTGCCTCAAGCAATTGATCCTTAAACTCTCTCGCATTATGAGGTTCTTCAGCCGCAAAATCAATGTATGCAGTTCCTAATGCTAAGCATGCTACGGTCATTGCATCTCCGACAGTGGGCTCTAATTTTTTAAGTTGCTCTATATCTTTCGATAAAACCTCCCACTTTCTTGCTGGGGTATCGAAACCGATTGGTTTCTCCATGTCTATTTTGCCTCCTACTTTGTTTCTTTGTAATTCTGCCTGCAACATTTGTTTGGTCTAGCCAATTATATAACTTAAGCTAGCCAGAGTTAATATACTATTGTACCATTATACCGCTCCGATGACCTTATGGGGGACGATTTCTGATAAACGGGCGTAATCGGAAGAGTAACTCAGAGTTTACACACGGGCTTGAGGCGGCTTTGCCAGAAAAGAAGTGGCAGCGG
>JAUXIO010000048.1 GCA_030620975.1 Dehalococcoidia bacterium | reverse complement strand
TCGCCTTCCTGGTAGAACCCCTAAGTTATCCCATAGGCGACGAGACTAATGACCCACGGGCATTCGCCACCAAAAAGCCAAACCTAGTTATCGAAACTGCCCGTCAGGTCACGGCACTGCCCATAGACGTACTAAAAGCCGAGTTCCCCGCCAACCCACAATACGAAAAGGATGGGGGGAAGCTCCTAGAGCTCTGTCGCCAATTAGATAGCGCTTCCCGTGTGCCCTGGGTCGTCTTGAGCGCCGGTGTGGACTACGATACCTTCTGCCGCCAGGTTGAGATGGCCTGTCGTGCCGGAGCCTCGGGCTTCCTCGGCGGTCGAGCCATCTGGCAAGAGGCAATGAACATCTCAGATGCCAAAGAGCGGAGGCATTACCTGTCAACAACGGCAGCAGACAGACTGAAGAGGCTGGCTGAAATAGCCGCAAAATATGCCGTGCCCTGGTATCAGAAACTCGGCATTAGTGCGGCAAAGTTAACCGAACTCCCACAAGAATGGTATGAAATATATTAATATTATGTAAAATATTGGTTAGAGGAGAGTGTAATGATCGCCACGGTAACTTTAAACCCCTGCCTGGACAAGGTTGTTGCTGTAGATGGCTTAATAGTGGACGAAGCTAACCGCTGGACCAGCTTAGACCGATATCCCGGGGGTAAGGGCATCGATGTTTCAAGGTCAGTTCACGAGTTGGGAGGCACGACCACTGCCTATGGCTTCATCGGCGGCTTTTACGGTATGCTGGTACAGAGGCTTCTGGATAAGGAAGGAGTTCCCTTCAGTTTCACCCAAATTGAGCAGGAAACGCGTACCAATTTCATTATCACGGATACCAGGACATACAGGCAAACCAGGATTAATGCCCCGGGCCCACACATCTCAAAGACAGAACTGGAAAGGCTGAGGAGAAAAATAAGGAATGTTCCCAATCCTGACTTCCTGGTATTTTCGGGCAGCGTGCCACCAGGCGTGCCTGACGATATTTACAAGCAGCTCATCCAAAAGGCAAAGGAGAGGAATGTAAAGACCGTCCTAGACGCTGACGGCCAATGGCTGAGAGAGGGAATAAAAGCCAAGCCCTACCTCATCAAGCCAAACATCCACGAAACTGAGCAACTGCTTGATACAGAGCTTGCAACTGAAGACGCTATCATCAGAGCTGCCAGCAAGCTAATTGAAAGCGGAATTGAGATAGTGGTTATTTCCAGAGGCAAAAATGGACTCATTGCCGCCAACAAAGGCAGCATCCTCAAAGTAATCTCACCTCAAGTGGAGGTGCTAAGTACCGTTGGCGCTGGTGACTCCACCGTTGCTGGTCTTTTGTTGAAACTAGCCGAGGGGAAGCCGCTGTCTGAAGCCTGCCGCTATGCCGCTGCCGCCGGAACCGCTGCCGTGCTGACATCAGGAACCGAACTCTGCCACCGCAGCGATGTGGAAAGGCTATTCCCACAAGTCAAGGTTGAAGAAATATCATGAAAAGAACCGGAGTGTTCTATCACGAAACTTGCAGTGAAAATGCCTACGACATGCTGCTGATGAGCGTAAAAGAGGGCTTCCAGGCTTTAGAGAAGGAAAACTTCCTCTCACAACCCAATATCCCCTTATTTGAGTCAGAACCAGCATCAGAAGAACTCATACTCAGCGTCCATACCAAAGACATGCTAGAAAGCGTAAGAAGAAGCGGCTACTATGAGGCTTCTCTGTACTCAGTCGGCGGGATGGTTCAAGCTACCGAAAAGGTATTAACTAATGAGATAGACAACGCTTTCGTATTCGTGGGGGTGGGCGGGCATCACGCCAGCAGAACTAGCTACTGGGGAGGTTGTTTCTTAAATCCAATGGCCATCGCCATCACCAAAGTCAGAGAAAGTCTTGGAGTAAAGAGATTCGCCATAGTTGATACTGATACACACCACGCTGACGGCACCAGAGCCATCTTCAAAGATGACGGGAACATCCTGCATATCTGTTTCTGTGGTGGTTATTTTTGGAATTTTAGAAATACCACACAAAGCAAAACGAAAGTTTGTCTCTCCCACGTTAATTCCGATGAAGAGTTCATTGAGAAGCTCAAAGAGGAAATACCACCGAGAATCAAAGAGTTCAAGCCGGAGCTACTCTACTGGGTATGCGGGCTGGATACCCATAAAGACAGCTACGGCACCAGGATGATAACCGAAAGGTGTTACCCCAAATTAGCCCAAATCATCAAAGAAACTGCCGATGAATTCAGCAATGGTAAATTAGTAGTTGAGACTTACTCCAATGCCCCCGCCCACGTAACCGAATATGTAAATCCGAGAATTGTGGACTGCCTCGCCGAGCTCGGAAAATTCCAATAATGTGGTACCAGCCAGACTACGCCCACCGACTAAACATTAAAGACTTAGACAACTGCTTCTTTGAAATGGGGAGTACTGCGCCGCCAAATGAATGGCGAGATTCCTCCCTGATAATAAGGGCAACTCGGAACTGCCCCTGGAATCGCTGTCAATTCTGCAATCTTTACAAAGGCAAGAAGTTCGAATATCGAAAGGTAGCTGAGCTGAAGAAAGACATAGATGCAGCCAGACTGCTGCTGGATGAGGTAAAAGCCGCTTCCCTGAAATTCGGTTTCAACGGCGAAGAGGAGAATGCCTGGGTAAGACGGCAAATAAAAGAGGCCATAATCCAGGGTAATCCAGAAATTTACTGGAGGGATTTTGCCGACCCGGGGCTGCTCAGGTTAAGAATGGGTAACCTGGAATGTATAGTAGACTGGCTCGGCTCGGGTTGTAAAACGGCGTTTCTGCAAGATTCCAACTCACTCATCATGCGAACTCCGGAACTAATTGAGGCGATAAGGTACCTGAAAGAAACTTTCCCCACAATTTTGAGAATAACCTCCTATGCCAGAGCCAAAACTTGTTTCAAAAAACCTCTTGCCGAATTGAAAGAATTGCACGACGCTGGACTTTCCAGGCTTCACGTTGGCCTGGAATCAGGATGCGATGAAGTGCTAACTGAAATGCAGAAGGGGGTAACTGCCGAAGAACACAGCATCGGCACAAGAAAGGCAATGGAAGCCGGTATATCCATCTCAGAATATGTCATGCCCGGCCTGGGCGGAAGGAAATGGTCAAACATACATGCCCTAGAGACCGCCAGAGTTCTGAATGAAATGAACGCCGATTTCATCAGGATAAGGAGTTTAATAATCAGCAAAAACCTGCCGCTTTTTGAGAGGTGCCAGACCGGTGAGTTTGAGGAACTGAGCGAAGATGAAGTAGTTGACGAGATAGAACAGCTCATCCAAAACTTGAATTGCCGCTCCTATGTGCTCAGCGACTACATATCAAACCTTCTATTTGGAGTGGAAGGTCAGCTGCCCCAAGATAAAGAGAAAATGCTCAAGATAATAGAGAAATATAAAGCCAGGTCACCCATGGAGAAGCTAGAATTTCGGCTCAGGCAGCGTCTGGCCATCTACCGCAGAATGTATGGAGAAAAGCTCATGCTCAAACTAGATGGTCTGGTTAAAGAAGCGATGGAAAGCATCCAGAAAGAAGCCCCGGACGCCGAGGCAAGGGTTAACCGAGCAGTATCAAGCCTGAAGCAGAAATTTATTTAAAAGCGTTAAGTATCAATTAGTCCTATCTGATTCCAGCTAAGACCGTCATCAACGCTTATTGAGAAAGCACTCTGGTCACCAGCAGCACCGCCGATGGTACAGGTGCCGCAATAAGCCGCCTCGCCATCGGGAGACCACATTAACTGGGCTTCATTAGGACCGGTAGGCGGCTTGTCACTTGCCTTCCAATCTGGAAATTTCGATTGTGCATTCAAAGTGCGGTATACCTGAACGCTGGTGGCCTCCCCAGCCAAAAGCTTACCTTCACCATATTCACCATGGTAAGCCAGACTGGCAATGGCTATTTCAGCACCCCCGCCGGCGTAAAGTCCGCACCACGGTGGCATCGTCTATACGATAAACATCGTCATTGCTATTACCGCCAATGCCATCAGACCAGCAGGCATAAACGCGCCGCAATGACATATCCGAACCAAGGTAATCCAGGGGCAAAGCCAGAGCTGCGTAAGTAAGAGGTGAACCGGGCGTATCTCCACCCGGCGTACAGATTTCAACCGGATAGCCGGGGAACGTATTCCAAGTTATACGGCTCTGGGCAAGGTCTCTTATGCCGGTATAAAGATAGGCATCATCAGTATCGGGGGCAGGGCCGCTGGCTACAACGGCTAAAATCGTCCTATCAGCAGCAAAGCATGGAGAATAGCTTAGAGCAAAAACATCAACTCCATTTATTGCTGGCACTACGGGCAGCCAGCCGGCAGCGCCGGTACTAACATCCGTCCAGCTAAATAGATTACTGTTCAGCCAAACCCTGCCGCCGCCAACACCGGTAGAAGTGCCAACAACTAACTCTCGATTAGAGCCACCATACTGTGGAGAAATGGCAATGCACTGGATTAACTCACCTGCAGCTAGCTTGCCCGCCAAGCCAGATACAGCAAAACCAGCGCCGCCGCTAGTTGACAGGCAGACTTCAGTGCCACCATTGGTGACTACGGCAACAACATTGGGGTCATCTGGAGCCACTACCAACTCACCCCAGACCGGGGCTCCGGCAACACCAGCCGATATGTCACACCATCCGTAGCCGCCATTGTCTGATTTGTAGAGTCGGCAATTAACCGCATCAAGAGCGTAAATAGTGTTGCCATAGCCGCCCACGGCAATGCGGCTTACTTCGCTGTTAGGTAAAATAAGCAACTGACTTCCATCAGAAACTTCGCCCTCATCTTCCCCTTCATCTTCCCCAGGAGGTACAGTAACTACTGTAAATTCCACGGCTGCTGGAGTCAGGTCAATATTGCCTGAAGCATCTCGGGCTTTAATATAGAAAATATAGGAACCATCAGGCAAAACAGAATATGTCTTGCTGGTATCAGAAGTGAATGGAGAATGGTCGCTATCATATCCCTCAAGGTAATATGAGTAAACCAACTCTGAAGTGGCAGTATAATCATCACTGCCAGTCCATTCAAAAGTCACATCCCCGTATGTAATGGTTCCGCTGGGACCGCTAATTATTTGTGTATTAGGGGCAAGGTCTACAGTTGGAGTACCCTCGGGGGGAGCCGCTTCACCTTCCGTCTCAGGAGGATAAGAGGCGCAGCCAAGTTCTGCTGAAACGAAGGTAAGGAGCAACAGCATCGTCAGTGCCAGAAATGTTATCTTTCCCAGTCTCAACGGCTTTCACCTCTCACAGCAATAAATATAGCAAACCCTTTCACAATTTCTCCCCACATGTTGTACCCCTCCCCCAAAGGTGATGTCAAGAATTACACGCATCGCATTGACTCATCCTCCGCGATGTCACCAGTTGACAAAAGGCAGAAAATAGCTACCATGGTGGCGGCCACAACTCAAGCTAAGAGGAGATGTGAAATGAAGATAAATGGGTTGAGGAACAAGTGTGGAAAGCACCGGCCTTTTCACAATAGTGGAATGCCGGGGGCACGATATGCTGGTTGCGCCAAAAGCCAAGCAATGAGGACAGTTCCGCTAGTTAAAGTGCCCGTGACTTAAGCTGTGTAGATGATAGTAAGGACTGACGAAGAGCAATATAGTTCAAGATATTAAGTG
>JAUXIO010000027.1 GCA_030620975.1 Dehalococcoidia bacterium | reverse complement strand
TTTCAACTCTTCTACTGCCTCTGCCAGGAGCTGACAATAGAGGTCAAAACCTATAGTTGCTATGTGCCCGCTTTGTTCAGCACCTAAAAGATTGCCGGCTCCTCGAATTTCCAGGTCTTTGAGGGCGATGCCAAATCCGGCTCCCAAGTCAGTAGCTTCAAAAATGGTTCTCAGCCGTTTCTGAGCTTGAAGCGTCAAATGCTTACCTTTATCGAAGAGAAAGTAGGCATAGGCGCGGTTGGTGCCGCGGCCGATTCTTCCGCGAAGTTGATAGAGTTGGGTCAAGCCCAGTTTGTCGGCTTGGTTAACAATTAGGGTATTAACGTTGGGCATATCTAACCCCGATTCAATGATGGTGGTTGTGATCAGAACATCGCTTTTGCCGGCGATGAAGTCTGCCATCACCCTCTCTAGTTTTTCCCCGGGCATTTGGCCGTGGGCTGTAGTTATTCTAGCTTCGGGCACCAGTCTTTGCAGTTTATCGGCAACTAAAGCGATACTCTGAACCCGGTTATGAACGAAGAAGACCTGACCATTTCGTTCCAGTTCAGCTAATATTGCCTGGCGAACTAGTTCGTCATTGTAACTACCCACGTAGGTCTTAATAGGTAGTCGCTCTTCGGGCGGCGTTTCCATTACGCTCATATCTCTAATTCCAGCCAGTGATATGTGGAGAGTGCGTGGAATGGGAGTAGCGCTGAGCGTGAGCACGTCTACCTCTCGCCTCACTTTCTTAAGCTGCTCTTTGTGAACTACGCCAAAGCGTTGCTCTTCGTCAATGATTATCAACCCCAGACTTTTGAAGGCAACATCCTTTTGCAGCAAGCGGTGGGTACCAATACATACATCTACCGTGCCCTCAGTCAGACCGCGGAGGATAGCCCGTTGCTCTTTCGCCGAGCAGAAGCGACTCAGCATTTCAACTCTTATGGGGAAGACCTGCAGCCTTTCGCGAAAAGTTGTGAAGTGCTGCTGAGCTAGAACTGTGGTGGGGACCAGTAAGGCTACTTGCTTGTTACCCATTATCGCTTTGAAAGCGGCACGGAGGGCAACTTCAGTCTTACCGTAGCCAACGTCACCACAAATGAGCCGGTCCATTGGCTTGGGTTTCTCCATATCTTCTTTGACTACCTGAGCGGCCTCAAGCTGGTCTGGGGTCTCTATATAAGGGAAAGCGGCTTCTAATTCCTGTTGCCATATTGTATCTGGAGAGAAGGCAAAGCCTGGAATTACTTCTCTCAAGGCGTAAAGGGCCAGAAGTTCTTGGGCAATGTTGGCTACCGACTCTTTTACTCTTTGTTTAATTCGTGCCCATTCTTGGGTGCCCAGTCGGTTTAATGTTGGTGGTTGCTCGCCACCTCCAGTATAGCGGCTAACGCGGTCTATCTGGTCAGCAGGTACATAGAGCCTGTCACCGGCGGCATATTCGATAATGAGGTATTCTCGCTCAATGCCCTCGGGAGAGAGCTTGGTTAAGCCATTAAACTTACCAATGCCGTGCTCGATGTGAACTACGTAGTCGCCGGGCGATAGTTGTGGAAGTAACCATTGGTGGCGGACGGGGCGTTTAGTTGCTGAGCGTTGTTGCTTAATAAAGCCAAAAATTTCGGCATCGGTAATTAGACTCAGGTTACCTTTTATTATCCAGCCCTGAACTAGTGAGCCTTGAACTAAGCTAACGGAGCCCGGCGGTGGCACCTCTTCTATTTGAGAAACGGGGGAAACTAGGATATCTTGTTCTTGGAGAAGTTCGGAAAGGCGGTTTGCCTGATGGCTGACCACGATGACTCGGTAGCTTTCCTTAAGCATTTGTCTTACTGCTTTTAGGAAGATTTCGAGTCTGCCCCCATAGCTTGGGGCTGGGGCAAAAGGCAAAGCCTGTCTGGGAGTTTTATTGGCATCGTTAGCATCCCAAGACCATAGCGTTAAGCGATGTTCAGCTTCTTTTATCTTTGACCGCAATTGCGCCCGAGTGAAGTGGGGGAGAGGGAAGTCTGAGGGCAATTCTTCTTGCTCCAGTTTAGTTCGCAGCCTTTCTGTGGCTTGACCATCTAGTTTATTAACGATGGTGGCAATTTTGTTGGGGTCATCGGTGACTAGAAGGGCATTGGGAGGCAAGTAGTCCAGGATGCTGCCAGCATTGATGATTTGATTGAGTTTGGCTCTGTCATTTATTTCAAGTATAGGGCTTTCCCTGGCTGGGGTGACGGTTATTGAAGGTACCAGTTTTAAGGAGCGCTGAGTCTTTGGGTCGAAGAGCCTGATACTTTCTATCTGGTTACCGAAAAACTCTAGGCGGGCGGGCAGTTCACTGTGTGGAGAGAAAATATCAATAATACCACCTCGTCGACTTATTGTTCCCGGCACTTCCACGATGTCTTCCAGCTCATAGCCTATAGATTGCCACTTGGCTATAAGTTGAAGAGGGTCAATGGTCATTTTCAATTTTAGATTGTGGCAGGCTGCGGCGAAATCAGTTGGGGGGATAGTTTTACTTATCGCTGCCAAAGCTGAGGTGACTACTAAAGGAGGCTTATTGCCGTTTGACGCTGGTATTTGGCTGAAGGACAAAGTGGCCAATACCCGCAATCTTTCCAGTTGAGAGCTGGAGTTAGCGGCAGCATATTCGTAGGGCATAATAGCTGGTTCGGGGAAAAGCTGTGCTGGTGAGGAGGTTGAACACCATACTTGGAGCTGGTCGTGAAATTTTCTTGAGTCCTCAGCTTGCCCGGTAATTACGATTGTAGGCAAGGCTAGCTGCTCATAGAGAGCTGCTATCAGGTAAGGCTTAGCCGCGTTTAATGTGACCAGACCGTGTTCGCTCTTAACTGTGCCCAGTTGCTTCACTAACTGGTGGTAACCGGGCAGTTCCTTAATCAGGGGAAGTAAACGGGAGAGATTCATTCTCAAATGCCAAAAGGGCTAGCTGCAAATTATGGGATATTCTAAACTAGCCCGATTGAATTCTAACACAGAGCCGTTTGTGCCAGCAATGCTCGGTTTTTGTTTCGCTTGTTGAACTTATGCCTCGTTGTTATAATTAGCCATAATGCTTTACCATCGCATAGTAGCTAAATTCGGCACCAATTTATTGACTGGCGGTGCTGACCACCTTGATTTGCAAGTTATGACGAGCCTGGTGGGGCAGGTGGCCGAGCTTCATCGCCAAGGACGGGAAGTGATAATTGTCTCTTCGGGGGCAATTGCCGCCGGGAGAGACAAGCTCGCATTGGCTCAAGGGCACAAGGATATCCCCTTAAAGCAAGTGCTGGCCTCAGTGGGGCAAAATCGCCTCATGCATGCTTACGAAGAGTTATTCGACTGGTATGATATTACCGTAGCTCAGGCGCTGCTCACCAAAATGGACCTCTCTGACCGGGCTGGATACCTTAACACTCGCAATACTTTACTGGCTCTTATTGAATTGGGGGTAGTTTGTATTGTTAATGAAAATGATGTGGTTGCCATTGATGAGATTCAGGAGGTTAAATTTGGAGATAATGATAATCTTTCTGCTATGGTAGCTAATTTAGTTGATGCTGACCTCTTGGCACTGCTGTGTGATGTTGGCGGTCTGTATACCGCTGACCCGCATCTTAAACCCGATGCTCGACTTATACCTCGAGTAGATGTGATTGACGCTGAGATTGAGCGTTTGGCAGGTGATGCTAGTAGTCAGCAGGGGGTTGGCGGCATGGTAACTAAACTTGAGGCGGCGAAGTTAGCTACCGATTCTGGCGTAGTCGTGGTCATTGCCGATGGTCGGGAGACTGATGTCCTTAGCCGCATTGCCAATGGTGAAGCTGTTGGCACTCTCTTTCCATCTCGAATGAGCAAGATGGAAAGTAAAAAGCGCTGGTTGCTTAGCGGGCTGGCTTCTAAGGGCAAATTAATAGTGGACGAAGGTGCTGCCTTGGCGCTTAAAAAGCAGAACAAGAGCTTACTTCCTGCCGGAGTTGTGGAGGTGAGAGGTGGCTTTCAGCGAGGCGATACGGTGGATATTTTTGACTTGGCGGGTGAGCGCGTCGGCTGTGGTATTTGCAACTATAGTTCTGGGGACATGATGGTTATTAAGGGGGCTCACTCTGACAAAATATCAGCGCTGCTCGGCTATGAATGCGGCGCTGAGGTGATTCACAGAAATAATATGGTGGTGCTGTAAAAAGATGGATGAATTGAAGACCAATGTTCTTTATTTTGGCGATAATCTGGAAATACTGCGAAACCGGGACTATTTTCCTGATGAATGTATTGACCTGATATATCTTGACCCACCGTTTAATAGCAAGAAGGACTACAACATTCTATTCAAGGAGAATGGCGGGGTTGAGTCTGAAGCCCAGATAAAAGCATTCACGGATACCTGGCACTGGACACGGACTGCAGAGAATACTTATCACGATATCGTCACCAACGGGCCGCTGAGAGTAGGGCAGCTAATTGGTGCCTTGCATGATGCCATAGGGCAAAACGATGTTATGGCATATTTGGTAATGATGACCGCAAGGCTAATAGAGCTTCACCGAGTCTTAAAATCTACTGGCTCTCTTTACCTTCACTGTGACCCCACCGCCAGCCATTACTTGAAATTGGTGCTAGACCAGATTTTCGGGCCAGCCAATTTTAGAAATGAGATTGTGTGGAAACGTACTACAGCTCATAATGACCCAAATAGGTTCGGGCGTATCCACGACATTCTACTTTTTTACTCAAAGTCCAATAAGCCGACATGGAATCCTGTATTCGCGTCTTACGATACCGAATATGTAGACACTTACTACCGTTACACCGATGAGGCGGGTAGAAAGTTTCTGTCTGATAACCTCACCGCACCAAGCCACGGCTCTGGCAGTGGGCAATACGAGTGGCGAGGCAAGTATCCCCCCCCCAAGGCAGAATGTGGTCGTATACAAAAGAGAATATGGAACGCCTTGAAGCTGAAGGACGTATCTTCTACACAAAAAATGGATATCCACGATTTAAGAGATACTTGGAGGACATGCCAGGTATGCCTGCTCAGTCTATTTGGACAGATGTGATAAATATTCGTTCGTGGCACAAAGAAGACCTTGGTTACGAGACTCAAAAACCCATCGCTCTCCTTGAGCGCGTTATCAAAGCCAGCTCTAATGAGGGCGATATTGTCCTTGACCCCTTCTGCGGCTGTGGAACGGCGGTGGTGGCGGCACAGAAACTGAACAGGAAATGGATAGGCATTGATATCACACACCTGGCTATTGCCCTGATGCGCAACCGCCTTAAGGATAGCTTTGGAGTTGATGCTGAGGTTATCGGTGAGCCAGTTGATTTAGCCAGTGCTAAGGCATTAGCCCATCAGGACCGCTACCAGTTCCAGTGGTGGGCATTGAGTTTAATAAGGGCACGGCCGCTTGGAGAGAAAAAGAAGGGTGCGGATAAGGGTATTGACGGGGTTATTCACTTTATAGATGAGGTTAGTGGTACGCCCAAGCGAGTGGTGGTTCAGGTTAAAAGCGGGCATGTAGGCGTTAATGCCATCAGGGAGCTGAAGGCGGTGGCTGCTGATGAGGCTCTGGGCATATTTATTACCTTAGAACCACCAACGGCACCGATGCAAACTGAAGCCATAAATGCCGGTTGTTACCACTCGCCGGGCTGGAATAAAGACTATCCCAAAATACAAATATTGACTATAGAAGAGTTATTACATGGCAAGACTGTTGATATGCCGCCACAAACCCAAACAAGTGTTACTTTTGCCAGAGCACCGAGAGTTTCCACAAAGGAACCGGGGAAGCAGTTAGGTATGAGCAGTGGCTAAAATATACGGATGGATGAAGAAATTGGGGAAAAAATCTGCGTCGAGCGTTTCTTGAATTGGTATAACAAACAGCACCAAAGGAACTATATCTATCAGAAAGCAGAGACTCGTTTCTCTGACCTGCGGGGTGAGTTGCGATGGGACTTTGTGGCTTACGAGCATGACAAGCCAGAGGAGTGGATTGGGGTCGAGGTGAAGGAGATAGCTATTGTGAGGGAAGATTATATACGGCTTAAATTTTGGCAGGACTTATGCTCATCAGAGTTAACCCCAGATTTAGAAGGTAGGGGAATTCAGGGAAAATTTGGTCTTATCCGCCCACCAGACTTTGATTTGAAACGTAGAGAGCACCCGGAATTTCGAGAAGCTTTTGTCGAGGTTTTGTGTCAAAAGGCGCCTAACATCGAGGTGAACGAGGCAATGGACATTGGCCCTAATATCGCAAGTAAATTTCGCAACTGGCCTAGAGAGAAAAGTCATGTGGATGAGTACGATAAATGGGGAGAATATCGTCCATCTAAGCTACTAATTACAAAACGTACAGGCTTAGGATGCAAGGTGAGTTTGGATACTGGCCGGTTACGCGCTGGGTTTCTGGGTGAGACACACAAAGAAGCTTTTTTTAATGACGCGTTTAGGATTAAAAATGGTGATATACGAGCAAATAAGCAACTCAGACTAGCTAAAGAATGGGGGGCAAGAGAGACCATCCTTTTACTTGCTTGTAGTTCATTTGTCTATCAAGACCTAATAGAGGATCCGGTACAAAATTTGGACCACCACCTTATTCCTCATATTGATTGCATTTACCATGTTGATATGGGTAAATGGGTAAAGGATAGAGTAGTGAAGATGTATCCTAGCTAGTGGTCAGTAGAGGGAGGCAAAAATATGGAATCAGGTATAAGAGAACTGGAAGAAAAAGGCAATGCAGTTAAAGCAGCTTCAAAGAAACTGGCTTTTCTGGCTACGGAAGTCAAGAATAAGGCTTTGCTTAATGTTGCTGAAGCTCTTATTGCCGGGCAAAACGAGATTCTGGCTGCGAACGACCTCGACTATAAGCGAGCTCAAGCTGAGGGGATGAGTGAGGCCATGCTTGACAGGCTTAAGCTATCGCCAAGCCGCCTGGAAGGAATAGCTCAGGATACGCGGGCGGTAGCTGCTTTGGCTGACCCGGTGGGTGAGGTATATGAAATGCGGACTTTGCCCAATGGCTTGCAAATAGGCAAGAAGCGAGTTCCTCTTGGTGTTATTGGAGCCATATATGAGAGTCGGCCCAATGTTACCGTGGACATTTCTGTTTTGTGTCTTAAATCGGGTAATGCCGTCATCCTTCGCGGCGGCAGTGAGGCACTGAATTCTAACAGGGCATTAGCTAAAGTAATCCAGCAAGCTTGCTACCAAGCGGGAGTGCCTCAGGGGGCTGTTCAGTTTATTGAATCTACGGAGCGGGCTTTGGTAAATAATATGCTTAAGATGAAGGGAGCGATTGACCTTATCATTCCTCGGGGTGGTGCTGGATTGATAAAGCTGATCTCGGAAAATGCCACTATGCCGGTAATTACCGGTGGCATCGGCGTTTGTCATACTTATGTAGATAGGAGTGGTAACTTGGAGAGGGCGGTGGCTATTGCTTACAATGCCAAAGTTCAGCGCCCCACCGTTTGTAATGCTTTGGATACTCTTCTGGTTCACAGTGAAGTTGCCGAAGTTTACCTGCCTCTAATTGCCAGAGAGTGGGCAAGAGCTGGCGTAGAAATGCACTGCGATGAGCGAGCGCTGGCTATTCTTAAACCCGTCCCCCCTCTAAAGCTGGTAGCGGCGCTAGATGACGACTGGGGTAAGGAATTCTTGGGCTTGACTGCTGCCGTTAAAGTGGTTGATTCTCTAGATGAGGCTCTAGCACATATTGACCTTTATGGCTCAGGTCATTCTGAGGCTATTGTTACCGAAGATTATTCAGCGGCGATGCGCTTTCTCAATGAGGTGGATGCGGCCTGCGTCTATGTCAATGCCAGCACTCGTTTCACCGATGGCGCTCAGTTTGGCTTGGGGGCAGAGATAGGTATAAGCACTCAGAAGTTTCACGCCCGTGGGCCCATGGCACTTAAGGAATTGACCAGTTATAAGTGGGTCATTTTCGGCAGCGGGCAAGTTCGCCCTTAGTGTAGCGTTTCTAGAGCGGCTTTTTGGGTATTAAAAAGTTGCCTAATCCCTTTCTCAGCCAGGGAAAGCAAAGGGGCGATTAGTTCTTTGGAAAAAGGCTTTGTTTCAGCGGTACCTTGGATTTCCACCAGTTCGTTTTTATCGGTCATAACTATATTGAAGTCAACCTCGGCACTGTAATCTTCTGCGTAGCATAGGTCGAGAAGCATCTCACCGTCTACAATACCGAGGCTGGTAGCAGCTACTGCCTTGTATAGCGGCATAAACGGCAATACGCCTTGTTTTACCAGATTTTGGAAGGCTTGAAATAGAGCGACATAGCTGCCAGTAATGGCTGCGGTCCGCGTGCCACCATCGGCTTGTAGGACATCACAATCCACGATAAAGGTTTTCTCTCCCAGGGCGTCCAGTCTGGTGACGGCTCTCAGACTGCGGCCAATGAGACGCTGGATCTCCTGGCTCCTACCGGCTGTCCTACCTGGGAGGTTGCTGCGGGGAGTGCGTGTGAGTGTGGAGCGGGGCAGCATGGCGTATTCCGCAGTTATCCAGCCAGAGCCGCTACCTCTGAGAAAGTTGGGGACCCTTTCCTCCATACTCACTGCACAGAGCACCCTGGTTTGCCCCAGTTCTATTAAGGCTGAACCTTCGGCAAAAGCCAAGTACCTGGGTCTTATGTGCACCGGGCGGAGATCATCATCAGCCCGGCCGTCTATCCTGGGCATGGGTATTTATCCTCTCCTTTTCTGGCTTTTATTGTCAGAGTATATCATCGCTTATTGGCGGTAGCAATGCTGAAGGGGGAACTCAATGGTTTAACGCGAGATGACAATTTTAGTTTGTTTGGCTGGCGCGTGTGTTAGAATAAATGAAGTTTTTGCGGTGGGAGGCAACATGAATTACCGAAACATCATGATAGAAACCAGAGGAAATGTGGCGACCGTAACCCTTAATCGCCCCGAGGTGCGCAATGCTTTGAGCGGTGAGATGATGGACGAGTTGTTGGACTGCCTGATATATGTGGAAGAAAGCAGTGAGATTCATGTCTTGATTATTAAGGGTGCTGGAACCTCCTTTTGTTCGGGGCATGACTTATCTGAGTTGGTAGGTAGAGATGCGGCTTCTTACCGAGCTACCTTTGATAAATCGGTGAAGATAACAGAAGCTATCACTAACCTGTCAAAGCCTGTGATTGCCGCCGTTCATGGCTATGCCAGCGCTGCTGGCTGTCAGTTGGCAGTTGCCTGTGACCTCGTGGTGGCTTCAGATGATGCGCATTTTGAAACTCCGGGGGTGAAGATTGGGCTCTTTTGCATTACTCCTATGGTGGCTTTATCTCGCTCAGTAGGCAGGAAAAAAAGTCTGGAGATGTTGTTGACCGGGGAGCCGATAGACGCCAGGGAAGCGGAAAGAATTGGGCTGGTAAACGGGGTAGTTCCTCGCCAGAGACTCGAAGAGGCTGCTATGGAGCTTGCTGAAAAGATAGCCAGCAAGAGTGCCTTTACCGTTGGCTTTGGCAAGCGGACTTTCTATGCTGCAGCCGATATGGGATACGAAACGGCTTTCCGCTATGCTAAAGAGATGATGGTCTTAAACAATCTGGCTGAAGATGCTCAGGAGGGAATAAGTGCTTTCTTGGAGCATAGGATACCCGCCTGGAAGGGACGGTAGGCTGCTTTATCGGTTTCTTCAGCTACGGGTCTGATTCTGCCAGGCAACCGATAATTTTTGGTATGGTATATGTAGCTATAGAGCGACTGGAACCGCCGCAAAGTATGGCTATTAATTTGCCCTGGCAAACTTCATCGGCAACTCGTTTGATTATCTGCACAATCTTGGGATGACAGTCCCTACTTATTCCTTTGTCTCCATATTCTCCCTGAGTGGCATCGTAACCAAATTCCCAGAATATGACCTCTGGCTTGAATTCTATCGCCCGTGGAATAAATTGTTGCTCTACTTTCTTAAGATATTCTTCATCTGAAGTGTAAAAGGGGATTTTGACATCAACATTATTGCTCTCATCACAGTAGTCCTGGAAACAGAAGCAGACGTGAAGCACATCCTTATCTTTTGCAAATATATCTCTGGTGCCGTCGGCGTGATGACAGTCAGTGTCGACGATTGCAAATCGGCGCATGCCATTTTGTCTGAGAGCGGCTATTGCCAGGGCAGCGCCGTTAAAGTAGCACATTCCGCCAAAGTAGTTTCGCCCGGCATGATGATCGCCGAAGCCGGTAAAAACGAAGGCATTATCAATATTTCCCCTCCAGATTTCTTGGGCGGCGTGGACTGTACCGCCCGCGGAATATGAAGCAGATTCGTAGTCCCCGGTTTTTCTAACCCGGTCTATCATTTCTTTGGAGTGAACAGTGAATAACAAAGCTTCAGGGATTGGTTCCAGATAATAAAGTCCATCCCTTACTTGGTAAACTGCATCGTAGTAATAGACATTGTTCTTTTCTAAGATGCCCTCTAATGCTTTAGGGAAGTCTCTGAGTCTCTCCCCCTGCTGGTAGTGGAAAAATATGCCCGTTCTCATCTTATAGTCTTAAATCTACGAAGCTACTCTGCTAGGGACTATGTAAGAGTATTACTTTCCTCTGTACTGCATATAAATTCCATTGGGGTATATAACCCACAGCTTGGTGGCGGTGATGAACTGCCCGCCGGGATGGCCTGGAGCCCAGTCGAGGTTGAGCCACATTTTACCATCAGCATCGGTATGATAGTTCATGGTTGATGAGTACTCATTGGTTGCCCATTCAAACTCCCTCTCTATTTCCTCGTCGCCCTTTTCCCTTATATAGAGCTCGGCGTAGGCATGAGTTCCTTCAGGTATTTCGGCGAGCATTATTCGCGTTTCTTTGTCCATGGCTTTGATAAGTGCTGCTATTAAGATGGCAAAATCGTCGCCATCGCCAGTTAAGCCATTGCTAATAGACTGGCTGGCACTGGCATAATAGTCGTTTCCTCTGGGGTCGCCTGCATATTGCCAGTCGTCCTGTAAGTGTTCGTAGATGCAGCATATCTGCATGGCGAAGTTTTTCTCTGGGTATAACCTTGCTAACTGGTCAGCGTAGTCCCTGGTAGTGGGGTTTTGAGAGTCTATTGCCGTGCAAATCTTTTGGGTTTGAATTACGATTTCAGGTTTTGGAGCGGAAGCGCTACGTGGTGGGCCTTTCAGACTAAGTTGGGTATGGTGCAAGCTCCCGCCGTGAGCGAGATTAAAAGGCACAGGGCTAGGAGTAAGCTGATATG
>JAUXIO010000024.1 GCA_030620975.1 Dehalococcoidia bacterium | reverse complement strand
ATAGCGGGCAGGCTGGCTTCCATTGGCGAGTTGGTGTCTGGCGTCGCCCACGAGATAAATAATCCGCTGACCGGCGTCCTTGGATACTGTCAGCTACTGCAGGACAAAGACCTCCCTGAGAATGTGAGGGAAGACCTGGAGAAGATTAGCTCTGAAGCTAAGAGAGCTGCTAAGATAGTGCAGAACTTACTTAGCTTTGCCCGCCAATACAAGCCGGAGAAGGTGCCTACTGATATAAACGACGTCATAAGCAGGACGCTTGAGCTGCGGAACTATGAACTTAAGATTAACAATATCTGGGTTAAAACTGAGTTTCAAGCTGACCTGCCGCTCGTTCTAACTGACCCCCATCAGCTTCAGCAGGTATTCCTCAACCTCATCATAAATGCTGAGGGTGCTATGGTGGAAGCCCACGGTAAAGGTACACTTACCATTACTACCAGGAGAGGTGATGACAAAATTGAGATTTCCTTTGCCGATAATGGACCGGGAATACTCAAGGAGAACCTGAACCGGGTATTTGACCCCTTCTTCACCACCAAGGAAGTGGGCAAGGGCACTGGATTGGGCTTGAGCATCTGCCATGGGATTGTGACTGGACTTGGCGGCAGCATCTATGCCAAAAACAAGAGGGGGAAAGGGGTTACCATCATTGTTGAACTACCCGTGAGCACTGAAATCAAACAATTGAGGTTGACTGAGATAGTTGAAGAGGAATCCCCTCTAGAACTGGATGGAGCAAATATTCTGGTGGTAGATGATGAGCCGACGGCCTGTGATGTTATAAGTAGGGCTCTCTCTGAAGAGGGCTGTAAGGTGGATATTGTCAATAGCAGCGAGATAGCTTTGCGCGAGCTAGGCATAAAGGAGTATGACCTTTGCCTGGTTGACCTTAAGATGCCCAAGATGGATGGCAGGGAATTATATGAGGCTATAAAGAGGCGATACCCAGATATGGCTGAAAAGGTGGTATTTGTTACTGGAGATACAGTAAGTGAGGATGCTCAGCATTTTCTAGAGCAGATGGGAAGACCTCATATGGCTAAACCATTTGATATTTCTAAACTAAAGAATTTAATTTCAGGTGTTTTAAAGGCATGAGTTACAAAAAGGCAAGATTATTGATCGTTGATGATGAACCCAGTGTGCTCGACATTCTCTCTCACAGGCTAGGTAGGGAAGGCTATCGTTGTACCACCAGTCCCGGCGGTGAAGACGCCCTTAAGAAGCTGGCTAGATACCGCTTTCACCTGGTGCTGTGCGATATCAGGATGCCGGGAAAGAGTGGTATGGAGCTCTTGAAGGAAATTCAGGTTACTTATCCGGATACCGGTGTAATCATGGTGACTGCCGTAGCCGATGTGCAAACCGCCATTAAAGCCATGAAAATGGGAGCTTATGATTATATCATTAAGCCTTTTGATTTAAACATGGTTGTGGTCAGTATAGACAGGGCTCTGGATAAACGGAGATTAATATTGGAAAACAGGAACTATCAACTCCATCTTGAGAATGAAGTTGAGAAGCAGATTGGGAAGGTTCGAGAGGGATTTCTTGATGCCGTCAAGTCTTTGGCCTATGCTCTGGAAGCCAAAGATGAATATACCATTGGTCACTCGCAGAGGGTGACGGATATAGCTGTAGCCATCGCCCAGGAGTTATGCATATCTGAAGAGGACATAGAAAGGGTGCGGCTCGCCGGCTTGCTCCACGACATTGGCAAGATTGGGGTACGGGATTCGGTACTGAATAAGTCGGGAAGGCTTACTGATGAGGAGTATCAACATATAATAGCTCATTGCCAGCTGGGGGAGCATATTTTGAGTCCGATTATCAAGGATGAAGAAATCTTGAAGATGATTAGATATCATCACGAGCGATATGACGGCAATGGTTACCCCGATAGATTATGGGGTGCTCCTCAGTCGGGAAGCGAGGGAATACCGCAGGGAGCCAGGATTTTAGCTGTTGCCGATGCCTACGATGCCATGACCTCTGACCGGCCTTATCGGCGAGCTGTGAGCCCTGAGGCTGCCTGTGCTGAGCTTGAGCGGTGCAAGGGGACTCAGTTTGACCCGTTAGTGATTGATGCTTTAGTTAGAGTAATTAAAAGACGTGAAAGTCCTAGTGTTTATGATGCCAGTTTAATCAGCAGCTCTAATCAGATGGGAGCTAGTTGACATAATATTCCACTTTCATCTGGCTTACTCTCTGCCGTGGAAAGCTTTATGCACTTCCTTCAGGTGGCGGTTGGTGATATGAGTATAGATCTGGGTTGTTCTGATGCTCTGGTGGCCCAACATTTCTTGAACGGAGCGAAGGTCAGCACCACGCATTAATAAATCTGTGGCGAAGGAATGCCTCAATGTATGGGGAGTTACCTCAACTGGGAGTCTGCATTTCTTGGCATACTTACTAACAATTTTTTGGACTGACCTTGCCGTCAGCCGCATTCTTTCACCATTATTTCTGGTATCTACGGCGCCGCTATAGCGAATGAACAGAGGGGCAAAATTATCTTTGCGCGATTGCAGGTAGCGGTCAAGCCAGTGACTAGCGGTATCTGATAAGAATACTACCCGCAATTTACCTCCCTTGCCCTTAACTCCAAATTCCTTGCGCTCCAGATTTATCTGGTCGCGATTTAGTTTTACCAGCTCTGAGACTCTCAGTCCGGTGCTGAATAGCGTTTCCAATATGGCTTTATCTCTTAGTACTGCCTTATTTGATATTTCTGGCGTGTCCAGCAATCTTTTCACCTGCTCTGAGTCCAAAAATTGGACCAGGTGAGAACTTTGCTTGGGAAGCTGTATCTTGTCGGGAGAGAGTGCGGGAACATCTCGCTGGACTATTAAATAGCGTAAAAGAGCTCTTAAGGCGAGGATATAGTAAGTTTGAGTGGCTCTCCTCAATTGTGTGCCATCCCGTTTGCGCAGTCGTGCCAAAAATAGTCTGTATTTTTTAATGATATTTAAGTTTATATCTTCAGGCTTTACCATGGAGGGGTAGTTTTCGTTGAGCCAGTTATAGAAGCGCGTTAAATAATGTCTATAATTGCGTATGGTGAGCGGCGAGCAGCCTTTTTCAACCTCCAGATATTCCAGAAACTCGTTGACTGACGTTTTTAGTTTCATTTGTTTGCTTCTAGGTTCGCAAAAGTGCAGATGTGCGAAGCTATAACATAATTTACTGTAATCTTCTCATGTTCTATTGTCAACCCTTTTCAGGCTCAGGTGAGTGGCGATTTTATTAAGCAGCTCACTCATTCCCCACCTTTTAGATGCCGAGATCAGTACCATAGGTGCTTCTGATAAGTTAATCTGTTTTTCGGAATAGGAAATTGTGCTCAGGGCTTTTAGCTCCGCTTCACTTTCCAGTATTAAATCCAGCTTGTTGAAGACCGTGATTTCGGGTGTTTTATTGAGATTAAGGTCAGCGAGGATTTTTTCTACGGTTTGGCATTGTTCGGCGGCGTTTGGATGTGTTATGTCAACGATATGTAAGAGCAAGTCGGCTTCCTCTAGCTCCTCTAATGTAGCTCGAAAGGCGGCAACGATGGATACCGGCAGTTTGTGGATAAAACCAACGGTGTCGGTGAGCAAGAATCGTTGGTTATCGGGTAAAATGATGCGGCGAGTTACTGGATCCAGAGTGGAGAATAGTTTATCTTCCACCAACACGTTGGCTTTGCTTAGAGCATTAAGTAGTGTGCTTTTGCCGCTGTTGGTATAGCCAACTAAGGCTACAGTGGGAACGCCACCTTTTTTGCGCTGCTGCCGATAAAGTGCCCTGTGTCGTTTTACCTGATTTATCTTGCTGCGCAGGCGTTGAATTCGCCCGCGAATGAGGCGTCGGTCCGTCTCCAGTTGTGACTCACCGGGCCCCCTGGTGCCAATGCCACCGCCAAGTTGCTCTAGATGACTCCACTGCCCTGCTAGCCGTGGTAACAAGTATTGATGCTGAGCTAGTTCAACTTGTAGCTGACCTTCGCGGGTCTGGGCGTGTTTGGCAAATATGTCTAGGATTAGAGCCGTTCTATCAATAACTTTGGTCTGCAGCGCTTCTTCAAGATTTCGTTGCTGCTGCGGTGAGAGCTCACCATCGAAGATTACCAGACTGTATTGTTTCTGTGCCTTAAGCTCAACCAGCTCTTTAAGTTTCCCTTTACCCAAGTAGTATCTGGCTGAGGGACTGGTCAGTTTTTGAGTTAGTGTTCCCACCACTGTAGCACCAGCAGTCTGCGCTAGATAGCATAGCTCCTCTAGAGAAGCAGCAATGCCCCGACCATTTGCGGGGGTTTTGCTATCGACTCCCACTAAGAAAGCCCTTTCGCTCTCATCCTGAGTGACAAAACTTTGCCGCCTATTCATCCTTTTTCATACCTCATTTTTGCCAAGCCAATAGCCGATTTATGCCCTCTTCTAGGCGGTCGTCGGGAAGAGTTAGAGAAAGGCGAATATACCCTTCGCCTCCCCTACCATAGCCAATGCCTGGGGTAACTGCCACTCCAGCTTCATCGAGTAACTCGGTGGCGAATTCAAAGGAGGTATATCCCTTGGGAATTCTAGCCCAAATATAGAAACTGGCTTTGGGTGGTCTAGCTTCCAAGCCGATGGCGTTAAGAGCTTTTACTAATTTATCTCGGCGCCGCTGATAGAGGCTATTGTGCTCCTCGATGCAGTCTTGGAAGCCAGACAGAGCTTTAATAGCTGCTTGCTGGATTGCCTGAGGAATGCCCGAATCCAGATTTGACTTAACTCGAAATAGGGCGTCTATCATTTGAGCGTTGCCTACCACCATGCCTATTCGCCACCCCGTCATATTATAGGTTTTAGACAGGGAATGGAATTCAACCCCAACCTCCCTGGCTTCGGGTACTTGCATGAAACTTACCGGATGGTAGCCATCAAAGGCGACCTCGGTATAAGGGGCATCATGGCACACAGCTAAATCGTACTGCTTGGCGAAATGAACTACCTTCTCAAAAAAATCAAGCTCAGCTACAGCCCCGGTGGGATTATTCGGGTAGTTTATCCACATAAGTTTAGCTTTGCTGGCTATTCTCGGAGGAATTGCTTTAAGGTCGGGTAGAAAACCGTTTTTTTCGGCCAGCGGCATGAAGTAGGGCTCGCCGCCAGCCAGTATCGTTCCCATAGAGAATACCGGGTAACCTGGGTCGGGCACCAAGGCTATATCGCCGGGGTCAATGAAGCACAGAGCCATGTGTCCGATGCCTTCCTTGGCGCCGATAAGTGGCAATATTTCCTTATCCGGGCTGAGGCTAACCCCGAAGCGCTTTTTATACCATTCGCCGATGGCTTGTCGAAGTTCAGGTAAACCATTGGTCTCCGGGTAGTGATGATTGGCAGGCTCTTGGGCAGCTTGACATAGCCAGTTGATGATGTGGGATGGCGTGGGCACATCGGGATCGCCGATGGCAAAGCTAATTATATCTTCTCCCCTAGCCCTTTTTTGGGCAATCTTCCGATTGATCTCGACAAAAAGATATGGAGGTAATTTATCAAGTCGTTGCGACATCTTCATAGAGTTTAATCTCCCTCCATCGCTATTGTTCTGGGTTTAATTTGTGGTTGGTTCTCTCGCCTCAGATACGACCGCTAAGTTTCATTCCAGCCACGCACCATCAAAAACTTTTGCTACTGGGCCTGTAAGCTGTATTTCACCTGTCCCATCCCAGAACACACTTAAAACGCCGCCCTTTAACATTATGTCAACTTTATTCCCTACGTAATCAAGTAGGCGAGCCACAGCAGCTATAGCGCAAGCGCCGCTGCCACAGGCGAGGGTTTCTCCCACTCCCCTTTCCCACACTCTTGCCTCTACTTGATGCCTGTTTAGAACTCTGGCGATTTCAAAGTTTGTCCTCTGTGGGAATATGGGATTGCTCTCTACCTTCGGCCCTATTTTAGCTAGAGGGAAGCTAGATACTGACCGTGATAGGAAGCTTACTGCGTGCGGATTACCTATGGAAATGAGAGACAAAGTTAATTTCCTGCCTTCTACACTTAAAGGATAGTTTAATATTGGTATTATGTCAACTTTCTCTCTGCCCTGTTTTATTATAATTGGAATGTCCTCAGCCTTAAAGTGAGGTATTCCCATATCTACCTTGACCTTATTCGTTTCCCTGCCTGACACATAGGCCTTGACCTTTCTCATCCCCGATAAGGTCTCTATAAGTAGCTCCTGTCTAGGAGCTATCCCGCGTTCAATGGCATATTTAGCTAGACATCTAAGTCCATTGCCGCAAGCTTCAGCTTCCGAGCCATCATAGTTAAACAGGCGCATCTTCAAGTCGGCGGTTCTTGATGCCTCTACTAGTATTAAACCATCAGCCCCAACGCCAAAATGGCGATCACACATGACTTGAGCCAACTTTGCCCAATCCTGCTCCATCTCTCGGGCGTCTACCAATATGAAGTCGTTACCCGTGGCCTGTAATTTAGAGAAGTGCATGATTAACTCGCCTCATCCTTTAGGTTTGCCAAAAAGTCTTCTACTAACTCTTTTGCTTTCTCTCGCCACTTACTATTTGTTATATCAAACCAGTGAATTCTCTCGTCTTTGAGGCGAAACCACGTGTATTGGTGGCGAGCCAGGCGGTGGGTCTCGTATTTTATCTGCTGAATGGCTGCTGGTAGCTCCAGTTCTCCTTGAAGAAACTTTCCTATCTGTTTATAACCTATGCCGGACATGGAGGGAAGATTCAAGCCATAGCCTCTTTTAACCAATCCTTTTACCTCTTCCATCAGTCCTTGTTTTATCATCTCCTCAACTCGCAGGTCAATTCTTTGATACAAGTCGCCTCTATCGGCGGTCAGACCTATGATGAGGGAGTGAAATGGCGGAGGCTCTTTCTGCCATAATTGGGAAGCTGGTTCCCCCACCGTTTTATAAATTTCCAGGGCTCTTATAATTCGACGCACGTTTTCTGGGGCGATTTTTATTGCGGCCAACGGGTCTTTTTTCTCAAGCTCGCTGTAAAGGCTATAGCTGCCCTCCCGCTTTGCCCTGGCCGCTAAATTGCGTCTGAGTTTCGAATTTGGTGGAACCTGAGGTATCTTCCAACCCTCTATCACTGACCAGATATAGAGGCCGCTGCCCCCTACCAGGAATGGCAATCTGCCTCGTCGCTGGATGCCCGCAATTGTCTCAAAGGCTAACTTCTGGTAAATGCCCAAGCTGGAGGTCTCATCGGGGCTAATCATGTCAATAAGATGATGGGGGACTAAAGCTCGCTGTGATGGGTTGGGTTTGGCAGTGCCAATATCCATATAGCGATAAACCTGTCGGCTGTCACCACTCACTATCTCTCCATTGAGATTCTGAGCCAGGTAAATGGCGAGCTGACTCTTACCGATGGCTGTGGGCCCAACGATGGAGACGAGATACTCCATTCTCTGCTAGCTGGGGGAGTTGAGTTGGCTTTTCTTGATTGCTGCCACCTGACTGATGATGCTTAGAAATTCTTTGGCCTCGAGGCTGGCACCACCGACCAGGGCACCATCAATTTCCGTTTCGGCGATAAACTCGTCAATATTGGCGCTGCTAATGCTGCCACCATATAGAATGCGCATATTTTGAGCTGATTCATTACCCCAGAGTTCGGCAATGGTATGGCGAATAAGCTTAATGATGGTTGCCGCTTGGATGGCACTGGCTGCTCTGCCAGTGCCAATTGCCCAGATTGGCTCATAAGCAATCACTAGCTTGTCGCTGGGTTTTACAGCGTTTAAAGCCGCCTTTAGCTGTTTGGTAATTATCTCTGTGGTTTTGCCGGCTTCGTTTTCTTCAAGTTTCTCTCCAACGCATAGGATGGGGATAAGTTCAGTTCCCAGGCTTGCCTTTATTTTCTCATTAACGATGTCGTCAGTTTCGGCAAAGTATTGCCGTCGCTCGGAGTGTCCCAGAATGACGAATTCGCATAGTTGGCTGAGCATGAGTGGGGAAATCTCGCCGGTATAGGCGCCCTTATCTTTGGAGTATGCATTTTGCGCTCCGAGTTTAATGGATGAACCTTGGATTATTTCTCTTACTGCAGCTAGTGAGATAAAGGGTGGACAGAGTACCTTCTCCACCCCCTTTATTTCACTTAACCCGGCTAACATACTGCGGGCGAGAACTTTAGCCTCATCAATTGTGGTGTTCATTTTCCAGTTGCCGACAACTAAGGGCAGTCGCATTTTTAAGCACCAAACTTGGTTAGTTTTAAAGCATTTGCCATAGCTAGAGGCATGATATCTAGGGCTGAGAATCTGCCCAGTCCACCAGATGTGCAAGCTCGCTCTGAGAATTCCTTTGCCGCGTCGGGGCGGCACCATTGAGAATGCAAAAGTAGAGGCACTGGATGCCAGCTATGTCCTTTTAGCAGAGCCGGTGTAGAGTGGTCGCCGGTGACTACTGTTACCTCAGGTTTTAGACTTAATAATGGAGGCAAAGCGACATCAATTTCCTCGATAACTTTGACTTTCCTGCTGAAATCGCCGTCTTCGCCAGCGGCATCCGTTTGTTTAATGTGAACGAAGAAAAAGTTGTATTCGGCATAATGCCGGGCCAAGGTGGTTAGCTCTTCCTTAATGGAGTTAGCTCCACCGAGCACTTTCATTCCCAGCAATTTGGCGATTCCTTTGTACATGGGATAAGTGGCGATGGCTGCCGACTTTAGTTTATAGGTGTCATTGAAAGTGGGAATTTCGGGAAGTTGAGAGAAGCCGCGAAGTAAAATCATGTTGGCTGGATAGTGTTGGGGTAAAATTTCCTTTGCCCTATCAATAAATTGGTTTACCAGGCGTGCGGTTCTTTCTGCCCTTGGGTTAGCTGCGGCAACGATGTTTGGGAATACACCCGTTTGCTGGGGGTCAGAATCGCTGAGTTTAGCAGATAGCTCCCCGCCCCTGAGAACTAGCGAGAAACGATGCTCTCTAACTGGTAGCACAAAAAGTTGTATGTCATCTAATCTAATATGGCTCAGTATCTCGCATAGCTGGACACATCTTTCTGTGGGGATGCGGCCGGCTCTGCGGTCGGTTACCAACCTTTTTTCGTCAATGGTGCAAAAATTTCCGCGCGCCGCAATATCACCTTTCTTGAGACCGAAATCTATTCCCAAGGTTTCTAGAATGCCCCGGCCAATGCTAAACTTAAGGGGGTCGTAACCAAAAAGAGCTAAATGTCCCGGAGCACTTCCCGGTGTGATGCCCGGGCTCACTATATCAGCAAGTCCACATATACCCTCCTCGGCCAGTCGGTCAAGATTTGGTGTAATTGCCGTCTCTAATTCTGTCTTGCCCGTTTTGGGATTAGGTAATCCTCCCAAGCCATCGATGACTAACATTACTATCTTTGAGGCTGAGGGAATGGCAAGTTTCTTTATTTGTTCCAAGCTAATCATCGCTATTTATCAAGTAGGATGGCTACTCCGGGCAAAGTTTTCCCCTCCATGAACCTTAAACTGGCACCACCGCCGGTTGACACGTGCGTCATTTTATCTGTCAGTCCCATTTCTTGCACGACCTCGGCACTGGAGCCGCCACCAATAACTGTGGTGGCTTTAAGAGTAGACAAAAGTTCAGCCATGGATCTGGTGCCCTTGGCGAAATGGGGCTTTTCATAAATTCCCAGAGGTCCATTCCATATCACAGTCCGGCACTTTCTTAGCTCTTGGGAGAAGAGTTCAATGGTCTGAGGACCGACATCTGCAATATAGCTATTTGCTGGTATTTTGTTTATGGGCACTACTTTGCCTTGGGTTTGGGCTTGAATATTTCCGGTAACAATTACATCAACTGGCAGTAATAGAGATACTCCTTTATTTCTAGCTTTATCTAATAATTGTTTGGCTAAGTTTAACTTATCTTCCTCTATTTGGGAATGTCCAACTTCATAGCCTTTCGCCTTAAGAAAAGTGGCTGCCATACTACCGCTGATAAGCAGAGAATCAACTTTGTCTAAAATATTCTGCAAAAGGCCTATTTTGTCGCTTACTTTAGCACCCCCTACCAGGCTAGCGAAGGGGCGCTCTGGATCACTTAGAGCTCCGCCCATGACCTCAAGCTCCTTTTCCATCAGGAAACCGGCTACTGCTGGCAAACGCTTGGCTATACCTACCGTAGAGGCATGAGTTCGATGGGCAGTGCCAAAGGCATCATTAACATAGATATCAGCTAACCTGGCTAACTTTTGAGCGAAAATGGGATCATTTGCTTCTTCCCCGGGGTGAAAGCGCAGATTCTCCAAGAATAGAAGTTCACCTTCTTTAAGTTTATCTATCGCCTTTTCTACCTCAATGCCAATGCAATCTTGGGTGATTGTCACTGGTAGCCCTATAAGTTTTGACAGACGTCGCGCCACTGGTGCTATCCGTAATCCTTCGACCACTTCACCCTTGGGGCGCCCTAAATGGGAGCAGAGTATCACCTTTGCCTTGTGGTCAACGAGATATTTAATAGTGAGTAGCGAGGCGCGGATGCGGCTGTCATCAGTAATGGCATTGGTCTTTGTATCCAGTGGCACATTGAAATCGACTCTAAGTAGAACCTTCTTTCCTTCAACATCTATATCTTTGATAGTCTTTTTAGCCAATTTTGTTTCCCTTATTAACCTCGGCTCCAGCCTCTCCTCTAGCTATCTAATCCCCTATTTAGTATTTTGCGCTCGATGGGAAATTGTGTTATGTCTTTAATTCAGTTCGCTGATATGAGGGCAGGCTAGTAGCTTCGGGTTGCGCTTGACTTTGCACGAGTAGAGTTTCCCCCCTTTTTGAGATGTTACTCGCTGAGGCTTACTGGCATTCTCCCCTGCTCTCACATACCTAGTATATCATCATAAATCTGGTAAGCCAATCCCAGTTCCTTACCGAGTTGTCTGGTTCTTGGGTGGGGTGTAATTACTTGAAAAAGGCTGGCTTGCACTTTATAATAGTTGATTAGCACTCTGGAGTTGGGAGTGCTAATTATTTGACTAGAAGTAGCTCATTATGTTCATCATGATGGCACAGATAGCTACTAATGGCTAGTACTAATTCAATGGAGGTTGTACACAATGCCTATTTACCAGTATCAGTGTCTGAACTGCAACCTGCAATTTGATCTCAAGCAGGATTTTAACGATGAGTCTATAGCTGCTTGCCCTCGATGTCGAAAATCAGCCCGGCGCGTTTTCTCTCCGGTACCTATAATATTTAAGGGGTCGGGGTTCTACGTTACTGACAATGCTAATAGTGAGCGCCAGAGTGAACATGGGCATGAGTCAGGGAAGGATGATAAGGCTGGTGAAGGGAAGAAGTAGCATAATCTTAAGGAGGGAGGTTGGGGATCAACCGAAAATGGCTTTAAAGTGTCCGGTTTGTGGTAAAGAGGCTAAGACAAGATTGTACTATTGTGCCAAGTGTGCTGTTTATGTGCATACAGCTTGCTGGCAGGAACATGTTGCGGCTGCGCACAAGAAGTGATTCTTAACAGTTTTACTGTGAATTGCTAAGCTGATTGTCACTTACCCGGCCTTATGCTAAAGTTAAATTAAGTCCCTGTAGCTCAGTTGGACAGAGCGGCTGCCTTCTAAGCAGCATGTCGCGCGTTCGAGTCGCGCCAGGGACGCCATTTTATGAAGCTAAAAAGCCCCATATCGCTAAGACGGTACGGGGCTTTTCTGTTAAATGGCACTAATTTGGCACTAATTCAATTCTGGATTATCTCCGCCAGTTCCTTTTCCAGCTTGGATTCTCTATTCAAGATATCATCAAAGCCTCTGGCAGCAGCCTCTTGCATCCCAGGTGATACATGAGAGTAAGTATCTAGTGTTGTACTGATTGTTGAATGTCCTAGCCTTTCCTGGACTACTTTGGGGTGTACGCCTTGCTTTAGCATGATGGTAGCATGGGTATGACGTGCATCGTGAAGGCGGATACCCTTTAGCCCACACTTGCGGACTAATTTTACCCAAGCATGAGTAATGCTATCTGGCAATAGTGGAGTTCCGTCCCAATGGCTAAATACCAGGTCATTCTCCGTTATTGGCGGGAGCTGCAAAGATCCTCTCATTTTCTCCTGGGATTTCAGGTGTTCATCTAGAACAAACGCGGTAGATGGCGATAGAGCTATGAGTCGTCTGGACTTCTTCGATTTAGGTTCTTTGAAGGTGACATAGTTCTTAACCCCGCTGAGGTATTGCATCGTTCTAGATACGGATATCTGCAAACCTAAAAGGTCTACATCGCACAATCTGACTGCCAGTAACTCGCTTCTACGCATGCCGGTGAAAAGGTATGTGTAGAATAAAGCATAATATTGACCTTGTTTGGCAGCTTCCAGGAATAGGCTTAAATCATTCTCGGTCATTGGGTGCATTTCAGTGCGCTGTATCTTGGGCTTGTCAACGGCATCAGCCACATTTCGGCTTAATAGGTTGGTTCTGACTGCGTTTTTCAAGGCTTTATGAATGGCAACATGGATTATTTGGACTGTCCGGGCGCTCAAGCCGGATGATAGTTTCTCTGCTCACATATGAATGTGCTATAATCAGGCAGTAATACTTGAAAGAACATAAGGATTAACTATAGTGGGTACAGATAGTAGGAACCCAGAGGACAGGAGATTCTGGGCTGCTATTGGTATTGGTGCTGGCTTAGCCTTCATCTTTCAAGGGGTTTCCTATGCACCGACAGACCTCCCTAGAGGTGCGTTTAGTATTATTGCTGGTCTAGTAATGCTTGTACTAGGCTTCATTCTTGCTTATACTCGTAGGAGTAGGACACAAATAGCTAGAGAGACACAGGAATTCAGTCCACCAAGTGATGCTAAGAATGACGACTCTGCCCCTCTTGACGCTCAGTACAAAGCAGAACTTAGTGATGACAGGAAATGGAATATCAATGCTCTACTTGACCAATCCAGGAGCTTTGACAAGTATGTTCTTACATTAGCTGCAGGTACTTTTGGTCTTTCACTTGTCTTTCTTCAACAGATTACCCCTCTACCACAGGAAGGGACAGTCAGTATTTTAGTTGGAGCATGGGTGGCATTTGGAATGAGTATTCTAATGACACTTGTATCACTCCTTTTTAGTCAGGCCTCTTGCCAAAAACAAATAGACATACTAGATGGGATATTATCCAGGAGTGTAAATCCAAATAATCCACCTAAGAATGGACTCAGAACAGTAACATTTTGGTTAAACTGGCTATCAATGCTTGCCTTCATAGGTGGAGTAGCTTTACTAATGACATTCGCTCTCCTTAACTTGCCGTCTCCAAATGGAGGTTAACATGTCGGATAAAGATAATGGAGGTTAACATGTCGGATAAAGATG
>JAUXIO010000062.1 GCA_030620975.1 Dehalococcoidia bacterium | reverse complement strand
ACTTCACCCCGCACAATTGGAGCCGCGCCCTCAGCTTGGAACCCCATCATCTTTGGGGTCTGCCTCGCTCTGCCAATTTGATGATACTCGACAAAACCTTTCCAGTAAGCAGTTATATTGCCGGCATTGCCCACCGGTATAAAAAGATAGTCTGGAACATCACCCAGACTATCTACGATCTCAAAAGCTGCCGTCTTCTGCCCCTCGATGCGGTGCGGATTCAGCGAATTGACCAGAGTAACCTGGTGCTTCTCAACCAAGGCACGAACCACTTGAAGTGCTTGGTCAAAATTACCCTGTACATTTATAATCTCAGCGCCATAGGCAATAGCCTGGGCAAACTTTCCCACGGCAATTTTCCCTTTAGGCACAATAACAATTGCTCTAACGCCAAAGTGAGCTGCATAGGCTGCCGCCGAGGCACTGGTGTTACCAGTAGAGGCACAAATAACGCTGGAGCTGCCATTCTCTACCGCTTTAGCCACGGCTACTACCATGCCCCGGTCTTTGAAAGAGCCCGTGGGATTACAGCCTTCCAGCTTGAAGTAAAGTTCACCACAGCCAAGCTCAGTCTCTAAATTGCGAGACCTAACCAAGGGAGTACCTCCCTCACCAAGGCTGATAATGGGAGTGGCTGGAGTAATGGGCAGGAAATCACGATATCTGATTAAAACGCCAGTGCCCATTGTTTCTCTTTACACTTCCACTCTGACAAAATTGCTGATTTCTTTAACCACGGGCAACTGCCCCACCTCTTCAAGTGCCTGCTGTACCGCTCGCTCCCTGGCCGGATGAGTCATAATAACGAGCTCGGCAGTCTTAGCCATGGGGTCGGCCTCTTTCTGAATTACCGAAGAAATGCTGATATCGCAATCACCCAACGCCTTTGAAATCTGCGCCAATACCCCAGATTGGTCGGCGACATTCAGCCGCAAATAATACCGAGTCTCTATGTCAAGCATGGATTTAATAGTCTTCACTTCTCCCAGCTGCAGCCTGGGACTGCTAGTCGCCCCGCGCCGAATATTCTGCGCCACGGCCATAATATCAGCAACGACCGCGCTGGAAGTTGGTGAAGTACCCGCCCCTTCCCCATAGAAAATTACCTTGCCCATTAAATCACCTTCCACCTGGACCGCGTTATAAACGCCATCCACCTTAGCCAGCATAATATTTTCGGGAATGAAAGTGGGGTGAACCCGCACTTCAATGGAACTGTCACTTCCCTTGGCGATAGCCAGAAGCTTTATAACATAACCAAGCTCGTGCGCATAACGAAAATCACACGCCTTAAGCCTTGAGATCCCCTCACAATACACATCTTCAGGTTTAACTTGAATGCGAAAGGCTAAAGTGGCCAAAATGGCCAGCTTATAGGCGGCGTCCATTCCCTCCACATCATTACTCGGGTCAGCTTCAGCGTAACCCAATTCCTGAGCCTGCTCCAGTGCCGCGGAAAAGTCCAACCCTCCCTGCGCCATCTGAGTCAGTATATAATTAGTGGTCCCATTAATGATGGCGTGAATGGCCAAAATATTGTTGGCAATCAGGTCCTGCTGGAAAGGAGCTATGAGTGGAATGCCGCCACCAACGCTCGCTTCATAGCGAAGCTCAACTCCATGTTCCTCAGCCAAGGTCAAAAGTTCAAGTCCCTGTTTCGCCATCACCTCCTTATTAGCCGTGACCACATGCTTACCTCTAATAAGCGCTTCCCTTATATATTCAGCAGCGGGATATTCACCCCCCATAACCTCTACCACGATATCTATCTCAGGGTCGTTAATGATCTCGCCAGACTCGGTAACCAGGCAACCCAACTTTAGACTCACTGGGCGCTGCTTGCCAAGTTCACGCACCAAAACTCTCTTCAAAACCAGTGGAATACCTGCCTGCCCAGCTAAAATTTCTGCCTTGTCCGCCAGCACTTTAGCCACCCCACCACCAACTACACCCAAGCCCATTAAGCCAATACCTATGGACTTTCCCTTGTCCATACTTATCCAACCTCCATAGCTTGACTCAACGCCCACAACTTCTTCTGCTCATCTAAGTAGCATTCCACTTCACTCGCTTGCTTACATTCTTCAACCCAATCATATAACGCTTGCTCAGCCAGCACCTGCCTATAGTTAGACTCTATCTGCCGATCGGGTTTCTTAACTAAAACCTCAACTAGCCAACAACCCCCGCGCGTTTTCTGAAACTCATCAAAAATCGGTTCACTCAATTCCTCAACATCTAATTCCCAAATCGTTTCATTGAAGATGCTGGTCATCATCGGAGACCCGGCTAAAGGCATCCAGCCAAAATCACCACCTCTGTCTTTAGTCTCCGGGTGCTGGGAGTACTGCTCAGCGAGAGCGGCAAAGTCGTCACCGTCCTCCAATTTGGCAGCTATTTCCTCAGCCTCCCCCCGGTTCCCCACCAGTATGGCTCGAACCCGCACCATATCCTCTTCTTTAGCTGTAACTTCTATCAACCAATAACCGCCATTCTTAATGGTATCAACATCCTCCAACTCACTTAACACTCCTGGCTCAAGGTTAAAAACAAAATCATCAAAAACCACGCTGTGAAGTTGATATCTGGCTATCCCCCTGGGCAGCCAACCCACATCGCCAGCCTTGTCCTTGGTCAGGCTATTCCGCGTAAACTCCTCAGCCAGAGAGCCAAAATCCTCACCCTCCGCAAGTCTAT
>JAUXIO010000056.1 GCA_030620975.1 Dehalococcoidia bacterium | reverse complement strand
CCAAGACAAAGACAGGATGAGAACCATTACTAAGGTGGTGTGACGTAAGCGCCTTTAGCGGCTTTGATGGAAAGACCGTCTATATCGTCTTAGTATTCAAAGGCATTGCACTTAATGATACTTTGTTAAACGCTATTACAAGAAATGGTAATTTCGGGGACGCTTGTAGACTAATACCCTTCGAGGTATTGGCTCGAAGTTAATGATTATTTACCTCCGATTGTAAGTCATCCCTCTTCCTTCCCAGATTTAGGGGGGGGGCAAGGAGGGAGGTTTGCTTTCTTTGAGAAGCTCTTTATCGTCTGTAGGTGCCTCATCTTCATACCCACCCACCCAGTCCGCTCCCAGCTCTCTGGCTCTATTTTTATTCTTTTCGCTTCTGGTAATTATAAATATCTCTATCCCCAAGTATTTCGCCACTTGAAGCACATACGAGGCGGCAGGTCCAAATCCATAGAGACCTAGCTTATCCCCTCTCCTTATCCCGGTGAGTCTTAGCGCCCTGTAGCTAACTATCCCGGCACACATGAGAGGTGCAGTCTCAGTAAGGGACAGATTTTCCCAAAGATGAAAGGCAAAATCTTGAGAGACCTTCACGTACTCAGCATATCCGCCATCGACATTCCAGCCGGTGAATTTAGCCTGAGGGCAGAGGTTCTCTCTTCCAGAGCGGCAGAATTTGCAATTGCCGCAGGAGAAATTGAGCCAGGCTATGCCAGCCCTATCGCCAACCTTGAACTCGTTTACCCCCTTGCCTACCTTCTCTACGACTCCGACAATCTGATGACCAAGGATCAAGGGCGACTTTCTCAGAAGCAAATCACCTTCAGCAATGTGGATGTCAGTTCGGCATACGCCACAGGCGTGCACCTTTACTCTTATCTCGCCCTCCTCTGGCTCAGGAATAGAAACCTCCCACAGTAATAACGGTCTTTTCTCAATGCTTGCTTGATTTTCCAGAACCCAGGCCTTCATCTCTCCCCCTAGACTGTGTAAATGCTTCCATAAAAGTTTTCCGAGAGCTCATTGAAGTTTTGGCGATAGCATCTTAGCGCGTGGGGCAAATGGTCCAGAATATCCTGCGCCGTTATGCCATCTTCCCCCTTTTCCCCAGCTGCCAAGTCGCCGGAGAGTCCATGGATGAAGACACCCATTCTGACCGCGTCTCCCAGGGATAATCCCAGCCCATACATGGCAGCAATGGCGCCAGTGAGCGCATCGCCACTTCCAGCCGTAGCCATTCCCGGATTTCCGCTAGTATTGATGTAGAGCATCCCACTCGGATAACCAATAAGCGAGTGAGCTCCCTTCAGCGCGATAATGGCATTGAGCTCTCTGGCCATTTTTTGCACCACGCTTATCTTATCCTCGTTCACTTGGCTTACTTCCATTTTCGCCAGCCGAGACATCTCCCCGCTGTGAGGGGTAAAAATAGTCTCTGCCTTCCTCTGCGCAATGAGCTCTATATCCTGGGCAATAGCAGTAATCCCATCGCCATCTATGAGTAGCGGAGTTTCTATCCTCTTTGTCAATTCCCTCACCAGTTCCTGGGTTTCCTCATTCAGGGACAAGCCGGGTCCCATAATGACCATATTCACGCTCTTTGACAACTCCAGAAGTTCTTCCCCGCTTTCCAGGGCTAAGCTTCCCGAACTCGTCTCCTTCTGGGGGGCGAAGACGATCTCACTTCCCCTGCTTGCCAGAAACGGTGAGATAGATTTAGGTGTGGCCAAGTAAGAGAGCCCACCACCGGCTTTGAGGAAAGAAAGAGCGGAGAAGTAAGGTGCTCCCAGATAGTTTGAAGAGCCAGCAATGAAAAGAACTCTGCCGTAACTTCCCTTATGCGTGTCCCTGTCCCGCTTGGGGAGTGCCACAAGGTCATTTGTCTGAACCTTCATCCTCTCCGTGTTATAGAGGGATGGCGGAAAGGAGATGTGAGAGACATAAAGCTTGCCGCAGAGGTCAAAGCCGGGATAAAGCATATTCCCTATTTTGGGAAGTCCACAGGTTATGGTATAGTTACTCTTCACTGCTGAACCCATCACCTGCCCGGTATCGCCATTGACCCCCGAGGGGATATCAATGCTAAACACTTTCTTCTGGCTTTCATTTATCAGTTGAATTGCATCCTTAAATATTCCAGTCACTTCCCTGGAGAGACCTGTTCCAAATATGCCATCCACGATGGCATCGCAGTCAAAAATGGCTTGCCTCATCTGCTCTATTGACTCAACGCTGCAGACCTCTATTGGCATCTTGGAGATGATATCAAAGTTCTTTCTTGCTGCCCCCTCCAGTCTATCTCTTTCACCCAGCAAGAAGACCCTCGCCTTTCCACCGGTTGAGTGTAACTTTCTGGCGACGACAAATCCGTCGCCTCCGTTGTTGCCCACGCCGCAGAAAATGACAAAGTTTTTATCTCTCACTCCAAACTCCCTCAAAATGACAAAATATGCAGCCTCACCCGCATTTTCCATCAGCATCTCCTGAGTGATGCCAAACTCATTCACCGCCCGCTGGTCTAAATCTCTCATCTCCGCCACTCGGCTTACTTTCATTTTTCCTCCAGTAATGATTGTCCTAGTATGATATCCTTCCCACGAAATCTTACAACGACCTCAGCTATGTTTCAACTATTCACCTTACCAGCTTGCTCAAATGGGCATGCGCATATTGCTGGTATATTTGCTGATTGGCACATGTTATAATCCCAGCTATGAAAGTCTCTGAACTGGCGCAGCTCCACGCGGATGCCAGTCTCACCAGTTGTGAATTATTTACTATAAGCAATTTATCGACCCAAGTCCAAACCTCAAGATTGAAAGTAGCTAAGGGGATTATGGAGCGATGTCAACCGATGTTCACCAGACCTTAGGCAAGAAAAGAATAGAGGCCATATGCCTTGAATACGGCCTAATGGGGGATGACCAAAAGACTGTTGATGAAATTCTCGAAAAATTGGAACCAATGCTGGGGAAAAGGCAAACCGACAAGATGACACAGGTTATCCTGGAATACATAAAAGGTAAACCTCATCACACCCAGATTATTGAGGCCATGATAGCAATAAACACGGAATTCGCAATAAAAAGGATGAAATCAGGCAGAATAGATTAAATTCTTTTTAAACCCTCGCCCGCTGAATACCTCCTAAAGAGTTTCATAGGAGTTTTGCGTCAGAAACCACTTCAGGCATAATCTAGGTCCCTTATATATTGGTAGCTACCTGTCGGCCAAGAAGTGCAGTGCTTCTAGGAGTGTCTTCTCAGGGGTAGACCCGTAAGCCGAGGGCATAAAGCGGCTCTCCGTAAGAACTGTTTCATCTTCCGACCCTCTCTGGAATTTTCCTCCCTTCCTAGGGTAGCTGGGTTGGAGGTAGACACTCTCGAGATCCCAATACCTTGCAACGTAATTATCTACCGAAGGCCCGTAGCGTTTTAGTACCTCGATCCGGCATCGTCTTGACCCATCTTCTGATCCATCTTTAACTACTACCTCAACTGTCTGCACCACCTCATACACCTCAGCCAAGCGAGGAAATCGCTCTTTACAGTTTTCTAGAATTTTATTCATTCACTGCCTCCTTTACTTTGGGCTTACTTCTTTCAATTATTATACCTTCAACCGAGCTCAAATAGAAAATTAGGATGAATTTTATTACAAATTTCTCACACAGGTTGTAACCTTCTGACCCCCAACCTAATAGAGGGGATAATTGTAGGCACTCCAGTTGGCTACGTCATTCTTGCCAAGCCTACTCAGTACTAAGCAGACTGTGGTAAAAATCAAATCGAA
>JAUXIO010000014.1 GCA_030620975.1 Dehalococcoidia bacterium | reverse complement strand
CTGGACTTATCATTCAAAATCCCCTCCAGCACCGCCAAGTTGTAACACAAGGTCTTGCCGCTGGCGCTGGCCGTAGCTATCATCACATTCTTTCCACTTCGGGCGGCATTTACCGCTTGGGCCTGATGAGCATACAGAGACGATAGCCCCAAAGATTCAAGCTGTGCCCGCAAAGCGGGCTGGAGCGGCTTATCCAGCTCGCCAAAACTAGCATCGCTGGAGGCAATGTGCTTAATGTGAACGACTTGCCCCTTATAGGCGGGTAAAGTTGTAATGTGGTGCAAAAAGGCGCTGACTTCCATGCCAAACCAACAAGAGGAGCTTATTTCACGGCGGCATCACTAAAGAGCCGGCAGTACTTCCGTCTCACACTCCACCACTTCCAACTCCGGGTAATTCTCGGTAATGAAACTTATCACCCTCGCCAGGGTCTCATCGGCATGCTGTCTGTGATTGCTGACGCAGGCTATGCCCAAAGTTGCCAACTGCCACAAATCCTGGTCATCAACTTCAGCCACCGAGATATTGTACTTCTTTTGAACTCGGGAAGTGATGGACTTAACTATTCTCCGCTTATCCTTCAAAGAATGACTTCCCGGGCAGTGAAGCTTCAGCTTGCAAACACCGAGGTTCATCTACAAAATCCTCGAACCATCAACGGGGCTTCGCCCGCAATGGCTACTATAGCTCCCACCCATCAGCAAGTCAATAGCTTCAATCCCCTTTCGAGGATTAGGTCCTTTCTAACGAGGTTATCCGAAAGGCGATTAAGGTCACATTTCGATGCTTTGTTCAGTCAGCATTATGTTTGGGTGAGAAAGGGTTATTTGCTTTTGGAAAGAGGCATTTCAAGGGAACCACTAGTTAGCATAGAAACTCTCGACAAGTGGGACTACTACTCACCATTTGCTCCATACCGTTGTCTTAGCTCTACTCCTTGATATATCATAGCTCTGATACAATCTGAGTTCTATAGGAGATGAAATGAAAAAGGTTCTTGTTATCCTACCTGTGATGGTTCTCTTACTTACTGGCTGCACTAGAGCAGCGGAGACTCCAACGTTGACAAAGCCAGAGGTCATAGCCGAAGCTTTCTTGCAGGCTTCTTCCAATGGTGACATTGATACCTGCCTCGGTCTACTATCGGATGATGTAATCTTTCACCAGGAGCCCCCAGGAGTAAGGATTGAGGGAAAAGCTGAATTTGAGGCCATTTTGAGAGACAACATGGCATGGTATCACCAGCACTCTCTCACAAGCCCTATCAGTGTCGATGGCGATAAAGTGGCATGTTCAGCAAAAGTAAGTGGTGATGACTTCCGGATTATTGGCATAGAGCACATAAATATCAGCTATGAATTGCGGATTCGTGATGGGAAGATTTACTCAATTATGGCTGTGCCGAGTAGTGAAGACTGGGCGAGGATTGTCGAGCTTACCAATGGGCTCGTTGGTATTAAAATTGCGGTCGTAGAACAAGGAATCAGAGTAGAAGACTTCGCTGAGAATTCGCCCGCCGAAGAAGCGGGTATAAGACTGGGTGACGTGATCACCGCCGTTGATAAAGTTAGTTATTCACAAATGAGAAAGGGTGAGATACAGCTTAGGATTCGTGGGCCAGTGGGAAGCAAAGTGCTTCTGACCATAATTCGCAAAGGTATGACTGACCCGATTGATATAGAGGTTACTCGTGTTGATGTTGGGCAGCTTCATTTCAAATAGCATGATGGATTAGTGACCAGCAATAATTGTAGCAAAACCATCTCATGAAGCCAAACAATTTAGGGAAGTCATTGCAATCCTAGTGTTTGTGCTACCCTGATGCAATTGAACATTGTGGCTTTTTGTTACATCAAAATTGTGAACTATTCAGAGAAGGCCCGCTCTTAGGCCAAATCTACCTATATGCCGAAAAATACTGCTGAAACTGTACTATGCATTGTGTGCTCGGCCAGTTGTATTAAGTACCACCACTATATGTCTTAAGCATATAGATGACGACTAGGCAATTTAGTATCTTCTTTGTCTTCCTCTTCCACTAAACCCGCCGCCTCTCCTGCCACCGTAGGACCCACTGCCCCTGCTGTCGGAACGAGGGCGAGCCTCGCTAACATCAAGCGTTCGTTCCTGTAGCATTTTCCCTTTGAGGCCTGTGATTGCGGCCTCGCCTTCAGCCTTTGATGGCATTTCAATAAACCCAATCCCCCTAGATTGCCCACTATGCCTGTCTTTTATAATGCTTACAGATGTCACTTGCCCAAAAGCCGTGAATTCTTGCCGCAATTCCTCTTCAGTTACCTCACGTGATAAGTTACCCACGTAGATATTCATATCGGTCCCCTTTCGTTAAATTGTATAGGAAGATAGGATCAACTTGTCCACGAAACTCATCGGATGACCTCCTCTCTTCCAAATAGCTGGCTAGAGTTGCGTGGTCATCCGAAACTTGGGTGAATCTAAAGTAATTTAATTAAGTACGCGATAACCTGAACTGAAACCACCACTTCTACTATACACTAAAGGAGGTTCAGTTGCAAAAGGCGGTATGGGCTCACCAGCGATAAAGATTACCATGACCAAATCCGAGGAGCTTTGGTTTGCTTAACACTAACTACACCACCTATTGTTTACTGCGGCACTATAGGCTCTTTCCGTCGCCTCTTTAGTAACATTTTGACGCAATGTTCAATAACCTGGGCTGCCCGCAAGGGAATACAGAGAGTTCGCCTAAGGATGGCGGTTGGTCGTAATCCTGATGCAAGCAAAAAGCAGGACATATTTAAAACTCCCGCTAACCGAGACCATTCACAAGCGCTCAAAATGCCACAAAGCCTCACGCCTTCTCTTTGAGGAAAAACTTTAGTAACTTGATAAGTGGTATCCGTTTAATCTATTATGTTGTTGGTTTAAGCTGTGGTATAATATTGATTTATAATTTTAGCTAGATGTGAGGAAGTAGGATTTTGGAAAAAGAGAGAAAAATGACCATTATCGCCGAATTTGCGCGCGGCGAGGGAGACACCGGCTCTACCGAGGTCCAGGTGGCCGTGCTCACGGAAAGGATAAACGAATTAGCTGAGCATCTGAAAGTTCACTCTCACGACCACCACTCCCGCCATGGACTCCTCAAGTTGATAGGGCGGCGAAGACGGCTGCTAGCTTACCTCAGCAAAGAAGATGCAAGGCGACATTCTGCACTTATTACCAAGCTGGGCCTGAGGAGGTAGGCAGCAAATACACCAAAGGAAATGGTACAGAGCTTCTACCCCACCAAAAAGCGGGAAATCAAATCTTTAGAGGTTTTTTGATATGTCTCAGACTTTTGAATGTACAATTGGCAAACGCCCCCTCATCATTGAAACGGGTAAGCTCGCCGAGCAGGCTAACGGCGCAGTCACCGTTCGCTACGGAGATTCGGTGATCCTGACCACCGCCTGCATCAGCAGCAAGCCCCGAGAACAGGCAGATTTTTTGCCCCTGACCATAGACTATGAAGAAAGACTTTATGCCGCAGGTAGGATTCCCGGCGGTTTTTTCAGGCGCGAAGGACGGCCCACCGAGCAGGCAACATTGGCTGCCCGACTCACCGACCGCCCCCTACGCCCCCTATTCCCAAAGGACCTGCATAACGATATTCAGGTTGTTACTAGCGTTCTTTCCGTTGACCAGGAAAATGACCCCGATATTCTATCAGTTATCGGCGCTTCAGCCGCTTTGACCATCTCAGATATCCCCTTCAATGGACCAATATCGGCGGTAAGCGTCGGCTGTCTGAATGGCAGCCTGGCTTTAAACCCAACCTTATTGGAAATGAGCAATAGCTCGCTCGACTTAGTTGTTGCCAGCACCAAAGAGTCAATAGTAATGATCAAGGGTAACGCTCAAGAAGTGCCGGAGAGTTTGATACTGGAGGCAATTAAGTTCGGACACGAGGCAAATCAGGAAATTATCAAGCTCCAGGAAGAGTTACGGCAAGCTTGCGGTAAACCCAAAGTGAAAGTTAAGACCGTTGAGACCAACCCTGAACTTGCAGCTTCCATTTCTCCTATCCTTGAAGACAGACTCATTGAAGCCCTCAATCAGCCAAACAGGCAGCAAAGGGACCAAGCCACAGCCTCGCTTAAAAACGAAGCCACCGAAAAGCTGATCGAGACTTTCCCCGAGGCTGAAATTGCTTCCGCCTTTGAGGATATTCTTACAGCGTCAGTTAGAAAGCAAATCTTAGACAAAAAACAGCATTTGGATGGTCGCCAAGCCGGAGAAATCCGCCCCCTCGGTGCCGAAGTTGGCTTTTTACCGCGCACTCACGGTTCGGCGCTCTTCACTCGAGGGCAGACTCAAGTAATGACCATTACCACTCTTGGCCCCATGAGCAAAGAGCAACCACTAGACGGGTTGGGCTTGGAAGAAACCAAGCGCTTTATGCATCACTATAATTTTCCGCCATTCTCCACCGGAGAGGTAAAACGCATCGGTTCGCCGGGGCGGCGGGAAATTGGACACGGCGCTTTGGTGGAACAAGCTCTCACCCCCACGTTGCCCGAAGAGGAAGATTTTCCATATGCCATTCGTCTGGTTTCCGAAGTCCTCAGCTCCAACGGCAGCACTTCCATGGCCAGCGTTTGCAGCTCGAGCCTCTCTCTAATGGACGCAGGTGTGCCAGTTAAAGCTGCCGTAGCCGGAGTGGCTATGGGATTAGTCAGCGGAGAAAACCACGATTATGTCATCCTTACTGACATTGAAGGCATAGAAGATGCCTGCGGTGACATGGATCTCAAAATTGCCGGCACCTCCCGCGGAATCACCGCCATACAGCTAGATATTAAACTTCAGGGCATCAGCTACCAGATTTTGGCCCAGGCTTTAGACCAAGCCTGCGGCGCCCGTCTGGAGATACTGGATAAGATGCAGCAAGTTATGGACAAAAGCCGCCCCGAACTTAGCCGCTATGCCCCCAGAATGTATAGGATGACCATTGACCCAAGCAAAATCGGCGCCGTCATCGGACCCGGTGGTAAAACCATAAGGTCTATCATCGATAAAACAAAGGTTACTATGGACGTCGAAAGTAATGGCACAGTTCTTATTGGCTCCCCCGATGAGGAAGCGGCTCGGAAGGCAATTAAACTTGTAGAGGACCTAACCCAAGATGTGCAAGTTGGCAATATTTATACTGGAAAGGTAACTCGCCTGCTCAACTTCGGCGCCATGATAGAAATTATCCCCGGCAAAGAAGGACTGGTCCACATTAGCGAGCTCGCCGATCACCGCGTGGCCGCAGTTGAAGATGTAGTTAAAGTCGGTGACGAGCTCATGGTTAAAGTCATCGGGATCGACTCCATGAGCAGAATAAACCTGTCGCGCCGCGCGGTACTCGGAAAACCTATCTCAGATGCCCGGAGTTAAAGTAAGAAATTCTTTGGCGGCTACCCGCCCTGTAAAGGGGCAACATAGAACGAAAACTTCTTTTGCCCATACTCACCGAGGTAACCGCCGCCCCAATTATGGTAAATAGCTCAACTAAGTCAATGGGAAACAAAAGTATGAAATCAATAGCAGTGGTTGTCCACGGAGCTCTGGGCAAAATGGGAAGAGAGGTTACCAGCGCCGTGTGCCGCGACCCCGAGCTTGAGATGGTGGGCGCGGTAGAGCGAGAGGTAACCCAGGATTACCTTCCCTTACCTGACAGCTCAAAGACCGTGCCCTTTTCCTCCAACCTCGACTCTCTACTCGGAAGCCACCACTGTGATGTGTTGGTGGACTTCAGCACGGCTGAAGCTTCCATTTCAGCGGCACGCATCACCACCAAGCACGGAGTTAATTTGGTTATAGGCACCACCGGTCTTTCCGACGGCGACTTAGCCGAGATAGACCAACTATCCAAAGCCAACAAGGTGGGGGCAGTAGTAGCTCCCAATTTCGCCCTGGGCGCGGTGCTCCTGATACACCTAGCCAAAATCGCAGCCAACTACTTCGATTATGCCGAAATCACCGAAATGCACCACCAGGGGAAAATCGATGCGCCATCGGGAACTGCTCTAGCTACGGCCAGGGCAATGCGGCAGGCCCGGGGTAAACCTTTCCACTATCCCCAAACTAAAAGGGAAACCCTCAGCGGCAGCCGCGGGGGACAGGTAGATGGCATAACCATTCACAGCGTGCGCCTGCCCGGGTTTGTAGCCAGCCAAGAAGTTACCTTCGGCGGCCTGGGGCAGACGCTGAGCCTACGCCACGACACCATAAGTCGGGAATGCTACATTCCCGGCATCATCCTGGCCATTAAGCAAGTGTCCAAACGCACCGGGCTGGTTTACGGCTTGGATGCTCTGCTAAATCTGTCAGAGATAAAATGAAGGGCTATAATGTCGCCATCGTCGGCGCCACCGGACTCGTGGGCCAAGAATTCATTAAGACGCTGGAACAGCGGAATTTCCCCATGGCTTCAATTCAGCTGTTCGCCTCCGACCGCTCTGCGGGCAAGAAACTCTTCGTCAACCACCAAGAAATTGAAGTCAAGGAGACTACGCCAGATTCTTTTCAGCGCGTTGACATTGCTCTCTTCTCAGCCGGCGCTGAAGTCAGTCACTTCTTCTCTCCCATAGCCGCTCGGGTTAAAGCGTTAGTCATTGACAATAGCTCTGCCTTCCGAATGGAACCCACAGTTCCATTGGTAGTTCCCGAGGTCAATCCCGAGGACACAAAGTGGCATAAGGGCATTATTGCCAACCCAAATTGCTCCACCATTCAGGCAGTGGTTGCTCTTTATCCCCTACACAAAGTTAACCCCATAAAGCGATTTACCGTTGCTACCTACCAGGCAGTATCGGGTACCGGGGCCGCAGCAGTGGAGGAATTGACCACTCAGTCTAAATTGGCATTGGGGGGACAGGATATCGTCCCTCACGTATACCCACACCAAATAGCCTTTAATGTGCTGCCAGAAATAGATGTCTTCTTGGATAATGGCTACACCAAGGAAGAACAGAAGATGGTGGAAGAGACGCGAAAGATAATGCACAGTAAAGATATGGCCATCTCGGCAACCTGCGTTCGGGTGCCCGTCTACATTGGACACAGCGAGGCAATACAGATAGAATTTACCGAGCCAATGCTTCCTGAAGAAGCCAAGCGCATTCTGGCGCGAGCTCCCGGCGTTAAAGTAGTTGATGACCCCAGCGTTAGCCTCTATCCTCAACCTTGGATGGCCGCGGGGACAGACAAGGTCTTCGTGGGGCGAATCCGCAAAGACATATCCCACCCAAATGGCCTGGTAATGTGGGTAGTAGCGGACAATCTTCGTAAGGGGGCTGCGCTTAATGCCATCCAGATCGCCGAAGAGGTGATAAAACGGGGATGGCTGTAGCACAAAATTACTCATTTGAGGAGGTAAAATGGCAAGGCTCGGTCATCTGCTAACGGCAATGGTGACCCCGTTTACTGCCAGCGGGGAAGTTGACTATCAACAGGCAGTAAAACTAGCCCTGGCTTTACTTAACTCCGGTAGCGATGGAGTTCTAGTTTCCGGCACCACTGGAGAATCTCCAACGCTCAGCCGCGAGGAGAAACTGCAGCTTTTCAGAGAGGTGAAGTCGGCAGTTGGCGAGCGCGGCACGGTGATAGCTGGCACCGGTAGCTATAATACCGCAGAAAGTCAAAGATTCACTCGGGAAGCCGAAAAGACTGGTGTAGATGCTTGCCTCCTGGTAGTCCCCTACTATAACCGACCTGCCCAGGAGGGCTTATTTCAACATTTCAAAGCCATCGCCCAGGCTACAAGTTTGCCCTGTATCCTCTATAATGTTCCGTCACGCACCGTGACTAATCTCGCTGCTGAAACCGCTATCAGACTAAGCCAGATTGATAACATCATCGGGGTTAAGGAAGCCAGCGGCAATCTCAACCAGATTACCAAAATTATACAGGGGGCGGAGGCTGACTTCCTAGTTTACAGCGGCAATGACAGCGACACCTTGCCCATATTGAGCTTGGGAGGCTACGGCGTTATCAGCGTTGCCTCACACCTGGTGGGAGTCCAAATTAAGCAAATGATAGAAAACTCGGTTAATAACAAAATGGACCAAGCTGCAACCATCCACCGTCATTTACTGCCATTAGTAAACGCTCTTTTCGTAGTCACCAACCCCATCCCCACCAAATATGCCCTCAACTACCTGGGCTTCCCCGTAGGTAAAACTCGCCTGCCCCTCACCGAACCCGATGACAAATCCGCTGAACTCATCAAGGCTGCCTTAAAAAACTACAAGATTGACCTGCCAATAACTAAAGCATGACCTTCTAAAGGCATCCCTCTACACCTTGCCTGCGGGCGGCGCAAAAGCTACTATTTAAGAACCAGCATGAATTTACCACCGCGTATGCTAAGGGAATTTGCGTCCTTGTCTTCGTCATGGCTGCCGGCACCGTCGGCTACATGCTCATCGAGGGCTGGTCAGCCTACGAAGCCCTGTATATGACCGTGATAACCATCGCCACCGTTGGCTTTACCAAGCTGCATCCCCTATCCGAGACGGGAAGAATTTTCACCATAGTGCTAATTTTTGGCAGCGTAGGTGGCGCCGCATATACCCTGAGCGCCAGCCGTCACAACGCTGAGTCACTACCAGATTGACTTTACTACTATCGTCTGCTCTCGCCGTGGACCTACCGAGATGAGACCAACTGGACAGGAAAGAAGCTCTTCAAGTCTGGTTACATAGCGGCGAGCCTCAGAGGGCAAGTGCTCAAAGCTTCGAATTTCGTCCGTTTGGCTTTGCCAGCCGGGTAATTCTTCATAAATAGGCTGACACCTGGCTAAAGTAACTGCGCTGCTTGGAAAAGAACTCAGAGTTTCCCCGTCCAACTTATAGCCGGTACATATCTTAACCACGGGTAAAACGTCGAGAATATCAAGTCGGGTCAAAGCGATACCACTGAAGCCATTGGTTTGAACGCTCAAACGACCGGCAACCGCATCAAACCAGCCGCAGCGCCGCGGCCTGCCAGTAGTGGTACCGTACTCATGAGCTCGCTCCCGAATGAGCTCCCCGGTTTCGTCTCTCAATTCGGTGGGCATGGGACCGCCGCCCACCCTGGTAATATAAGCCTTAAACACACCAAGCACATAATCAATGTTGGTTGGACCAATTCCCGAGCCAATACAACAGCCCCCCGCCAGCGGTGATGAAGAAGTCACATAGGGGTAGGTGCCAAAGTCGGGATCAAGTAAAGTGCCCTGAGCACCTTCCAGCAGGACTGGCTCTTTCCTCAATACCGCCACTTGAACTACGGAATCAACTTCCCGAATGAAGGGAGCTAACCGCTCCCCATAGCTACAATACTGCTCGTAAATCTCCTCCAGGAAAAGGGGCGAAACTCCGTATACTTTGGTTAGAATGGCATTTTTGAACTCAAGAACGGCGCTCAGTCGGGTTAGAAAAGCTTCCCTATCCAGCAGGTCACCGCTGCGAATTCCGAGGCGAGCTGCCTTATCAGCAAAGGCAGGGCCAATCCCCTTGTGCGTGGTACCTAAAGCCCCCCCACCCCGCCTTTCCTCCTCCAGACCATCAAAAAGAATGTGATAAGGCATAATCAAGTGCGCCCGGTCGCTGAGGAATAAACGGCTCGCGTCTATTCCACATTTCTGAAGTTCATCTATTTCCCCCAAAAGCACCGATGGATTAACAGCTACGCCATTGCCGATGATGCAAGTTACTTGCGGATGAAAGATGCCCGACGGAATGAGATGTAGCCTGAATTCGCCATAAGGATTAATTACGGTATGTCCCGCATTATCTCCTCCAGAGAAGCGAATCACCACCTTTGCCTTCTCGGTAAGGAAGTCAACCACTTTTCCCTTCCCCTCATCACCCCACTGGGCGCCAATAACGGCCACAACTGACATCGAATCCTCCTCAGTCAACCTTCGTTCGCTGCCACACATAAAATAGCCTCTGAGCTACGGTAACATAGGTGAACGCCAATAAAACCCATAAGATGATAAATACCTGATTTAAAAGTAATCCCAGTGCCAATACTATAACCCGCTCCGGCCTGGTAAACAAACCCACCCGACAACTTATCCCCAATCCTTCCGCCCTGGCCCGTATATAGCTAACCAAAAAACAGCCAACTAAAATAACAAAAACAAGCAAAACCTCAAAAGTCGAACCCTCCATCACATACAATATTAAGAGACCCAAAAATAATACCGCCTCAGAAAGGCGGTCAACGGTAGAATCAAGAAAGGCACCAAAGCGGCTGGTTTGCCCGCTAAAGCGAGCTAATGCCCCGTCAATGAGGTCAAATAACCCTGAAAAAAGAACCAGTACTCCCCCCGCAAAAAGGTGCCCGGTGGCAATTACGCAAGCCGCCGCCACATTTACCAGCAAGCCGAGTAAAGTTACGGTATTAGGGCTTAACCCAGTTTTGCTAAAAACTTTTACTATCGGTCCAGTAATGCGCCGGCTTGCCGCTTCTCGAAACTCTGCTAGATTCACCAACAATCACAGCATTCTAGCATTAAGAGCTAGAGCGGGCAACAACAGCTATGTATGGAGCTATAACCTGCCTGATGATGCCGCAGTAGGGGATGGGTATGGCTATGACGCCGCCTCAAGTCCGCAGCCTTTTCTTTCCCTCCCAAGAAAAATCAGGGGCGAAACGTACGACCGATTCTCACCGATAAAGTAGTTGTGCAAAACGAGGGGATGGGTACACAAGGCATCCAGGAGCTCTGGCTTGGAAAAATGAGACAGCTGGTAGCAGCAGATTGCAACGGCAGGAAGATTAAACAATTCGATATTGATTTCAGCCTGATAGTCAAATAACTCCCCCAAGTTACTGGTGTCCGTCGTTATGCACTTCACCCACTTCATATCGCCAATTATAAAGGCCTTAGGATATCCACGCTCACTCAATCGCTCTACTGCCAATTTACAATTCCTCTTTCCTCTCTCAAAAGAAATCGTGCCGCAGGGAGCGAAATAAGCCTCCTCTGTCAGCAACACAATTTGACCAGACTTATACAATTTTTCAAAGTATACTGCCCCCACCTCCTCCCTGACTGCCAACTCCAGCCTATTCCTTGATTTGCTCCAAGAAGCAAATATGCACCCGTAATTTCTTCTCAATCCTTCTGCAACAACGGGGGAAAGCACGCCGCACCGCTCTTGAGCGTTCTGGTAGAAGTAAACAACATGACTTCCCGCTTCCAAATTCAATATGCTTTCCGTAAACTTCTCTATTGCATTCATAATGGATTCCCTTTAAGAATCTGGCACAAATTTTCTTCTTCCAGTTTTTTTAACTCCCGGAATAAAACGAACAAGGCACTAAAAAGATATTTCTCCTCGAATTTGCAATTCCCGCTGCTGCTCAAAAAATTCTATTTAGCTTTATTCAACAAGCTAGTATAATAGTCCAACACTCTCTGGGCAACACTTGCCCAGCTGTATTTCTCCGCCTTATTTCTTCCTTTCTCGCCCATCTCATGGCGCAGAGATTTACTATTAAGAAGCTGCAGCAGAGCTTGGGCTAAGGCTTCCACATCACCAACGGGAAAAAGCAGACCCTCCTCCCCATCGCTTAACAAGCTGGCATAGCCTTCAATGTTTGACGCCACCACGGGTTTACCGCTCGCCATAGCTTCCAGCAAGATGATGCCGAAGCTTTCCCCCTTGCTAGCCGGAGCACAAAAAATATCCGCCCTCTGATAATACCTGGGCAAATCACTGGCGGATACAAAGCCACTAAAAACTACATCGGTTAGCTTGTTCTTATGAACTAGCCTCTCATATTTAGAACGCAGTCTAGTTCCCGGGCCAACCACGATGAGCCGAACATCAGGGAATTGCCTCTTTACTTCACCGTAGGCAGCTAGTAAACAATCTACGCCCTTGCGCTTCTCCAAGCGGCCAACGAAAAGAATATTCAGCTTATTATCATTAAACCCTTCTATTGGTGGAACTTTTGGCGAGAAGTGCTCAATATCAATCCCATTGGGAATTATTTGATAATCGCCGGGAAGATAGCGGCTAACGAATTCCATCGCTGGCTTGGAAACGGCAATTTTCCCATCTAGTCTGGAAAGCCATCTCCTGAGGAGAGGCCTGGCCACCCAATAGCCCCGGGACCCTTCGTAACAGGCGTGAAAAGTACCTACAGTAACCGAGTTTGACTGAAGCAGCGCGCTAAGCGCCACCATGGGAACAAATGGCTCATGAATGTGAACAATATCAAATCTTTCCTTTCGTAATATTCCTCTGGTTTGAGCGGGCAGCCAAGGAGATAAAGGAGTACGGGCAATCGAGCCACCATAGGGTATGGGCAAAGGTCTTCCCACAGCGGTAACTTCTTCATCAAAATAGCCCGCCTTCCGAGAGCAGGGGGCAACGACTTTAACCGTATGCCCCTTCTGAAGAAAATGCCGGGCAAGATGGGAAATGTGAACGCTAACCCCCCCTGGAAAAGAATAATCATAGGGAGAAACTAGCCCAATCTTCATTTCGCCAGCGCTCTTACCTCAACCTGAAGGGATTTTCTTACCGGTTGCTGACCCTTTCTTTTCCAAACTCTCCCCAGCTCGGGTACTAGGCACCCCTAATTCAGGTAATAAAATTGGAGAGCGTTGCTTCTGACCCTTGATGAATTCTTCCACCCTGAGCCGTGCTTCATCATCAGAATACTGAATGGGAGAAGACTTCATAAAATAAGCCGAGGGAGCTACCAGAGCCCCCTTTAACCCCCTGTCCAAGGCCAACTTGCAGCACCTTATGGCATCAATAACCACCCCGGCTGAATTGGGACTATCCCATACCTCCAGTTTTAATTCCAAATTCAAGGGAACGTCGCCAAAAGTGCGCCCCTCCATCCTAATATGGCAGAATTTGCGGTCAGCAAGCCATGGCACATAATCACTGGGACCGACGTGAATATTATCAGACCCAATCTCGTAGTCCAATTGAGAGGTGACTGCATTTGTCTTCGAAATCTTCTTTGATTCCAGGCGCTCTCGCTCTAACATATTATAAAAATCGGTATTGCCGCCAAAATTCAATTGGTAAGTCCGCTCCAACCGAACTCCTCGGTCACGGAAAAGCCTAGTCAATACCCTATGTACAATGGTAGCCCCAACTTGAGATTTGATGTCATCACCAATAACGGGCAAGCCTCTCTCAGCAAAACGTTTTTGCCAGTAAGACTCGCGAGCAATAAAAACCGGAATACAATTAACGAAACCACAGCCAGCAGCTAACACTTGCTCTATATACCATTTGGTTGCTTCTTCACTGCCCACGGGTAAGTAATTAAGCACCACATGAGTTTGCGTTTCCTTAAGAATGCCGGTAATGTCGGCCGTCGGCCCCGGCGCTTTAGTGATAATCTGGGAAAGATATTTGCCGAGTCCATCGTGAGCCATACCCCGCTCCACCTTAACGTCAATGTTGGGCACTTCACAAAATTTAAAGGTGTTGTTGGGTGGAGTATAAATGGCCTCAGCTAAGCCTTTACCCACCTTGTTCTTGTCAATATCAAAGGCGGCAACAAAGTTGACATCACTTATATGATAGCCCCCCAGATTGACGTGCATTAACCCCGGAACAAATTCACCTTCTCGAGCCTTCTTATAGTAATAGACGCCTTGAACCAATGAGGATGCGCAGTTACCAACGCCTATAATTGCTACGTTTATTTTACCCATAGCCCTTCCCTCCTATTGCCCAAGATGAACTTTTTTTGCTATGGTTTGAAAGTGCTTGTTGCCCAGAAGGCCAAAGAACTTGGGCGTGGTTAGTAATAGTCCACGGCGAAACAACGGTTGGGTCTACAGAAAAGGGCACAAATTTCGCCCCTCTCAACTCTCCCCATATCATATCCTAGTTCATCCCGGACTTTTAACGCCAGATGAAGCAGTCTTGGCAGCCAAAAACCATATCTTCCTAGAGCTTAGCACCCGGAAAGAACATTCCACAACGAATGCTCACAGCGCTCTAATTGCTCGAAGAGCGGGAGCCAAACTTCTAGTTAATTCCGATGCTCGCAATAACACCAACTTCGGCCCGTGCCATTGCTCAAGATGCCGGCTTAAACGATCAACAATGTCAACAGGTCTTAATCGAAAATCCCCCTTTGCTGATACAAAAGCTTAAATTGCTTTACCTTCACTAGCTATAAGGGGAGCGCCTGGCAGCAGTTAGCCTTGGCCAATTCTAAATACCTTGGTGCCACATACTGGGCACACTCCGCGCGTTGCCGGCCTCCCATTCTTCAAGGTAACCCTCTGTGGATTTTTGATTTCCCTCTTCACTCGACACTTAAAGCAATATGCCTGCACAATACCACCTCCTCTTAATGTTGCTCAAACCATACCTATTATATAATGCAATGTCAAGCCTTTTAGCTTGCTTCCGCCAAAAAACTGCTGAATATAAATAATAAATGGCTACTAATTAGGTCAGAAAGCGCATTGCCTGCAAAATGTAAAGGGGGTTCGGCTCCAGGGGCTGTGTAAAAGCTTAAACTATCCTATCCAGAATTAGCCTTACCTTGCTCAATTAGCTCAAGGACTCTTGCCCCTCGCTCAATAGAGTCATCAGGATAAAAGCTAAGCTCCGGAACATGCCTTGACCTCAGGCGAGAAGCCAGCTCCCCACGGAAAAATCCCGATGCCGCGGTAAAGCCAGCTAATACTTCCTCTTTCTCCGCTTCGTTCCCCAGAGTGCTAATAAATACTTTGCTGTGCCGAAGGTCAGATGAAGTCTCAACCTTAGTTACCGAAATAAAGCCACTTAGCCTGGGATCATTAACCTGGCGCTGAAGTAATTCGGTGATCTCACGCCTAATAAATCTGTTTATGCGTTCAGTGCGCCGCGTCATCGCTATTCTCGCTCACTGCATCAATGTGACCAGGGAGTAATATAAAACTAAATGGGTTAGGTTACTTCCTCCCTGCGGTATGACTCAATAATATCACCAACTTGAAAATCTATAAATCCCTCTATACCTACACCACACTCAAACCCGGCAACTACTTCCTTCACATCCCCCTTAAATCGTTTCAAGCTACCAATGCGAGATTCACAGACAATCTCACCCTGGCGTAATATTCGAGCCGAAGCCTCCCGACTTATCTTGCCTTCCTTAATATAGATACCGGCTACTTTCCCTTTCTTCCCAGCAGAAAAAATGGCTCTCACCTCAGCATGCCCCTCAACAACCTCAGTATAGGTTGGCTCAAGCATACCCTTTAATGCTTTCTCCACATCTTCCACCAATTCATAGATTACATCGTAGTAACGGATACTTATGCCTTCTACTTCAGCTAGACGCCGTGCCCCCGGTTGCGGGCGAGCATTAAAACCCACGATAACTCCCTTAGAGGCCAAGGCAAGCAACACATCACTCTCGATAATACTACCACTGCCCGAATGAATGACCTTAACTTTAAGCTCTTCCGTGCTTAATCGCTCCAATGAGTCTTTGAGCGGCTCAATGCTCCCTTGAACGTCTGTTTTTAAAATAATATTGAGTTCTTTCACTCGCCCACTACTTATTTGAGCCGAGAGGGCGCTAAGGCTGAGGGGCTCACTGAAAGCTGAGGTTTCTCGTTGAGCTTTAGCTGCACGTTCCTCCAGAATCGACCGTGCTCGGTGTTCGTCGCTAACCACCATAAAAGTATCACCAGCTTGGGGAATACCATTTACACCCAGAACTTCCACCGGAGTCGCTGGCCCAGCTTTCTTAATGTGCCTGCCCAGATCATCAAACATAGCCTTAACTTTGCCCCAAACATTACCCACTACCAGAGCGTCGCCAATCCCAAGGGTGCCCTTCTGAACCAAAAAAGTAACTAGGGAGCCTCTGGTCTTATCTAACCCAGCCTCAACCACCACACCCTCAGCGGGACAATTGGGGTCAGCTTTAAGCTCTAATATATCGGCAACGAGGAGAAGGTTCTCCAGAAGCTCAGAGATGCCCTGCCTCTTTTTAGCTGAAATGGAAACGCAAACCACGTCGCCACTCCATTCCTCGATAACCAAACCCAAATCAGCAAGTCGCTGCTTCACCACTTCCGGGTTGGCATCAGGTTTATCAATCTTGTTAATCGCAACTACTATGGGCACCCCAGCAGCTCGAGCGTGGTTTATAGCCTCTACAGTCTGAGGCATAACTCCATCATCAGCAGCTACCACCAAAACAGTAATGTCCGTTGCCTGCGCCCCTCGAGCTCTCATAGCGGTAAAGGCTTCATGCCCCGGGGTATCCAAGAAGGTGATCTTACGCCCGTCCACCTCCACTTGATAAGCACCAATGTGTTGAGTGATAGCCCCAACTTCAGTAGCAATTACATTGGTCTGACGGATGGCGTCCAACAGACTCGTCTTACCATGGTCAACATGCCCCATGATTGTAATTACTGGAGGCCGAGGCTCCAACTCGCCTCCCTCTTCCTTGCGCACGGGAGAAGCTCTAGGGGCTGCTTGAGGCTTTTGAACCTCATAACCAAAGCTAACTACCACTGAGCTTGCAGCATCAAAATCAACGGCTTGATTAATATTAGCTAAGATACCATTCCTCATTAGCTGCTTAATAACCTCTACAGACCCCACCCCCAGTAACTCTGCCAGCTGCCTCACAGTCAAGGAGGCTGGAAGAGTAACCTGACCGGAGCCCGGTGCAGCCGATTTAGCTTGCTGACTTTGCCCCTCTTGGTTAATAATTGAACCTCACTCCTTACCTTCCAATTCCTAACTTGCCTCCTCAGGCAAGGTTTTAGCATACTCCCTTAATGTTTGAAGATTTTCCACGCTGAGTTTCGTCCGCAGAGCATACTCTAAACGGTTCTTCTTAAGTCCCACCTCCCAGCAACTTTGCCTGTGGCATAAATAAGCACCTCTCCCCGCCTTTTTACCCTCGGCGTCTACCTCCACGCTTCCATTACCAGTATGAACTAAACGGATTAGCTCCCGTTTTGCCTTAGTGGTTCGACAGCCAACACAGGTGCGTTGGGGAACGTGCTTATAATGAGGCGGTTGCCTCCTACGATAACTCTTCGTCCTCAAGATAACTCTCTTGCTTTCGAGGTATTCTCTTAGGCTTAGCCTTCCCCTCCCCAATAGCTTTCTTTCTGGTCTTCTTTACCGGCTTTTTCGATCTGTCAGCTAAAATATCTTCAGCAAAACGGAGCTGAGTTTCCCCTGTAGATTGCTTGGTCGATAACGCTTCAGAAATGGAGGCAAAGTCATAACTGGCTAAAGGCTCAGTTACCTCAGCTTTATCAGCCTCCTCCGTAACCTGAGGCTCAACTGGACTAATAAGTTCGGGTAGAGGCACTACTTCGGGAGGGGATTCCACTTGAGGAAGAGGCTCTTCTTCGGGAAGCGTCTCCACCTCCCCAATCGCTACCTCTTCTTTCTGTAGGCTCTCCTCCTCGGCTTTGGCGGTTGAGGCGCTCTTAATATCAATCCGCCAGCCAGTGAGTCTCGCCGCTAATCTGGCATTCTGCCCCTCTCTACCAATAGCTAGAGAGAATTGCCTATCTGGAACAACTACAATCGCAGTATTTTCTGGCTCATTAAGCTTCACACTTAACACCTGAGCTGGACTCAGGGCGCTGGCGATGAACTTAGCCGAATCTGAATACCACTGAACTACATCTATCCTTTCGCCATTTAATTCACTAACAATGTTCTGTATCCTGATACCACGCAATCCAACGCAACAACCTACGGGATCAACACCTTTTTGGCGAGCAACCACAGCTACTTTGCTTCGATACCCCGCCTCACGAGCTACGGATTTCAACTCTACGTTACCATTATGAATTTCGGGAATTTCCAACTCAAAAAGCCGACGCAATAAGTTGCGGTGAGACCGCGATACTATTATCTGAGGTCGCCTGTCTGCCTCTTGAGCTACCTCCAACAAGTATAACTTGAGTCGCTGGCCAAGACGGTAACGTTCATTACTCACCTGTTCACTGGCGGGGAGCACTGCCTCAGCCCTGCCCAAATCAATATAGATTTGCCAGTGGTCAATGCGCTGCACCACACCGCTGACAATGTCACCTTCCCGCCCAACAAACTCCTCATAAATAGCATGGTGCTCCGCCTCGTGCAACCGCTGTAAAATGACCTGCTTTGCCGTCTGTGCAGCAATACGCCCAGCATTGCGAGGAGTAGATTCAACTTCTACAACATCACCCAGCACAACTCCTCCCAGCCGCTTCTCAGCTTCAGTCAAGCTCATCTCACAGCCCAAGTCACTGACTGTTTCTACCACGGTCTTCCGAACATAAACCTTGACTTCACCAGTGCTGGGGTGAATCTTGACCAAAATATCCTGATTGGGAGCAAAAGCATCCCTCTTATAGGCCGAAACAAGAGCCGCCTCCACCGCAGACAGAACCGTCTCTCGAGGCAAATTCTTCTCAGCCGAAAGCTGAGTAATGGCAACTATGAACTCACTCTTCATGAGATACGACTACTAACCTCCAAATTCGCCCAGCTCTTTTTCTTACTAACAAAAAAGTGGGTCCCCACCCACTTTTTTGAATTCCAATCTTTTCTACTTTTAATATAGCACAACCAAAAAGGAGATGCAAACTATATTGGCTACACTTTAGTTCACTTGCTTAGCAGAAAATCTCCTACACAAGTACATATAGCTACTGATTACCTTATATCTAATTTCAGCCTACTTATTAATCCCAAACTCTCTGGTCAAGTATAATCTTGCGCTCTTCCGGTATCGCGCCTAGAGGCACGATCTTAACGCTGTTAGCCTTCACTGTGCATACCTTTGGGAAATATTCTAAAATATCTTGGAACAGCTTCTCTTTATCAGCGACTTCTTCCTTCGTCTCAATTTGAAGCGTTACCACATCTTTTTGGCCAGCACGGTCAAGAATAAGTTGATATTTGGTTACCACAGGGAATTTAGCGCAAACTTCTCCCACTTGCTTGGGATGAACAAAGGTTCCCCTTATTTTGATTGCTTCCCCGACTCTGCCCAGCATTCCCTGCAGCCGCGGCGTGAATCTGCCACAAGCACAAGGCTCATCAGCATACTTGGAAAGGTCGCCAGTGCCAAAGCGGATCAAGGGATAAACCTCGTCAAAATTAGTCACCACCACCTCACCCACCTCTCCGGGACCAAGCTGCTTGCCAGTCTTGGGGTCCACTATCTCTATAAATCCACCTTCATCAGTAAAATGCATGCCTGCCTTATGCTCACAATCGTAAGCTATAACTCCCAGATCGGCAGTGCCCCAAGAATCCATGGTCTCAATTCCATAGTCCTCTTCAAAGTGTTTTCTCAAAGATGGTGGGAACATCTCAGCAATAAACAGGCCCCAGCGAAGTTTTAAATCGCGGCGGATGTCAAACCCCTGCGCTTCAGCTTTCTTCAAAACGGTATCAAGAAAACTGGCTGTACCTATATACCCGGTAACACCCAACTCGTACAAGGTTCTGGCCTGCGCTTCACTGCCCCCCGTTCCGGTGGGTATTACAGTTGCTCCCATGAGCAAGACAGCTTGGTGAAACCAGTGTCCCAGCGGCATCATGTGATAGCTAAAGGTATTTACCACTCGGTCACCCTTACCCACATTGAACCTTGAAAGCGCAATTGCTATCGTTTGACCCCGATAATCAACATTGCCGGCATCATAAAGAGGCCCCGGTGAAATAAACATTGTTTTCAAATTTTCCTCAGGAACAGCTACAAAACCTCCAAAAATTGGGTTCTCCTTCTGCAAATCCCTCAGCTCATCCTTGGTAGTCACTGGAAGCTTTTCTATATCTTTTGTTGTACGAATGTCCGAAGGCTTAACCCCAACAGCGTCCATTTTCTTCTTTGCCGTTGGAGCATTTTCATAGGCGTGCTTAATTATGTAACGCAACTTTTCATTTAGATATTTCTCGCGCTCCTCAGGCGACCTAGAAACTGCCTTAAATTGCCCCATGCTTTTCCCTCCTCAGATGAAATAATTTTTGTTTTCACTATAAATCAAACTTCGGTTGGAGTCAACTTCCGATGGACTCACTGAAATTTAAAAAGTATTTTAACGGCATGAGCAATATTGACCTGATTTAGGTAAAATATAAAAATAAGATTAAAATTAATGGAAATGCTAGCCCTCGAAGATATCAGGATACTAGATCTAACTCATCTACCGCCGGGAGCCTTATGCACCATGCTCTTGGCTGACTTGGGTGCTGAGGTAATTAAAGTAGAAGCGCCGCCCCAGGTAAGCGGCCGAAGTGCCGCAATAGCGCTAACTTCGTCGCCAAAAGAAGAGGAGAAAAGGAAAGAGGCCGCCCATAATGCCCTTAACCGTAACAAGAAAAGTATGGCACTCAATCTCAGATGCGAGCCCGGACGCCAAGTATTTTACCGCCTGGCAAGGAGCGCCGATGTCATCATCGAAAGCTTCAGACCAGGAGTAGTTAAACGCCTAAAAATAGATTACAACGCCATAAATAAATTAAATCCCAGAATTATTTATTGCTCACTCAGCGGTTATGGACAGGATGGCCCTTACCGTGACCTTCCCGGCCACAATATCAACTATATTTCCGCCGGTGGAGCTCTGGGCTTAATTGGCAACCGTGAAGGTTCGCCGATCGTGCCTCTAGATCTAATAGGCCTTGCTAATATATCTTTGAACGGAGGCCTCGGTATCCTGGCAGCCCTGATAGCCAGAAACAAAACGAGTAAAGGACAGTATGTAGATATAGCCTATACCGACGCAGTTATATCTCTCCTAACCCCCCTAATTAACAATTATTTTCTCAGTGGAACCATGCCAAAAAGGGGCGAAACTGCCCTCCATGGTGCTTACCCCTATTACGGAGTTTACGAAACTAAAGATGGCAAATATATTAGCCTCGGTTGCCTTGAGCCCTGGTTCTGGGAAAGCCTCTGCCAGGCGCTGGGTAAAGAGGAGTACATTTCTTACCATTTCTCGCCCGAGCACCTTTTTCAGCCACCACGGGATGATAAATGGCGGGAGATTTCTTCCCACCTAAAAAAGGTTTTTCTGACCAGAACAAGGGATGAGTGGTTTGAGTTTCTGGCTAAGCGGAATATCCCTATAAGCAAAGTTTATGACCTAGATGAGGTTCTCTCTGATCCCCAAGTGCTTCACCGACAGATGGTAATTGAGCTAAAGGACCCTAGCTTAGGTAAAATAAAGCAAGTTGGTATTCCCATCAAGCTATCGGAAACTCCAGGTAAGGTAAGAAGCCTTTCCCCTCTTCTTGGGCAACACACTGAACAAATACTGCTGGAATTGAATTATAGTGAAGAGGAAATTCAAAGTTTGCACCAAACGAGAGTAATAAGCTAAAATCCTAAACCAAGGAGGTGGGATCATGACGGCCAAGGCTTTTGTGCTCATCGAAACCGGAATAGGCAAAACTAAGGAGGTCACGGTTGCTCTGCGAAAGCTAGATGGGGTAAAATCGGTTGATGTGGTAACCGGTCCTTATGATATTGTTGCTATAGTGGAAGGTAATGACTTAAATGCTATCGGCAACCTAGTTACCGAAAAAATTCACCCCATCACGGGCATCACCCGAACGGTAACCTGCCTTTCCATCCACGTCGGCTAAAATGGAATGTATCTTCTGTCGCATCGTCGCTAAAGAGATACCTACCGAGGTCGTTTATGAGGATGACGAGTTCTTGGCCTTCCGGGATATCCAGCCCCAAGCACCCACCCATCTGATTATCATACCCAAATCTCATATCCTTTCAATATTAGAACTCAAAAGCGAGCAGGAAGGGCTAATTGGTCGTCTCATACTGGTAGCTAAAGAGCTGGCCGAACGTGAAGGTGTAGCTAGTGGCTTTCGCTTGGCAGTAAGTTGTGGTGAGCAGGGGGGACAATTAGTACCCCACCTCCATTTCCACCTTCTCGGCGGACGCAAGCTAAGCGACTGGCTCGGCTGATAATTCTCTGCATCCCGTGAACTAATAATTAAGCCGTATTTTATATTAATCGCACGCCGCGAGCAGGTCGTAAAACAAATTGAAGCGGAAACGGACCTAACATTATGGAAACCAATCTGGCATTTGCCCTACTACTCACCACTCTAGCCGGGCTATCCACAGGAATAGGCAGCACAATTGCCTATTTTATACGCAAACCTAAATATTCCTACCTCTCCTTTCTGCTAGGTCTCTCCGCAGGAGTAATGATATTCGTCTCCTTTACCGAGCTCCTCAAAACGGCCATCGATAAGGTTGGCTTCGCCACCGCCAACGTGGCGTTCTTCATCGGCATTTCGTTTATCGCCATAGTAGACATGCTCATCCCCCACGAGTATGAGGAAGAACAAGTAAGGGGTAGACACAGCAATAAAAACAGCTTGGAGCGAGACCTAGAATCAGACCAGTCACCCAAATCAAAAGCGGCATCCCAATCAGCCCTTATGCGAGCCGGCGTCTTCACCGCCATTGGCATCGCCATCCATAATTTCCCAGAAGGGCTGGTTACTTTCAGCAGCGCACTCACCGGTGATGTTTCACTGGGGATAATGATAGCTCTGGCCATCGCCATTCATAACATCCCCGAGGGCATAGCGGTGTCTGTGCCCATCTTCTATGCCACGGGTAGTCGCCGCCGGGCATTTCTATACTCATTCAGTTCCGGTCTGGCTGAACCTGTGGGCGCCCTTATTGGCTACGCAATATTATCCCCGTTCCTCACCCCAATGCTTCTTTCCAGCCTCCTAGCCTTCGTCGCCGGCATGATGATCTATATCAGCCTGGATGAGCTACTGCCACTAGCACACAGATACGGTAACGAACACCTCGTAATCAGTGGCATTGGCGCCGGTATGCTCATTATGGCCGCCAGTCTATTCCTGCTGCGCTAGCTTTCTATTCAGCAGATTAAACTACTTCATAATACTTTCCAAGCTATCCAAGAGCTCCGCCTCGTCTCTAAAAGCACCAACCCTCATTGACTTGATAACTCCGGCATCATCAATAAAGAAAGTAGCGGGGATATATTTAATTTGGCAATCCCCGCTTACAGCGTGGGTAAAATCAATCGCCGTGGGAAAAGTAATCCCCGTCTCCTCCACAAACCCTCGCACCAGAGACTCATCTTCGCCAACATTGATTGCAATCACAAGCAAGCCCTTCTCCTGCCTTCTCTTCAAATATGGCCTGTATATATGGCATCTCCACACGACAAGGTGATCAATAAGTCGCCCAGAAGTTGAGTAGAATCGGCTTGCCCTGTAAGCTACTTAGACTGACAGATTGCCCACCAAGGGTAGCAAGACTAAAATCGGGTGCCATTGTTCCCACCTCTGACCCCTTAACAACCGTCGTTGAACTACCACAGCTAGCGCACACAACCATTAAGCCTGTAAGCGCTAATCCCAAACCCAAACAACAACCTCTTTTTAACATTTCCGACCCCCTCTACCTGTATATTCGAAAACCTCACTTCAATAGCTAGTAGCGCCCAAGGGACAAGCCTCAATGCACTCTAGGCAGCGGATGCACTAAGTGGAATCCGGGTTCTCGTAAATCCTAATATCCATGGGGCATACCTGCCGGCAAAGGTTGCACTTTTCGCATTTGGACTGATCCACTCTTAGATGCAAGGCGCTGAACCGATTAAATAGGGAATAAATTGCCCCCAAGGGACAAACAAATCGGCAGAAGGGGCGCTTGGTAAAAAGCATCCACGAAAGAAACGATATTAGAATGGCAATTTTCAAACCAAAGAGCCAGCCAATTTGTTGCCGCAGCTCAGGTTCAATCAGAATTAGAGGAATACCTGCCTCAAGTGCACCCGCGGGACATAACTTGCAGAACCAGCTCTCCATGGTAAAAAAGGGAATCAGGCCCACTAGAATAACCAGCACAAGGTAGCGAATCCAGCTCCAGTTGTTGCCGAGACTCAGTTTGGGCACCTTGGCCTTATACAGTAACTCCTGCAGAAAACCAAAGGGGCAGAACCAAGCGCACTGCAAGCGCCCTACAAGTGAACCCACTATGCCAAGTATGCCCAATGTGTAGAAGGGGAAGTGGTGCATGCTGCCAAAATGCTGCAGCGCACCAATGGGACAACCAAAAACTGCCAAAGGGCAAGCATGACAGTTCAGTGACAGACAGGGGATTCTTTTCAGCCAAGGTAAAAAATATGAATTCAGAACTAAAAACGACCCTGCTTGTACTATCTCCCGCTTGCTTCTAAGCAGCAGGGATACCAGCCAGTTCATTAATACAAACCCCTACTGAATTCCAATACAGGCAAGGCACAGAAAGACGGCATTTTTATAAACGATTGCATATTCGCTAAAAAATAGGCCAAACAAGAGCATTATGGAAAAGATAATGAGCAAGAAGTGACATTTATTCATGAAAATTTAAATGCTTCCCGCTTGAGAGCTTTCGCCAAAAGACTTTAGCCTTAACACGACTTCATTTATGGCCTCATTCGGGGTAGATGCCCCGGCGGTAACGCCAACACTACTTTTCCCTTTGAGCCACGCTTCATCTATCTCGGATGCCATCTCCACGCGATGAGTCTCCACCACGGTTGAACATATCTCTGCCAGGCGCCGCGTATTAGCGCTGTCACGCCCGCCAATTACTACCATAAGTTGGCTCCTCTGAGCCAACTCCGTAGCCGCTTCTTGTCGCTTTTGTGTGGCCTGGCAGATGGTATCGATGATGCGCAGCTCGCGGACGCGCGGAGGCAGAACTGCCATAAGCTCGCCAACAAACTGAGCAAAGCCAGACCGGTTCTGAGTAGTTTGAGAAATGACGCCCAGGCGACGGGGCAATGGACTAAAAGAGGTCAACTCAGCCCCCTCAAGGGCAGCCACTGCTTTGCTGTCCGCCCAGCCAAGCAGACCTTTCACCTCGGGATGAGTCACCTCGCCAAAAATAATAACCCCAAAACCAGCCCGTGAGAGCTCTCTAGCCCTCCTTTGAGCCCTGCGAACTATGGGACAGGTGGCATCAACCACATAGAGTTGCCGAGCCCGAATTTCCGCCAATACTTCAGGACCCGCACCGTGAGCAGTAATGGCAACGACTCCACCCCGGGCCTGCTCCAAGCTTTGTGCTACCCTTATTTCCATACCAGAGAGTCTGTCCACAACCTGTTGGTTATGTACCGCTGGCCCCAGGGTTTCTATCCCACCGTGCTCACGACTTGCTTCCTCCAAGACTCTGATGGCTCTCCTGACACCGAAGCAAAAGCCAAGCGCCCGGGCCTTCCTGACTTCCATATTATTTCTCCGCCTCAATCCCTATCGGCGACCCGACCGCCTCGTGATAGACTCCCCGGTACTCAGGAGGCAAGAGGGCGGCGATTTCCCGCATTATCAACTCGGTCCGTAACTTCATCTTGGCTTTGCTCATCTTGCCATCAACCGAAGGAAGTCTAAAGGGTTGACCAATATTTGCAGTTATCTGAGGCCGCTGCCACAGCCAGCCTAGTCCTTTAAGTTTCTCTGTTCCGATGATGCCCACGGGGAGGATAGACACATCGCTTTTCAACGCAATTATCACCGAGCCCGGATGGCCGGGCAAAAGCTGTCCCCCTCGGCTCCTCGTGCCCTCGGGAAACATGCCCAATACAAACCCGTTCTCCAAGGTCTCCTTGGCCCGCTTAAGCACTTCCCTTTTATACTTGACTGTCCCTTTGTTGTACACAGGAAAAGCCTGCGCCCAGCGAACTATGGGACCCAAAAACCAGGAATGGAAAAGCTCTTCCTTCGCCATAAAACTGATCCAGCGGGGAAGACTAAGTATAAGTAACGGTGGGTCTAGCAAATGCACGTGATTGGCTACCACAATGAGAGGCTCATTCAGGGGCACATTTTCTTTACCCCTTACTTCCCACCGGGTGAAAACCTTGAGCCAAGCTTTAACCGCCACCGAGGCAATTTCGTGAGATAGCTTCACTAATTTTCCTCTAAACTAATCTCAATTTTGGCTCTTTATCTTACTACCCCGAGGCAGAGTGTCAAGTTTAAGAAGGCTGTATAGTGAATTCTGCCCGTTCTACAAAATTAGATTCTGCAGGCTGCCCACGATTAGTGCTGCCACTATCATTATTCCAGTAGCTTTAAGCATATATCTTGCCCCTAACTCTCGGGCTATTACCACAAAAGTAGCCACACAAGGGAAAAACATAGCCAGAACCGTACTGCTGATAACCAGCTGCTTAGCAGTTAATGCTAAAGGAGCTAACATGCCTACCGCTACATCTTTACGCAAAAAACCAACAACCAGAGCAACGATCGTCTCTTTGGGCAGCCCCAACAACCCGCTAATAACCGGGGCAGCAATATTGGCAATAACATCAAAAACCCCTAAATTGTAAAGAACATTTACCACCAGCACAGCCCCGAGGACTATGGGCAGAGCCTCTCTAATAAAGCCATGTATTCGCAGCCACAGTTTCTCACCGACAACTCGCCATGGGGGCAATCGATAGGGCGGAATCTCCACTAGGAGTTCTGGGCTAAATCCCCTGACAATGCGATTAAGGATAAGCCCTATAACAACCCAAGATACAAACAGGCTGCCGTAGACCATAGCTACATATTGCACGCCGTGCTGCCCAACCAGTCCTATTATCATGGCTTGTAACGCAGCACACGGAACGCCAATAGAAATCAGAGTGACTGCAATAAACCTTTGTCTCCGGCTCTCCAAAATGCGGGTCGCCATAACTGCGGGTACATTACACCCCAAACCGAGGATAGTAGGTATAATGGCATAACCATGTAACCCCAATCTATGCATCGCGCTATCCATCAATACTGCCAAACGGGGCAGGTAACCAACGTCTTCTAGTATTCCCAATGCCAAGTAAAAAGAGACGATATATGGTAGTACAGCAGCAAGTGGAATGTAGAGTCCAGTGCTAAGCAAACCAAACGACTGAAAATAATCAATTTCGCCGTTAATCAGCCTACCTATTAAGATGTCGTGCCAAAAGCCACCAGAGCCTAAAGCAAGGCTCATTTTCATTAGCAGCGGAGTCCACAGCCATTCAAAGGCAGGGTCAGTTACATAGCCAATGAGCCCCTCACCGAGAAAACGGATGAACCAGAAGGTGGCAAAGAGAACCAGCAGGGCAATGAAAATTCCCCCCACCGGATGATTGCTGGCATCTTCCAAACTCTCATACCAAGTATGGTGGCGATGGCTCAAGGATTGCACTTGACTGACGATATTCCCTATCCTTGCCCATCGCTCATCGCTACTGGAGTGGGCACTTTCAATCGCTCTCGCCTCCGGAAGACGGCTAACTAATTCTCTTACTCCCTGCCCGGTTACCCCCACCGTGGGTACAACTGGTATGCCAAGAAGCTCCTCTAGCTTGGCAACATCAAGATTTATGCCCCGGTGATGGGTATCGTCCCACATGTTAAGGGCAACTATTACCGGGACACCTCTTTCCAGCAACTGCAGGGTCAGGTTGAGATTTCTCTCCAAATTGGTCGCATCAACGACATCGATGACCACATCCCCATCTTTGAGCATCTCCACAGCTACCTCTTCCGCCTTGGAAGTTGCCTCAAGGGTATAGGTACCGGGGACATCAATAATCTCGGCTTGCCCTTCACCCAACTGCAGATAACCTTTGGTTAATTCCACAGTGGTGCCGGGGTAATTGGAAGCAATGATGCGCGTACCAGTCATCCGGGAAAAGAGGGCGCTTTTGCCCACATTGGGATTGCCCATGAGTAGAATACGCATTGTCTTCTCGAAGAGTTCTTAAGTGGATATATCCACTTGGACTAGCGCTCTGCTAGCCATGCCAAAACCAATAGCCACCTGAGCACTACCCACCCGCAGAGTAACTGGCCCTCGAAGCAGCATAGAACTTATCTTAGTTACCCTCATCCCCGGCCTGATGCCGAAAGCCTCCAGGCGCCGGGTTAAGCCCAGTCCACCCAGAATTTGAACTACGGTGCCGGTTTGCCCTGCTTCCATCTGAACCAAGGTCAATCGTCTATTTTGAGGCATAATCACAACCTATCCCCTATCTACAAAATGCTCGAGTAAGTCTTGCTAAATCAGTAATGCATCCCATTTGCAAAAAGTCCGTTAAAAAATTATTCTTGCTTCGTCACCTTCTGACTGCGGCAGCTGGAGCACAAGCCCACCATGCGAACTTCAACCCCGGTAATTTCAAAGCCGTGTTCCCTGCCAATTTTCTCCTTGAACTGCCGGCTCATGGGACAATCAAATTCCACAATTTTGCCGCAACCCAGACACAATAAATGCTGATGCTCAACCGCTGATTTTACTTCGTAACGATGGTGCTCCTCGGCAAAATGATGTTCGCTCACCAAACCAAGCTTCTTAAAAAGCTGTAAA
>JAUXIO010000038.1 GCA_030620975.1 Dehalococcoidia bacterium | reverse complement strand
GGCTCGTCTGGCATTACCTCGCTTTTGACAGGGAACTGGTTTCTCATCGCACCTCGGAAGCCATCTCCAATCTGGCGCAGGATACCATCAGGTTAATTGATGAGATAGAATTTGCCCGGGATTTCCCGCCCAGGGAATCTCGCCTGTGCGACTGGTGTGAATACCCCGACCTCTGCCCGCGAAGAAAGCACTTCTTTATGGTGGAAGCGCTGCCAGTAAATGAATATCTCAATGAGCCGGGAGTAGTGCTGGTCAATAAATATGCCGCGCTTAAGAATGAGAAGGCAAGGATAGAAGAGGATATGGAGAAGGTGAAGGAGGCAATACTTGACTATTCTAAGAGAGAGGGAGTCGAGGTCATAAAGGGCAGCGATTATAAGGCGAAGGTCAGATTTGGTGAGAGATTAAAATTCCCGGGCAAAAGTGATGCCGAGCGACCTGAACTGGACAAAGCGATAAAAGAGGTGGGCAGGTGGGATGAAGTTTCCCAGCTTGACATAGCATTACTCACTCACGTTATTGAAGCTGAGCTATGGAGCAAGGACTTAATTGATAAAGTTATGAAGTACGGCAGGATTGAGGAGAGCGATTCCGTTCACATATCGAAGTTGAAGGATGAGGAGAAGTAGAGAGTAGAGTCTGTTGCTTGTCCAAAAGAGGCACTTAACACAGCTAGCGTTTTCCCACGCTTGCATTGGTTGGAGCATCTCCTCCGTTCGCCTCGTTCATGATGGTGATGCCTGTATGTATTCCTTCAAACTGTCTGCCGTTAATGGCGCCAGTGAGTAACAGGCGAACTCTACCACTCGTTAGCCCCTTCTTTTTGAGATAGTCAATAACTAGCTGGCGGTCAAACTGAACCATTAACTCATAAATGCCATCATTGTTGCGGTCAACTAGCTCAATTGGCTTCTCACAGGGTGGTATGTTTTCCATTAAGCGCAGTGTACCTGTGTCAATGTCGCTGGGGGCATAACCCTCTGGCAATTCTATGTAGGCGGTAATTGGTTCACCACCAGTGACCCTGGTGAGGTTAAGTATCCTTGGCTCGATATCTATGTTGGCTTCTAGCGGCGATACTATCACCTTCTTTTCCTCAAAGTTGCCCGGCGTGCTCTTGAGTTCGAAGACGCCGTCTCCATCGCTGTCTAGCTCTATGTTGACTACTTTATCGGGCACGATTTTGAGTCGGGCTGTGGCTGTTGGCGACACTGGCACATTGATATATTCCAGGTAGCATTTTACCTCTTTCTTGGCATCGGGTATTTGTACCTTCAAGTCCATGCTCCCTGAGCCGGTCCCGGTCATAACCACGCTGTATTCCCGGGAAATATCAGCATTGGGGATGACTATTGTCTTGTATTGCGTTCCCTCTGGAGTAATGTATACCGCCCCTGGTATCTGATTTTCCAGCTCTCCCTCTTCATTGAGCCCCACGTGGCGTCCTAGAGAGTCATAGATATGGATATCGGCGGGGCTGAACAGGCAGAAGAAAGCCCGATTAAACCAGTCCCCGGGCAGACTAAAGAAGTATGTCCAAAACGGGTCTGGGTATTCGGGCAGCCCGGCAGCCCACTCATTGGGGTGCTGCCATTTCTCGCTTCTTTGCTCTCCTTCACTCCATGGTGGGCCAAAGGGACCGCGCTGCCAGAACTTCAGGCCGAGCATGGAGAAGGAGAAGCCAAGATATTCACCCCAGTTACCCTTGAACTCCAGCCAGCCGAGTGCCTCATCTTCATTATTTCCAACTTCGGGCAATAGGACTAAGTTAGATTGCTCTGGTCTGATTATCTTCCATGAGGATGCCCCTGTGTTATCAAAGTCAAGACCTGCCCAGAAGTTCCCCGTAGTGAAGTAGTTGGCGTGTGAACCCTGAGCAACATAGACTAGCGGGTGTGTCTCTAAGACCAGAGCATTGGCTTTCATGTCACGCCATAGCATTCTTTGCCCGGCTTGGTGCTGTGAATATGCGGCGAAGATAGGCTCCTCTGCATTTTCCAGCAGCTCTTGTGCCGTGTAGCCGGGGAAGCAGAGCTGTACCAGTTCCCAGTCGCCCTCGTGGCAGTTGCGCCAGTCGTTGAAATAGTAGAATATCCAGTACTGTACTATCGTGTAGCTCCTGTCTTTTGCCTCGCTGACTCGAGCATATATAGTGGGCTGATATTGCCCCTTTATCTCGTCATAGTTGCGCTTGTATTCATCTGGCGAGTTGATAGTGGGGTCTAATCCTACCAGGTCAAGGTAGTAGCCACTTTGTGTCCACTGAAGCAGGCTGTATATCGTTGCTTTCTCGAAGAAGGAGGGGTCTTCTGCATTGAGGAGAGATGCTGTATCAAGCATGATTTCTATTTGTTCCGGCTCGAAGTTTTCTATTACTTCGCCCTCCCCGCACAGGTAGATGATGGGACAGAACTGCTCGGCTAGGCGTTCTGCATATTCAGAGTTCGCCGTTGCCGATAAGGGGTTTTCAGTGAATGTAGCCAGTGGGCAGGCGCAGCTAGTGACAAACAACAGCAGTAGCAGTATTACCAGGCCAGATTTTGCCTTCATATTGCGGCATTATACAGTCTTTTTGCCTGTAACATAAGGACTTTGTGCTCGTCCACTACCTTGGTAGATATACGCCTCCTTTTTAAGGCTTTCTAAGGGGTGGAAGGCCGTCAGGTGTTTCCCTCTCTTTTGTCATTGTGAGGTATACTCCCCTTTTCGTCATTGCGAAGCACGTAGTGCCGAAGCAATCTCGGGAGGAATGCCTGGGGATTGCCACGCTTCGCTCGCAATGACAGAAAGGAAAAGGCTCGCAATGACATGGAAACAAAGAGCTCGCAATGACATGGAAACAAAGGGCTCGCGATGATGTGGAAAGAAGAAATCCGCAATGACATGGAAGCAAGGATAAAGTCTGAAGTTGCAAATATTAAAGTGTTACCTCTTTACCGTTGGGCAAATAAAGGCTTACAATCGAGGGATGTTTTGGAGCAAGAGTTGAATACATAATATTTTTGTAAGGAGTGGCAATATGGAAAAACATGTACCAACACGGAATGAAGCGCTGGAGCTTTTAAGGGAGTTCAATAAAAACGAGAGCCTGTTGAAGCACGCCTACTCAGTTGAGGGAGCGATGCGTTATATGGCCGGGAAGATGGGTGAAGACGAGGAGAAATGGGGAATTGTTGGCTTGGTGCACGACCTGGATTATGAGCGCTTTCCAGAGCAGCACTGTAAGAAATCGCGGGAGATATTAGAGGAACGGGGATGGCCTGAAGAGTATATACGAGCAGTTGTTTCTCACGGCTGGGGCATATGTAGCGATGTTGAGCCGAAGACTAACATGGAGAAGACGCTGTATGCCATTGATGAATTGACGGGGCTTATCACCGCAGCGGCACTGGTCCGCCCCTCTAAGAGCGTGATGGATTTGGAAGCGAAGTCGGTAATGAAGAAGTGGAAGGATAAGTCATTTGCCGCGGGCGTCAACCGCTCCAAAAGTGAAGGGGGGGGGGGGAGGCTGGGGGTGGAACTGAGAGAGCTGGTTGCCGATGTCATTATGGGTATGCGTAGGGTGGCTGACAAAATCGGTCTGTGATATTACAAGCTCTTATCACCTTGCATGTTTCTTCGGAGATGAATTGAATTTTGCTTTACCTTGGCTTTAAGTTGAGGAAGGTGAGGTCTTCTCCTTTAAACTCTTCGGCTTCGTTTCCTATTATCAAGGGTATGGTTGGGGCTGCCCAGTGAATTAAATCGGCCATGTCTCTGTATACATAGATTTTTGAAGGCCCCTTTCTTGTGGCAAGGCTTATACTTCCCTTTATTACCGCTCCCTGGAGGTCGAGGGCGCCTTCAAGGATTGCATCATCCAGGAATAGCCCTCCTTCAATGACTGCGTTGCCAAGGAAGAGACTTCCTTTGAAGGTTGCTTTTCTAAAGAATAGATGTCCTTTTACAAATGCTTCTATTAAGTCGGTTTCCGACTCGATGACGGCTTCCTCAAGGTTGAAGTTTCCTTCGATGGTTGCCCGGTGAAGGCTTATCGCGCCCTTGATGATGATTCCCTTGAGGTTCAGGAAAGGGCCTGGGATGGTTTTCTTGTCGAGATTCAGCCACTCATTGACGGTGACCCCTTTTAGATTGGTTATGAATCTGGGGTCTGTAGTTTGTTCGCCGGAGAGAATCTTATCTATCACTTGGTTGGGGGAGAGGACTTGTGTTGTCTCTTTTTGTTTGTCCAGCATAATGATTCAGGGAACACCCTTTTCCTTTATGGCTAGTATGGCTTGGTCGACCTTTGCCTGGGCATCCGGGGATTCTTTGTTAAGGCTCTCCGATGCTTTTTTAATCAACTGAACCAATTGAGAATCTAACTTGCCCACTGCCTCAATGTAGTCAAGGTAGCCATCGTTTAGGTATCTATTGAGTCTAAACTGCAATCTCTCCATGGGAGTCATTGTCTGGTATGTAGCTATTTGCCCGAGCATTTTCTCCTTTTCTGCTGGCAATTGGCCTTCTAGTTCAATTAAAACATTGGTCATTTGGTCTGAAATTAAGTAAGAGTTACAGTTCAGGTTTTCAATTAGTATCTTGATTTCATTGACCATTTCATCTTCGCTCAACTGCTCAAAGTCTCCATATTTCCATTTTCCATAAAGTAGCGAATCTCTGAGAATGGCCAGACTTCTTATCTTGATGAGGTTGGGCTCTATCTCGTTCAGGGCTCTGGCAGTGTCTGGAATATGTTTTTCTGACCATCTTCTACCCCCCAGGCCGGGCATCACGAAACTTGCCAGGTAGATGCCAGCCTCTACCACCTTTTTGCCACCAATGACGTGTTCTTCGGCGGTTACTCCCTTTTCCATTTCCTTTAAGACTTCATTGCAGCCGGATTCCAAGCCAACCAGGAGTTTGGAGAGGCCGGCCTCCTTTAATTCTTTTAGCTCCTCCAGTGACTTTTTGGCACAGGTTTTTGCTCTGCCAAAAGATGTGATCCTGTTGATAGTTGGGAAGCTTTCTCTCAAGTATTTCAGCACTTCTACCAGTTCTGGAGTTCTCATTATGAGGGCGTTGGCGTCTTGCAAAAATATGGTTTTTCCACCATACCAGAGCCAGTTGGCCACGTTATGAAGACTTGCACGTCTTGAGCTGAGGGTTTGGGGAGGAGCTGAACCTGCCCCATAAATTTCGGGATTGTTTTGGAAGGTTGCCCACATTATCTCATTTACCGTTCCATCATAGCCAAGTTGATAGCCAAGTTTCTGGTAGCTTGTCTCTATTTTGTCTGCCAGCTTTCTTACTACGTCTATATCCCTCTTTACTTCTTGGGGGCTCCGATATTCAAATTTTTTACCCTTATAGCTGGTGCAAAATAGGCACCTATTCCAGGGGCAATTGCGATTTATTCTTAGCATGAGCGAAGTGTGTTCGCCAATGGCCCCCATTGGCCCTATATCGAAGGAATAATCGTCGAACTCATCGGTTTTCATGCTTTCTTTGCCCACCCCTGCGCTGGTGTCTTAGATTGTTGAGCCTATTTATCTTACTAGCGGGAGGCTCAACTGCAGAAGGACAGCAGAAAAGGCATCATCAGAGGTCTCCACAGAGATGGGATTTCAGTCTCTTCTCATATGAGATGGTAGGCCGTACAGAGTAAAAGCAAGAACTTTTTCAAGAACCTTTCCGTTTGTCTAGAGCATAGTGGTATTTCGTATAGTCTATCATATTACTGGCTGCACAATACAAGCTATTGTTACTTACGCTGAACATTCTGGACTCTCATCGAACCTGGAAAGAGGATGGTCTTTATTCCCTAAAGGTTACTAACAGGTTTTTGTTGTTACTTATTTGCCCCTCTCCTTGACTACGAGGACAGGGCACGGAGCGGCGTGCAGAACCTCTTGGCTCACGCTTCCCAAGAGAATGCGACTTACTCCGCCATAGCCAGTGCTACCAATGATTATTAGGTCATACTTGTCTTCCTCAGCAACTGAGCAAATGATATCGCCGGGTCGCCCCTTTTGCATTATTATGTCTGCGGCAATGCCAGCATCAACCAACTCCTTCTGGGTCAGGCGAAGAATAGACTTGCCTGCCTCCTCCATAGCAGCCTCAAGCTCATGCTGCTTCTCATCACTGAACCTGGCAATGGAGTAAGGTAAGCGAGTAGGCTCAACTACATACAGAAGGGTTACCTTGCAATCCGTTTTGGTTGCCAGATAGGCAGCATATCGAGCAGCCAGAATTGAAGGCTCCGAGCCATCAGCAGGAACCAATACTTTAGCAATCATTCTTGACCCCCTCTCAGTTTTAGCGGAATCCAATCATAATCTGGATTTCCTAAATCAAATTAAAGTCAGGGCCTGTTGACCATCGTTATTATAACGTGCTCTCCCTCGGAATTCAAGGCTATCTAGCTACTGGTGATTACATAGCACAAACTCAAGCTGGCAGTTTAGGTATGTTAAACCGCACCACCACACACCAGTCCTCGTTCTCATGCAACATAGTTTCTTCTGCCCCGGTTATCAACCGAAGAAGCAAAATCCCACGCTCTTGGGTCCTTATCATTCAGCCCCGCACTACATAGGAGTTTACAATTGGCTGGGGAGTTGGGCATACTAACTCTTGACCATCACCTAATGCGCTCTGAGAAGGAGGGGTAGCGGTTGGATTGTGTTTCTTCTTTTAGTGAGCATAAGGTTATTTATGCTGCCGACTTTATGGGGCATGGCCGCAGTCTGCTCGAGGCTGGACGAGTTCTTTGTTACAGGAAAGCCCTCGTCCCCAAAGGCTGGCATAAAAGCCCGTGCTCGGGGTAAAGTGGACGCGCAGGTCTATTTAGCGATGAACGGCATCCATCCTTAGGTTAAAGAATCTGGGACCTCGATAAAACGTGAGATTGCACAAACCGCCCTTTTGTTCAACGGGGTAACAAAATGAGCTGTTGCTTGTAAGGTGCTAACTCAATTGAGCGCCGAGCTTGACTAAGACAGTAACGCTGTGGACAACACCGACCTAATTTGGCAAAACGATTTCGGCACCTAGTGGTTACTCATTGCAGGGATGGACAGTCCCCCGTACGCGTTTAATCTCGGCGCCGCGATGCTTGCTCGTTAACCGACGTATCTTTGATGTCAGTGTCGGTCTTGTCTTGCGACGGATT
>JAUXIO010000015.1 GCA_030620975.1 Dehalococcoidia bacterium | reverse complement strand
ATCGGCATACAGAGATAGGTGACAACCGAAAAGTGAGCCTGATTGGGAGCAAATGGGTTCATCTTTCAATTGGAACTGGTAGCTTACTTCTCCTTTATGGTTAGATTCGTCATGGTATTGACTGACGATTGGGCTGCACTGCGCTTGCGATTGTGACCAAGGTGGTAAAGAGACTCAAATGCAAATAAGAAAATTATTATTAACTCTAGGTATCGGCGTGATTTTGATTGGCGCTTGTGCTGCTCCATCCACACCAGAGGAAGTGCCTCCTCAAACTTCAGAGCCTACTCCTGCGGCAACAGCCCCTCCAAGTTCAACTCCCACACCTGAAGTCGATATACCTATCATTGATGCCCATAGTCAATTCTGCCCCGAGAACCTAGACAAGGTGATACCTCTGATGGATCTCGGTGGGGTTGCTTGCACTATCTTATCTTCGGGTGTTACTTCAGCTAAAGGAACTATAACGCCTGAAGAATTGGTTTCCTTTGCCTCTGACTATCCGGGAAGGATCATCCCTGCGGTCAGGATTAAGGTGCGGAAAAACGAGAACTACTACGACCTTCTGGAAAAGCAGATGAATATGAACCAACATGGCGCAATGGCTGAGGTCCTGATATACCATAAAGGAAAGGCCGGAGTGGCTCCCAAAATAGTAGCTCACCTTAATGATGAGAATGTGCAGGCCGCGCTCAACTACGCACTAGACAAGGAATGGCCGTTTGTCCTCCATATCGAGTTCGCGGATGCCGGGTCTCAAGGTAGCGAATTCATGACCGAACTCGAGGCCCTACTGATTCAATATCCGAAGCACCCCTTTGTTTTGATACATATGGGGCAGCTAAGCCATGTCACCGCCCGTCAGTTGATTGAAGCACACCCCAACATATACTTCATCACATCACATTCAAATCCTATTGTTGTGGACAAAGGAACGAAGCTCTGGACTAACATGTTCGATGGCGACTATCTTTCAACGGATTGGAGGGAGCTAATGATCGAGCATCCAGATCGATTTATTCTGGGGTTTGATATGGTCTGGTCCTGGGATTGGGATAGGTTTTATCTGTCCCAGATCACGGTTTGGCGAAAAGCAATGACAGAATTGCCTCTAGAAGTTGCGCATGCCTTTGCCCATAGTAATGCAGAACGCCTCTGGCATCTGCCCCCGGTAAAATAAAGAATAAGTCGACAAGGCATAAATCTCACATCCCGTTCTTTACTGAGATGAAGGTTCAGGTATGAAGGGAATGTTTCTATCTATCGTACAGAGGCAATAGCAAATGACACGGCTTTGTGCCCCACCTTGGTCGGACAAGTGCTTTACACGTCACAAACCCGGGAGATGAAACCTGAATACTAGGGCGCAATGTGTAGTGCCTCGGAGGCGGAGGCCTCGGTTTTTCACTCACCCCATGGATCCGAAAGGCGTACAGCAACCTTGACAGCTACGTAGGCAGACTCTAGAATTCAACAAGCCGAGAGCATTATTAGGCACCCCGAGCTTTAAGATGATTCCAAATTATAAGGAGGGCACATGATTGAGCGAGTTCACGAGCATATTATTACAGAGCTCCAGCAGAATACACGTACGGACACGATTTTTATCGTCACTGCCATTCTTCTTAATCTAGTGATTCTCGCTACCAATTCTATAATCGCTGCTGGGGATGAGAGTGTTACTACAACGATCGTGATGTTCATGTTTGTTTGTCTATTGATAGTGGTCAATCTCGTCGTAATATTTGGGTTGCTAAAAGGAAAGCAAACAAGATCAAAGTTGATAAATGGGCTGCTGAAGATGTACAAAGATCAGGGCGTAGAAGGGTATTATGATGTATCTCTTTTGAGCAACTACAATACTAGATACAATCTCTTCATTCTCGCGGTCGTTTTCACGGGGCTGATAGCTATTGTTGTACCCTTTGTCATCCGATAATAGAGCCTTGATCTTCTTAACACCGTAATTCGCCTCGCTTAATATAGGCTGTGCGGGAGGTTTAAATGCTTCTGCACTTCGCAAAGCCCGAAGACATAACAATTGTCCAGAATGTTACATAACTACGGCTTGATAGATCTGATTGAGGGAACCAGAATTATTACCGTGCTTTAATAGTTATGGAGAAGATGCTAACTAAAATCAAATTCCTTCGTTATACTTGTAAATGGGGTATCACGAATAGCAGTTGGAGGTGACTGAAGTGAAGAAGGTATGTCTATGGGCACTAATGGCAGTCGTCCTGTTGGGCTTGGTGGCCTGTGCTCAACCAGCAGCCGGTGAGATAATTAGATCAGACAAGCAGCGGGTGACTTCGCCAGATGTGAATGAAGCCGACCTGGTAACTCTGGTCGACGGAAATAGCACCTTCGCTTTTGACCTGTATCAGGCACTCAGAGAGGCAGATGGCAATCTCTTCTACTCACCCTACAGCATCTCGCTGGCTCTTGCAATGACATACGCCGGTGCTCGGGGTGAAACCGCACAGCAGGTGGCCGATACTCTCCACTTCATCCTCCCTCAAGACCGCCTGCATCCGGCATTCAATAGCGTGGATATCGAACTCAGTCAGCGGGGTAAAGGCGCCAAAGGCGAGGATGGAGAGGGCTTCCGGCTGAATATCGTCAATGCCATCTGGGGTCAAGAGGGCTATAAGTTCCTCTCCGGGTTTCTCGATGTCCTGGCTGAGAATTACGGTGCCGGGCTCAGAATCCTCGATTTCGCCAACGCACCGGAAGAGTCTCGCATCACCATCAACAACTGGGTCAGTGACCAGACAGAGGGTCGGATTGAGGACCTGATTCCTCAAGGTCTCATTGATACACTCACCAGGCTTGTCCTTACCAACGCCATTTACTTCAATGCGGCCTGGCAGAATCCCTTCAGTGAGGATATGACAGATGATGGCCCATTCTATTTGCTTGACGGAGGAGAGGTTACGGTGCCGATGATGAAGCAGACGGAGATGTTCGGCTATGCTGATGGTGATGAATATCAGGCGGTCGAACTGCCATATGACGGTCGTGAACTCTCGATGGTGATCCTGCTTCCCCAGGCTGGCCAATTCGAGGCGTTTGAAGGATCGCTGGATTCCCAACGGGTGGATAGAATTGTTAAGGGACTGGAGCACAAGCGAGTCGCCCTGACAATGCCGAAATTTGAATTCGAATCGGACTTTAGTCTAAGGGAGACTCTCGCAGCGATGGGTATGCCAGTTGCCTTCTTGGGAGGTGCGGACTTCTCAGGCATGACGGGCAACCGCGACCTCTTCATAGCAGATGTGATTCACAAAGCATTCGTTTCTGTCGACGAAGCAGGTACAGAAGCGGCAGCTGCCACTGCAGTAGTGATGCCGAGGGCTATGCCACCGGGGGAGATTGTTGAGGTTACCGCTGATCGCCCCTTTGTCTTTCTGATTCACGACATAGAGACAGGTGCCATTCTGTTTGTTGGGCGGGTCGTAAGCCCGAGCGCGTAACCCACTCTTAATCGCCGCGTGGAACCCTGCGAGATGCATAGAGGTCACCAAAGTGTAGGGCAACAAACGCTTGAATTGTGTAATTAGCAATTATGATAGGGTGTGCAAAATTCCACCACGATTTAGACAAACGCAAAGGTCCTTGAGAAAGTTCTTGTTTTTACTCTGTATGGCTCCCCGAGTAGGATTCGAACCTACAACCTAGCGGTTAACAGCCGCTCGCTCTACCATTGAGCTATCGGGGAACGTGCTGCCGAGCCAGGATTCGAACCTGGGCTAAGGGATCCAAAGTCCCCCGTGCTACCGCTACACAACTCGGCATTACTGTATCTGGTGCCGAAGGTCGGATTCGAACCGACATGAGAGTTGCCTCCCAACAGTTTTTGAGACTGCCGCGTCTACCATTCCGCCACTTCGGCTTCTTTCCAAACGATGATGTGCCGAGGAGCAGAATCGAACTGCTGACACGCGGATTTTCAGTCCGCTGCTCTACCAACTGAGCTACCTCGGCCTCGAAGTATTTTAAGTTTTCCACTACCTAGTGTCAACTGAGCTGGATTGAACTCTATCCACCAGGCCTAACCAGGGGGATGCCAGCAGCACAAAGAGGACACTGTTTCGGAAGGTAAGCTGGAGCAGCAACCTTAACGCAGCTAAAGAGAGGAATACCGAAATCTATCTCTCCCTGACTGCGGTCAACAAGCACACCAACCCCAATAGCAATAGCGCCCATCTTGTTAATAATGTCTATTATTCGCCTAATGGAGTCACCTGTAGTCAGTATGTCATCAACAATTAGGGCGCGTTCATTAGAAGTAATGGCGAAGCCGCGTCGTAAAACCCTCCGCTCGTCCTCCTTCTCGGCAAAGATGCCCCTTACCCCAAGCTGCCGGGCGACTTCAAAAGCCAGAATGATACCGCCAGTGGTCGGGCCCACAACTACTTGAATCTCCTTCCCCTTAAAGTGCTCAACAATAATTCGGCAAAGTTTTTCAGTATAGTGCGGGTGCTGCAAGACTTTAAATTTTTCCCAATATATTGATGAATGCAGCCCAGAGCTGAGTAAGAAATGCCCTTCCATCACCGCTCCGGCTTCTTTGAAGATCTCCATTACTTCACTAGACATAATATTTCCCAAACCATAACATTGGCTTCCCGTCCCGACTCGGCTATTTGTGAAGCGTAGCGCTTTATCAATCCCCACTCCGATGGTGGCCAATAAGTGAACCAGGCTCTGCCGGTAATATTATCGCGGGGAACCGTCCAACCATAATGAGAGTCAAGGCTATTGTTGCGATTATCACCAAGAACAAAATAGTTATTGGGCAAGACCTCTTCGCGCGAGTAGGTATACTTTGGCAGCTCTAGAATGTAGTGTTCCACCAGCGCGATGCCATTGACAAAGACTTTGCCATCCTTAACCTCCACGCTATCTCCAGGCAGGGCAATAACTCGCTTAATTAGCTCATCTTCGGGATTATTCGGTGACTGGAAGACAATGACTTCTCCTCGCTGAGGAGAGCCAAAAAAATAAGCAGCCTTATTTACCACAATCCATTCACCATCTCGAATATTTGGCAACATGCACGAGTATCTCACGGTATAAGCTTGTATTGTAACCTGAAGGAGACCAAATATAAGCAGAGCAAGGAGTACAGTTATTATGATTTCACGAAGGGCTTTCATTTAATTTAACCTATTATATTCTATATGAGTTCCTTGTTCTAGCTCTTAACTAAAGAGTAGGTTGTTTGCAGGCTGCACAAGCTTGGTGCTACAATGACAAATTAGAGGTATGGTACTTAGCGACCGGACAATCAAGGAGGAAATTGCTAAGGGGAGACTCATCATTGAGCCCCTAGATCCAAGTTGCATCCAGCCGGCGAGCATTGATGTTCGTCTAGATAAAAAACTTCTCGTTTTCAAAAGGCGAGGCTATCCCTTTTACATTGATGTCAAGCAAAATATGGATGACTTGACTGAAGTAGTAGAGGTCAACAGCGATAGTCCCCTTTTCCTCAACCCCGGAGAATTTGTCCTCGCCAGCACTCTTGAGTCGATCACGCTACCCGATGATATAGTTGGTCGGCTTGAAGGTAAAAGTTCCCTGGGAAGAATGGGACTCTTGATCCATTCTACCGCTGGCTATGTTGACCCGGGATGGCAAGGACATCTCACCCTTGAACTATCTAATGTTGTCAGATTACCAATTACCCTTTATTATGAAATGAAGATTGGACAAATTTCCTTCCTTCGTTTAACCTCTGCCGTAGACAAGCCCTATGGGTCAACGGAATTGGGTAGCAGATATCAAGGGCAAACTGAACCCACTGCCAGTAAATACTATGAGGACTTTTTGAGGAAATCTTAAAGTGCTAGCTCAAGCTACAAATTTTATGGAGTGTGCTTTATCTCTAGCCAAGCTGGCACTGGGATATACCAGTCCAAACCCGGCGGTGGGAGCAGTAATCGTTAAAGAAGAAGACATTATTGGGCTTGGATATACACAGCCACCCGGCTCCACGCATGCTGAAGTAATGGCACTTTCACAAGCTGGAGCAAAGGCACGAGGCGCCACAATGTATGTTACTTTGGAGCCCTGCTGCCACTATGGGTATACTCCACCCTGCACCAAAACCATCATTGACGCCGGTATCTCCAAGGTTCACATAGCGATACTTGATCCCAATCCGCTGGTCTCAGGACAGGGAGTAAAGGAGTTAGAAAAGGCCGGAGTTAAAATCTACCTCGGCGAGTGTGAGCAAGGTGCCTATGAGCTAAACGAGGCTTATATTAAGTTCATTACCACCGGCCTGCCATTTGTTATCGCTAAATTTGCCATGAGCCTCGATGGCAAGCTTGCCACCAAAAGCGGTGATTCTAAATGGATTAGCAGCGATGAGGCAAGAAAATACATTCACAACCTGCGCCATACCGTTGACGCCATTATGGTGGGAATAAATACCGTGATGATTGATAATCCTAAGCTCACTGCCAGGAGCAGCAGCGGCAAAGGCGGCAAGATGAAATTGCAGCCTTTGCGAGTAATTGTTGATGGTAAAGGACGAGTACCGTTAACTGCTCAAATTTTTAAAGAACCTGGGAATGTCCTAATCGCCGCGAGCGATTCACTTAATATTCAAAAGGTGGACGACCTCGGTAAAGTTGGTGCCGAAACAGTACAATTACCAACAAAGGAAGGCCTTGTAGATTTAGAAGAGCTATTGCGGATGCTTGGAAGACGAAAGGTCACCAGCATTCTAGTAGAGGGGGGAGGCGCCCTTCTCGGCTCACTTTTTGACCAGGGTCTAGTAGACAAGGTATTAGCCTTCGTTTCTCCGATAATCATCGGAGGTGATGAGGCTAAAACTGTGGTGGGCGGTAAGGGAGTTAGCAAAGTTGCTGAAGCTCTCCAACTCAATCGAATTAAGGTAGAAAAATTTGATAATACGATATTAATTAGCGGATATACAAAATAGGAAACAGGATGTTTACCGGGATAATTGAAGAAATTGGTACAGTTAAAGAAGCGACCTCAAACCATCTGGTCATCAGGGCTAAAAAGGTACTTGACGGTATTAAAGTAGGGGAAAGCATTGCCGTCAATGGAGCTTGCTTAACTCTCACCTCGGTGGACATTGATACCTTTTCTGCTGACGTTATGCCTGAGACATTGCGACATACTAATCTAGGTAGGTTCCACTATGGTGACCGAGTGAATTTAGAAAGGGCAATCGTGGCCGGTGAGCGCTTTGGGGGACACTTAGTCCTCGGACATGTAGATGGTACCGGGAAAATAGTGTCTTATACCCCTGAAAGAGAGAAGGCGGTTATCGCTAGATTCTCCATACCATCGGAATTAACACGCTATATAGTAGACAGGGGATTTATCGCCGTTGATGGTGTTAGTCTTACTATCATTGATTATGATGATTTTTCCTTCTCCGCATCTCTAGTAACTTACACTCGACAGCACACCACACTGGGTAGCAAAAAACCTGGTGATGTGATTAACTTAGAAGTGGATATTATGGCCAAGCATATAGAGCGGCTCAGCCAGCAAGGCCACCGAGGCTTCACATCCACTTTCCTTAAAGAATACGGCTTTATTGAAAGAGTAAGGACAGATGGACCTAGATAGCATTTCCGAGGCAATTGAAGACATTAAAAACGGCAAATTTCTCATCATTGTTGATGATGAGAATCGGGAGAATGAGGGTGATTTGGGAATGGCTGGGGGAAAGGCCACCCCAGAGGCGATAAACTTCATGGCAAAGGAAGCTCGAGGATTAATCTGTCTTGCCATTATAGGTCATAGACTAGATGAATTAAAAATCCCATTAATGGTTCAAGACAATACCTCGGAATTCTCTACTGCCTTCGCTATATCTATCGAAGCCAAGCACGGTGTGACTACGGGTATTTCTGCCCATGATAGAGCGGCAACAATAAAGGCAGTACTCGATCCGCATACTAAACCTGAAGATATAGTGCGCCCAGGGCATACATTTCCCATTCGAGCCAGAGAAGGTGGAGTGTTAGTGCGAGCCGGGCACACTGAAGCCATTGTTGATTTAGCTAGATTAGCTGGGCTCTACCCCGCTGGAGTTATCTGCGAGATTATGAACGAAGATGGCACTATGGCTCGGCTGCCTCAGCTTGAAGTTATGGCATCCAAGCACGGCATTAGAATTATAACTATTGCCGATTTGATTGCTTACCGCCATCGTCATGAAAAGCTAGTACAAAGGGTGACTGAAGCCAAATTGCCAACGAAATACGGCGATTTTATAGTTGTTGCCTACAAGAGCACTGTCGATCCTAATGAACATGTTGCCTTAATCAAAGGTGATATACTGGATGGTGGGCCAGTACTAGTACGAGTCCATAGTGAGTGCCTTACCGGCGATGTTTTCAGAAGTTTGCGCTGCGACTGCGGTGACCAGATCTCTTTAGCAATGCAACTTATTGCTAACGAAGGACGCGGAGTTTTCCTATACATGAGGCAAGAAGGAAGGGGGATTGGTTTCCATAATAAACTTCGTGCTTATGCTCTCCAAGACCTGGGGCTGGATACCGTAGAAGCCAACGTAGCTTTGGGCTTCGCCCCCGACCTTAGAGATTATGGAATTGGCGCCCAAATTTTAGCTGATTTAGGTTTACATAAAATTCGATTACTCACTAACAATCCCAAGAAGGTAATTGGACTAGAAAGCTATGGACTTCAAATAGTGGAGACCATACCCTTGATAACTAAGCCAAATCCTTACAATCTTCAGTACTTAGAAACTAAGAAGAAGAAGCTGGGGCACCTTTTAGAAATAAACGATGAACAGCCCAGTCAGAGGGATTAATATAAAGGGGGTAACCAATAATGGCTAAGCACTACGAAGGACTGCTACTGGGTAAAGACTTTAAGTTCGCCATAGTTATTTCCCGTTTTAATGAATTAATAACTACCAGGTTACTTGAAGGAGCAAAAGACGCTTTCCTACGTCATGGCGTGAATGAACAAGATGTTGATATTGCCTGGACACCAGGTTGCTTAGAGATTCCCTTAATTGCTAAGAAACTGGCATTAACTGGAAAATATAATGGGGTTGTTTGCTTGGGGGCAGTAATTCGGGGAGGAACTCCTCACTTTGACTATGTAGCTGCTGAGGCGAACAGAGGAATCTCACGGGTAAGCCTCGATACCGGGGTACCAGTAATTCAGGGCATAATTACCGCTGATACTTTAGAACAAGCTATCGAGAGAGCCGGAACCAAGCAAGGCAATAGAGGCTTTGCAGCAGCAGTCAATGCCATCGAAATGGCAAATTTAACCAAGCTTATTGAAAGCTGAGCAATCACTCGGCAACTTTATAAACTGCATCACCAGGCCTTACGCGGTCGGGAACTTTGATACCAATAGCATCGCCAGGTTTGCCTTCGATAATATCGACTCGCTCAATTTGTATTGATTCCACAATCAATTCCAAGTCCGTAGTATGACCTTTGATATGGATCCTGTCACCCACCCTTAAAGTGCCAGTCAACTGAATACCAGCCACCACGGGTTTAGCAAAAAAATCACTCACTTTACCAACCTCTACTTCCGGCATTCTAGAATACCTCCTTCCTTTTTTAAACAGTATATGTTTCTTACCAGAGCAAATCAATATACCCTAAAGAGATATGGTAAGCGCGCAAAGCCTTGACAGACAAGTTTAATTGAGCATATGATAGCTAAAACTGAATATAGATATATTAGAGAGGTAAAAGTGGTAACTGGAAAATCTGCGTCTGCACCTTACTCTTGGGAAGAGCTACTCTCCTTCGACCGTCTAAAGAGAGCCATTACCAACAGAGTCCTGACTCGCGTGGAGCAACTTTCGGAAAAAGAATTTCCTCTAAGTCCTGACCAAGTGGATACACTGCTCGCTGAAGAATGGCAGTGCGCCAAAGAAGCGGTAAAATCCTCACCGGCAGCCCAAGAAGCCTTTCGCAAATACCTTGAGCACACTATCAGCGAACGAATAGATAAGCTAATACAATCAGATAAGGCTGAACTGGAAAGAATGGGCGTTGTTGAGAAAGGCTTGTAATCGGCAGAAGGCAATCTCAATTCTGTCAGTGTTTGGGGGGGGTTAGCTGAAGTCTCTCTCTTTAGTCTTAGCAGTATATAACTTTTGACATAACTTCAGGTTCTTGATTAAACGCCGGTAAGAGCCGGCCTTGAGAGCAAAGGAGTAGGTGATTTGCCCGCAGAACCCAAAGTGCTAAGAACTGAAGAGCCAAATATAGAGCAACTAGCCAAACGCATAAAAATGCTAGATGAGCGCCTAGATAACATTGATTCGACAGTTACAGCTCTTATAGAGCAGGTAATGCGGCGGCCTGTTACCATAGAGGTTGCCTGCCCCAATTGTGGCGAAATTGTACAAACCACCATAGTAGGTAATACAAGGCTGCGTGGCAGGAAGTAGCATCCCTCCACTTCACTAACTTATTCCCCTCTGCCTTTGGACTCATTCCGACTCAGATTCAAACTAACATCAAATATTGATTAAAGGGCTTGAGGCGCCCTAGCTTGACCACAGTTGAATGAATCTGCTAAAATTCAATGTAGGTTAAGGGCGGTTAGCTCAGTGGTTAGAGCGCTGCGTTGACATCGCAGAGGTCACTGGTTCAAGTCCAGTATCGCCCATTTTTAAAATTAAGAAGTGGGCGCCATCGGAAGGCATTAGATTTCAAATTAATGAGGAATTATTTTAGAGTGGCAGCCTCTCACCAAGCGTAGTGAGAGGCTTTCGCTTTGGCTAAATAGGAGTAACAGATGGCTGCAGTTAGCAAAAGTGAGAGGCTAGATAGAATGCGCCATTCAGCCGCTCACGTTATGGCTCAAACAGTCCAGTCTCTATCCCCCGAAGCTAAATTTGGCATCGGACCAGTTATTGAGGATGGTTTTTATTATGACTTTGAATTACCTCGCCCCTTAGTGCCTGATGACCTGCCAATAATCGAAGCCAAAATGACAGAAATCATCGCTGCCAACTTGCCATTTATCAAAGAAATGGTAGGTAAAGAAAAGGCCAGAGAGCTCTTTGCCGATCAACCCTATAAACTAGAGCTCATAGCAGAGCTTCCAGATAAAAAGGTAACTACCTATAAGCAGGGAACTTTCAATGACCTGTGCCGCGGCCCCCATCTGCGCTCTACCGGCGAGATTAAAGCCTTTAAGCTTACCCGAATTGCCGGGGCTTACTGGCGCGGGGATGAGAAACAACCCATGTTGCAAAGAATTTATGGTACCGCCTTTGAGACCAAAGCGGAACTTGAAAACTATTTAGCTCAGCAAGCCGAGGTTGGTAAACGAGACCACCGAAAGTTAGGTAAAGAGCTTGACCTCTTTAGCATTCACGATGAAGCTGGCCCCGGGCTAGTCCACTGGCATCCAAAAGGCGCCCTGATAAGAGAGACCATCGAAGAATTCTGGAAAGAACAGCATCGCAAGCGTGGCTATGATATTGTCTATACTCCACACATTGCTAAATTAGACTTATGGAAAACCAGTGGGCACTGGGATTTCTACCGCGACTATTTATATTCACCAATAGGTGTCGAGGGACAGGAATATATAATTAAACCAATGAATTGTCTAGGGCATATTTTGATTTATAAGACTCAATTGCGCAGTTATCGCGATCTACCTTTACGCTATGCTGAATTGGGCACGGTATATCGTTATGAGCGCTCCGGCGTATTACATGGCCTGGCCAGGGTGCGAGGTTTTACTCAAGATGATGCCCACATTTTCTGCCGCCCTGACCAAATTGAAGCTGAGGTGACTGAAGTCTTAAAGTTAGCTCAATTTATGATGACCTCTTTCGGTTTCGAGGAATATGAATTACTTCTCTCCACTCGCCCAGAGAAATACGCTGGCACTACTGAAATCTGGGAAGAGGCCACCAATGCTTTAAGGCAAGTGCTAGAGCACCTCAAACTTAACTACAGCATCGACCCCGGGGAAGGAGTTTTTTACGGGCCCAAAATTGATATTAAGCTTAAGGATGCCTTAGGTAGAGCCTGGCAAGGCCCAACCATCCAGGTTGACTTTAACTTACCCCAACGCTTCCACGTATTCTACATTGGCGATGACGGCCTAGAGCACCCGGTGACAATGATACATCGCACGGTACTAGGGAGCATGGAACGGTTTTTCGCCTGCCTTATTGAACACTATAAAGGTGCTTTCCCAGTGTGGTTATCCCCAGTTCAGGCAATAATAATCCCGATAGCTGACCGCCATCTTGACTACGCTTATCAGGTAGGAACCAAGCTCAGGAGAAGTGACATTCGGGCTCAGGTTAATGACCGCCCGGTGAGGATGAATCTGAAAATAAGAGAGGCTGAACTGGAGAAGATTCCCCATATGCTTATAATTGGCGATAAAGAACTAGCCGCATCAGCAGTTACTCTTCGCTTGAGAAATGGCGAAGATTTGGGACTACAGTCTCTCTCTCAAGTTAAAGCACGAATAAAAGCAGCTGTGAAGACTAAAGCTTAAACTTTGATTCTCCCTTCAGTTGTATGGTATAGTTCTTGCCTAAAGGTATATGTGGTAGGAGGTGAATGAGGACATAATTAAGGAGCTGCGAGTTAATAGACGAATTAAAGCTAAGGAGGTTCGAGTTATAGGTGGAAGAGGAGAGCAGCTAGGTATATTACCACTTCCGCAAGCACTACAGCTTGCGGAAGAATCTAACCTTGATCTAGTGGAGGTAGCAGCCACAGCAGATCCCCCGGTATGCAGGCTCCTTGATTACGGAAAGTATAAATACGAACAGACAAAAAAGGAACGAAAAGCGCGGAAAACTAGTCTCCTTAAAGAAGTGCGCTTAAGGGTTAAAATTGGTGAAGCTGACCTAGAAGCAAAAATTAGGATGGTAAAAAGACTACTGGGAGAGGGAGATAAGGTAAAAATCTCCGTGATTTTTAGGGGGCGTGAAATTACCCATCCTGCCTTAGGCTGGAAGGTATTACAGAAAGTAGCGGAGCCCTTAAAGGAAGTAGCGGTGGTAAGCAGTCCCCCAGTTGCGGAGGGAAGAAATATTAATCTAATTCTATCTCCGGCTTCCACTAAACAAGCTAAGGAAAAGATAGAAGTAAATGCCAAAACTTAAGACCCATAAGGGGGCCCAAGGCCGTTTCCATATAACGAGTAGCGGCAAAATTATGCGCGCCAAATGCGGTAAAAGCCATCTCAGGCGGAAAAAACCTGCCAGAGTTAAACGTCTCTATGGTGATATGCTGCCAATTCATTCTGCAGACATAGCTCGAGTAAAGAAAATTTTGCCCTATGGGATAAAATAAACATTTAATAATTTGGCGAGCTGGTTAAAAACTTAAACTGGAGGAGGTAATTCTTGCCGCGAGTAAAGGGTGGAATAGTCACTCGAAGACGTCATAAGAAAGTACTGGAGTTAACTAAAGGACATCGAGCTACAAGGCATACTTTGTATCGGCGTGCTCATGAATCTATGCTCCATGCTTTAGATTATGCCTATTGCCATCGTCGAGAGCGTAAAGGTGACATGAGGCGACTGTGGATTACTCGAATTAACGCTGCTGCCCGGGGCAATGGATCTTCCTACAGCAAGCTTATAAGCATATTAAAGAAGTCGGATATAGAAATTAACCGCAAGATGCTAGCAGAAATGGCAGTAAACGACCCTTCCAATTTTTCCAAGCTACTAGCATCAGCTTCAGATAGAACTGAAGGTTAATCGCCTTTCTCACCCACAATTAATGTAGGGAACAATGTTAAAGCAACTTGGAGAGCTTGCCTCTAAAGCCCTTGATGAGCTAAATAAAGTCAGTGGTCTTAAAGAAATTAGGACTTGGCAAACTCGTTATTTGGGTAAGAAAAGTAGTTTAACACAAATTCTACGCTCTCTGGCAACACTACCCGCGGAAGAAAGGCGAGAGATAGGAGCCCGAGCCAACGAAATTAAAGCAACTTTTGAAATAGAACTGGCCCGGAAAAAAAAGACCCTGGAGAAAGCCAAGATAGCCACTCTTGTAAAGCAGGAAGCTTTGGATATCACTTTACCCGGATACTCCATATCCCCGGGGCGATTACATCCAACAACACAAACGGTCAGGGAAATCTGCAGCGTTTTTGGCAATATGGGGTTTCAAGTTGTTGAAGGTCCTGATGTGGAGTGGGACTATTACAATTTTGAAGCGCTTAACATCCCCAAGAGCCACCCAGCGCGGGATATGTTTGCCACTTTGTGGGTAGATTTTGAGACAGAGAACGGTGATAAACCAATGCTCCTACGCACCCACACTTCACCGGCGCAGATTAGGGTGATGGAAAGAACGCCTCCGCCAATAAGAGCAGTTATTCCGGGACGAGTATATAGATATGAAGCAACTGATGCCACCCACGAATGGATGCTTTATCAAATTGAGGGACTGGCTGTAGACAAGCATATTACCATGGCCGATTTAAAAGGTACCCTCTTTGAATTTACCCGCCGCCTTTTTGGTGACAAGAGAAAGGTGCGCTTTCGCTGTGACTACTTTCCCTTCGTTGAACCCGGAGTAGAACTGGCTATCGATTGTACTGCCTGCGACGGAGCCGGCTGTCGACTGTGCGGCAATACTGGCTGGCTTGAAATTCTGGGAGCGGGCATGGTACATCCAGGTGTTCTCAGACGTGTCAATATTGACCCCAAAACTTATACTGGCTTTGCCTTTGGTATGGGTGTCGAGCGTATTTCAATGCTCCGCTATGGCATTGATGATATCCGTCTTTTCTACAGTAATGACCTTAGGTTCTTAAAGCAATTTTAAGATAATTCAGATATTGAAATTATGAAAATATCACTTAAGTGGCTTGGTGACTATACTCACCTAACCTTGCCACCAAGAGAGCTAGCTGAAAGATTGACTATGGCTGGCATGGAGGTTAAAGGAACGCAGATTACCGGCGGTAGCTGGCAGAACATAGTAATTGGGAAAATAATAGCCATCAAGCAACACCCAAATGCTGATCGCCTGAAACTAGTTACTGTGGACCTTGGCAAACGGCAACTTACCGTGGTTTGTGGAGCACCCAATCTCAAGGCTGGCGACAAAGCACCCTTCGCTAATGTAGGTGCTCAGCTTATAGATGCCCATACCGGCAAAACCGTCCCATTGCGACCAACCAAGATCCGCGGTGTCGCTTCTGAGGGCGTGCTTTGCTCAGAGAAAGAGCTGGGAGTTTCTGACAGCCATGAGGGGATTATGATTTTATCAGAAGAAGCCCCCGTGGGAATTCGCCTTGTTGATTACCTTGGCGATGTAATTCTTGATTTGGAAGTGACCCCTAATCGACCTGATTGCCTATCAATAATTGGCATCGCCAGAGAAGTTGCCGCCCTTAATGAACAACCACTGCATCTCCCCAAAGTTCATTATGACGAGCCAGAAAACCCAATAGACTCTTTCCTTTCGGTCAAAATTGATGCGCCGGTTTTGTGTCCCAGATATTGCGCCAGTTTAATCACTGGAGTTAAAGTAGCCCTTTCCCCCCAATGGCTGCAGCAACGCCTTTCAGCTTGCGATATGCGCCCCATTAACAATATTGTTGACGTTACCAACTATGTAATGCTGGAGTATGGGCAGCCTCTTCACGCCTTTGATTACCACAAGATTGCCGCCAGGCAAATTATCGTGCGGCGAGCTAGCGAGAGCGAAGTTATAGCTACCTTAGATGGAGTGGAACGAGCTCTCAACCAAGATATGCTGGTCATCGCTGATAAAGAAAGGGCTATTGCTGTTGCTGGCATCATGGGTGGGTTAGATACGGAAGTTACTCCTGAGACTAACACTATATTAATAGAGTCAGCCAATTTCAATCAAGCTGCCATCCGCCAGGCATGCAACAGGCTCAACTTGCGCAGCGAAGCTTCTCTGCGTTTTGAAAAAGGACTCAGTCCCGACTTACCGCCAGAAGCATTGAGGCGGGCCACTCAACTAATAACAGAGCTAACCGGGGGTGATGCGGCTAAAGGGATAATCGATGTCTATCCCAAAAGGTTAGACAGGAATCCCATTTTGCTATCTACCAACCAAATGAAACGACTTCTAGGAATGGAGGTGAAATTAGCTGACGTAATAAAAACACTGGAACTTTTGGGGTTTGAGTGTGAGAAAACTGATTTAGCCTCGCAAGTTTCGGTCGCTGTGCCTTGCTGGCGTAGTGATATTAGTTGCAGTGCTGATCTTGTAGAAGAAGTAGCCCGTCTCATCGGCTATGACAAAGTCCCCACTACCATGTTGAGTGCGCCTTTACCAATGTACGAATCATCACCAAAACTTGAGTTTAGAGAAAAAATTCGCGATATCCTAGTCAGTTGCGGCTTCCAAGAAGTGCTTACTTACTCTCTAACCAATCTTGAGATGCTAAAGAAACTTTCTCCCGAACTCCATTCTCCAACACCAACACCACTAAGAGTAGCTAACCCTATGACTTGGGAACAAGAACACCTTCGCACTACTTTGCGAGCTAATATTCTAGCCACCCTTTCCCGCAATCAGAAATATGGGGAGGCGAGCCTTAAAATTTTTGAGATTGGCAAGGTGTTTTTACCCCGAGATAAAGATTTACCTGAAGAGAAGGAGATGCTTTGTGCTGTAATTAATGGTGCCTGGCTAGAATTATCTTGGCGAGGTAACCGAAAGCACGCAGATTTCTTCAACGCTAAGGGAATAGCAGAAAGCCTCCTCAAACAATTAAGACTGGAGGCAAGCTTTAAAATGGACGAGGATGAAAGCCTACATCCAGGGAAAAGAGCCAACATAGTTATCAATGGTCAGAAAGTGGGCGTTATTGGTGAGTTACATCCAGGGGTATCACAATCCTTCGAACTTTCTGGCATTACTTGCCTTATTGAAATTGATATAGAGAAATTATTACCACTAGTAACCAAGTTCAAGAAGTATCAGCCAATTCCGCGGTTTCCAAGTATAACCAGAGACATCGCTTTGGTAGTGAATGAGCAAGTAACTTATCAGCAAGTCTGCGGTATTATTCAAAATTCTCCGCTGGTAAGCCAAGTTACTCTTTTTGATATCTATAGCGGCGAACAGGTGCCGTTGGGCAAGAAGTCTTTTGCCTTCAGGCTCATCTATCAATCACCTTCGCATACTCTAACTGATGAAGAGGTCAATCAAACTCAGCAGCAGATTCTGGACGAACTGCATCACAAGCTAGATGCCAGCTTGCGAAGCTAAGATTCTAGCTACAGCGACGAGAGCAGCTCAGCCAACCTCAAATTTATTAATTGCTTGACCTCTTTAGCAGCATTTTCCAGAGATAAGAGCTGAGTCAGCTCTTCAGCGCGCCATTTTACCTCAACACTCTGTATTTTAAGAGTTCGTGGGCTTAGAATAATCCGAAGCGGTATTCCCAGGAGATCAGCATCATTAAGTTTCACTCCGGCTGATTCATTGCGGTCATCAAAAAGTACTTCAACTCCCTCCTCCCGCAAGTCTTCATAGAGTTTTTCGGCGAGTGAAGAAACTTGGGGATTATCTAAATACAGGGGGCACAGATAAACCTGATAGGGAGCAATTGAAACTGGCCAGATGATACCTTTATCATCATGACTCTGTTCTACGGTAGCCGCCAGTAAGCGTTCCAGCCCAATGCCATAGCAACCCATAACAATAGGTTTAGATGTGCCATTTTTATCCAGGAAAAAGGCACCCAGCTTACGGCTAAAAAAGGTACCTAACTTGAAGACGTGACCCACTTCAATACCATGCATGGCCAGAAGCTGACTGCCACACTTGGGACAACCATCACCGGGGCGAGTAATGGCAATATCAGCAACGACATCGGCTTCAAAATCGCGAGGGTAATTCACATTCTTAAAGTGAGTATCTGCCTTATTAGCTCCGGCAACAAAGTTAGAACCCAAGGTTATAGAATCATCGGCGACGGTCTTAATCCTCTTTATACCTACAGGCGAAGCTGAACCAGCTATTAAGCCAGCTTCTTCTACCTCAGCTTCCGCAGCTAATCTAAATTCAACGCAGTTCAGCAAGTTCGCCAGTTTTACCTCGTTCACTTCAAAGTCACCCCTAATGACTGCGAAGGTAAGCTCTCCGTCAGCAATGCAAAATACCGCTTTAAGGGTGCACCTTGGCGATACGCCAATAAAATTGGCAACTTCCTCTATGGTCTTGATGCCCGGTGTTGATACTTCCTCCAGAGATAATGGGGCTTCAACTTCTAACTTTGGTTTAACGCTCTGAGCTTTTTCCACATTGGCAGCATAATCACAGTTTGAGCAGTAAATAATTTCATCCTCACCAGCTTCAGTAACAAACATAAACTCGTGAGACTCCTTGCCACCTATAGCGCCACTATCAGCTTCCACTAACACCGTGGATAAGCCACAGCGGCCATATATATTCTTGTAGGCCTGAACCATTCTCTGATAACTCTCATCTAACCCCACTTCGTCAATATCAAAACTGTAGAGGTCCTTCATAATAAATTCCCGAACTCGCAACAATCCACCACGGGGGCGAGCTTCATCACGAAATTTGGTCTGTATTTGGTAAAGTAATAAGGGAAGATCTCGGTAGCTCTGCACATAATGGTGAACCAGCTCTGTAATAACTTCTTCATGCGTAGGACCAAGGCATAGCTTATGCTCCCTACGGTCACTCAAAGTAAACAAAGATTTACCAAAGGAAAGATGACGACCTGATTCCTGCCACAATTCAAAAGGCTGAAGCACTGGCAGCATTAACTCCTGCCCCCCAGCTTTGTCCATTTCCTCACGAATTATTTGCCCAATTTTTTTGAGCACCCGCCAGCCAAGAGGTAAATGAGAATAAACCCCAGCCGCCACCTGGTAAATCATTCCCGCTCTAATTAATAACTGATGACTCAGGCTATCAGCTTCCGCTGGCACTTCCCGCAATGTCTTACCAAAAAGGTTCGAAAAACGCATCTTTTTAATCTCCAAAATACAGCCCTAAGCGCCCTTAATTTGGTTCGTAGACAATCTCAGAGCTATATCTTTTCTATCTCCCCCACCAAAGCGCTTAGAAAGTTTTCCTCGCTCACGGTGCGCACTACCTCACCTTTCCTAAAAATAACTCCTCTACCTTTACCACAGGCAATGCCAACATCGGCATCCCTGGCTTCACCAGGACCATTGACTACACAACCCATAACGGCAACTTTGATGGGCTTACTTATTTTTTTAAGCCGCTTACCTACAGCTTCAGCTAAGGCAATAATATCAGATTCGGCTCGACCACAGGAAGGACAACTTACCAAAACGGGGCCTCGCTGGCGCAGACCAAGGCTCTTCAGAATCTCATAAGCAGCGGCTATCTCCTCACAGGGTTGGGCACTTAAAGAAACGCGTATGGTATCACCAATACCTTGGTAAAGAAGCACACCAATACCTACAGCACTGCGAATGCTACCAGCTCTGGAAAGACCAGCTTCGGTAATACCCAGATGCAAAGGATAAGGCATCTTTTTCGCGATAATTTTATAAGCTTCAATGGTAGTTGGCACATCAAAGGCTTTGAGAGAGACCTTGATTAAATTGAAATCTTGACTTTCTAATAACTCAACTTGCTCCAGCGCCATAGAGACCATGCGCTCAGCCAATGTAAGATTGGGCTTATAGCTCAATGGCAAACTCCCCGCATTTACTCCAATGCGAATAGGCACTTCTCTCTCCCTGGCAGCATAAACTATTTTGGCAATTTGCTCCGGACTGCGAATATTGCCCGGATTCAAGCGCAGCCCATCAGTACCGGCATCTAAAGCAATTAAAGCAAGACGGTAATCAAAATGAATGTCGACAATTAGGGGTATAGAAATATTCTTTTTTATTGCCGCAATAGCTTGTGCCGCTTCGCTATTTGGAACTGCTACCCTTACTACTTCACAGCCACACTCCTCAAGCTGCTTGATTTGAGCTATGGTGGCAGGAACATCACGGGTATCAGTTTTAGTCATAGATTGCACTATGATAGGAGCACCATCACCAATAGTCACCCCGCCAACTTTAATGGGTCGAGAAATCCGACGAGTTATCAAGGTAATAAACTCTCCCCTTGGATAATGCGTATAATATCGTAATAACTTATCACGAAAATTACCAGCAGCAATATTGCAAAACCAATAAGGTGAACAAGTGCCTCCCTTTTCGGCGATATCCGTTTCCCCCGCCGAAACCACTCCAGTATCACAAAGGCAAGTCTGCCTCCGTCTAAACCAGGAATGGGAAACATATTAATTATGGCTAAATTTATACTGATAAAAGCAGCAAGTTCCATTAACGGGCTCAGCCCTGCCCTAGCTACTTCGCCAGTTATCTGAGCGATACCTATTGGTCCAGCTACTTGGAGAGACGACTGACCAACAAACCAAGTTACCACTTCATTTCGGAATAAGACAAGAGCCTCCACGCAATAGCGTGTTCCCAAAGGAATTGCTTCCCAAAAAGGATAGGACTCGCGAACTATAGTGCTATTTGCCCCGGCGATAACAATGCCCGTCGCCCCCTCGCCCGAGGGCGGGTTCCACCTCGGAGTTACACTTATTTCTTCTTGGGTAAAATTAGCTTTCTGAAGCAAAATACTTGTTTCTGAACCAAGATTGAGCCGGATAAAATAACCAACATCGCCAATATTTTTAACCGGCCTGTCATTTACTTTCAGGATAATATCGCCGGGTTCAATACCAGCACTTTCAGCCGGTGAGCCCAAAGCCACTTCCTGCACTTGAGCTTCCTGAATCACCACATTGTGCGGCACCATAAAACTCAGAGAGAAGAGGACTATGGGAAGCAGTACATTCATCAATGAACCGGCGCTGAGGACTAAGAACCTGGTGGCAATAGTTTTGCTAGCTAGACTTCGGGGCGAAGTTGGATCTTCTTCCCCCAGCAACCTTACAAACCCACCAAAGGGAAGGGCATTTAAAGAATATACTGTCTCACCACGCTTGATGCCAAAGAGTCGCGGTGGGAAACCAATGCCAAATTCCTCTACTTTTACTCCACAGAGTTTGGCAGCAATGAAATGCCCCAGCTCGTGAGTGAATATGAGTACTACCAATATAACAAGAAAGGAGCCTATCGTTATTAACATCAGTCAAGCTCACAAGCAACGTGGAATGCCGTTTCTCTCGCCCAATCATCAGCAGCCAGAATTTCATCCAAGGAAGGATTAATAATTCCCTGATGACGGCTAAGAGTCTCCTCGATTACTCCGGCGATATCCACAAAGTTGATGCGGTGCTCCAGAAAGAGCTTAACCGCAACCTCATCAGCAGCACAAAGCACTGCAGGATAAGTTCCACCCGCTTTACCAGCGTCCAATGCCAGCTTGAAGCAAGGGAACCTGTCATAATCCACCGGCTCAAATTCCAAAGCACCTGTCTGAAGTAAATTGAGATGTGGTAGCTCGGGATTAGGCAAGCGCTCAGGATAAGAAAGAGCATATTGAATAGGCAAACGCATATCTGGGAAGCCAAGCTGGGCTTTGAGCGAGCCGTCAATAAATTCCACAAGGGAATGAATAATACTCTGAGGATGAATTAGAACTTCAATGCTTTCAAATGGGGTCGTGAACAGCCAATGAGCTTCAATTACCTCCAGTCCTTTATTCACAAGAGTTGCTGAGTCGACGGTAACCTTCTTGCCCATCTTCCATATCGGATGTCGAAGGGTTTCTTCAACTGTCACTCCCATTAATTGAGACTGGGTATAGTGATGAAAGGGTCCACCAGAAGCGGTCAAAAACAGTCGACTTATTTTGGCCTCTTCCCCTTGGAGGCACTGCCAGATGGCACTGTGCTCGCTATCAATAGGAAAAATTTGGACTTGATGCCGTTCGGCTTCATGAATGACGACTTCACCTGCCATCACCAGCACCTCTTTATTAGCCAAAGCAATATTTTTGCCAGCTTTCAGAGCCGCCAAGGTAGGATATAAACCGGCCTTGCCCGAAGTGGCTATTACGGCGAGGTCAATTTCAGAGCAGCTAACCATTTCCTCTATAGTTAGCTGCTTCTCCATGCCAGGCAATTTAGCTTTTAGTGACGAATAAACCAGCTTCGGCCTAAATTCAGCGACCTGTTGTGTTAATAAGTCAATGTTCTTTCCCCCAGCCAATCCCACTACCTGAAATTTATCGGGGAAGTTACGAACTATCTCTAAAGTTTGCTGGCCTATAGAGCCGGTCGAGCCCAAAATGGCTAATCTTTTTACATCACTATCCATACTATGTAATAGTATACTACTACACCAACAAAAACATGGCTATCAATACGGTCCAGGACACCACCATGCCCTGGTATTAACCTACCCGAATCCTTGACTCCCACATTACGCTTAAGCAAAGATTCGACTAAATCACCAAGCTGGGCAAAGATACTTATAAGACAGCCAAGAAGTGCTATCTGCCAATAATCGAGGGATGAAAATAGAAGCATACCAAAGATTGAACAGACCAAGATGGCACTTAGGAAACCACCTATAGCTCCCTCCCAGGTTTTTTTTGGACTTATGACCGGGCTTAGTTGATGCTTACCCCAGGTTCTACCTATAAAAAAGGCACCTATATCGGTGGCAATAGTGGTAAGAATAGCCAAAAGAACTAAATTCCTGCCCTCATCAAAGAGCCCAATTTTGACCCAGTAGCTGAGCATCCAGCCCACATAAAGGATACCGGCTACTGTCCACGCCCAACTGTTAAAAGCTTTTTCCTTAGATTGGCGGTATACAAACCAAGCCAGAGGTAAGACTACAGCCAGAGTTATAAGCACAGGAGCCACATTAATATTCGGGCAGTAGGGACTTAAGACAAGCAATAGCACCCAGAATAATCCAAAGTAGGTAAGAGGCTGCTGATTGGAATGAGTAACCATGCGGTAGAATTCATAGCCACATAATATTGCTACAGCAACTATGAGGAGACTAAACCACGGATTACCAAACCAGATAATAGCAGCAGCACAAGGTAGAAGGATGACAGCACTAAGAATTCTCTGCCTGAGCAATACCCTATTCCCCAGGCTCTAGGCCACCAAAACGGCGCTGGCGCTGACTGTAACTGAGCAGGCTTTTCTCAATCTCTACCCTATCAAAGTCAGGCCACAAAACGGGCGTATAATACAATTCAGCATAGGCAGCCTGCCACAACAGAAAATTACTGAGGCGCATCTCACCGCCAGTACGGATGAAGAGGTCTGGATCAGGAATGCCACTCGTATAAAGGTATCTGCTAAACGAAGTCTCGTCTACATCATGCGCTGGAACACCTTGGATAATGAAACGACGAACTGCGTCTAGAATCTCCACCCTTCCCCCGTAGTTAAGAGCAATGCTGAGCACCATCCCGGTGTTATCTTTGGTAAGTTCAATTAACTTATTAGTATTCTCTTGAAGCTCATCAGGCAGCCCATCAAGTCTCCCCAAATGGCGAACCTTAACGCCTCTTTCGTTGAGAAACTGAGAATCCTGACTAATTCTTCCAGCTAATATTTTAAAAAAACCATCTATCTCACTTCTCGACCGCTTCCAATTCTCAGTGGAGAAAGCATAAACTGTGAGGTATCTTACCTGGTATTCACAGAAAACATCAATCACGCGGCGTCCATTTAGTACCCCGGCACGATGCCCTGCCAACCTGGGTAAACCATGCTGCCTTGCCCATCTACCATTGCCATCCATAATGATGGCCACATGCTGCGGGCAGTACTCCAAATTTATGCGGTGAGACATATTTGGTCAAAATTCTTCTATCTCAGTCTCTTTATCTTGGCCCAGCTTATCTACTCTCTCAATAAAGCCACCACTGATTTTCTGAAGTTGCTCCTCCGCGATGCTGAGTTGATCTTGAGATATTTGCTTATTTTTCTCCATTTCTCTCAATTTTTGAATGCTTTGCCGCCTCAGGTTTCTCAAGGCTATTCGCCCATCTTCCAGCCGCTTGTGCACTATCTTGATTAGCTCTTTACGTCGCTGCTCACTAAGAGGGGGAATAGCTATGCGAATTAGACTGGCATCACTCACAGGCCTAAGACCAAGGTCAGATTTAAGAATAGCTTTCTCAATACTAGATACTGAAGTGCGATCCCAAGGCTGGATAAGGAGCAGCCTCGCTTCAGGCACAGATATAGATGCCAATTGATTGAGTGAAGTTGGAACACCATGGTAATCGACCTTGATATATTCGACCAAGGCTGACATAGCACGCCCGGTGCGAATAATAGCTAATTCTCGCTCCACGGCATCAACGGTTTTTTGCATTTTGCTATCCGTCTCAAGAAGGACTTCATCAATCATTTGTCTCCTCGCTAAAGACGAGAGTTCCTATGGGCTCGCCGCAAATGGCGCGTTCTATACTTCCACGAGCTTCAAGATCAAAGACTATTATTGGAAGTTTATTCTCATAGCAGAGGGAAAAGGCGGTGGTATCCATAACTTCAAGCTGCCGAGTCAGAGCTTCACGGTGACTTATTCTATCAAACTTTTTAGCTTGCCGATTTTTGTGAGGGTCAGCATCATAAACGCCGTCAACACCACTTTTGGCCACCAAAAGAACTTCAGCTCCAATTTCAATGGCTCGCAATGCCGCCGCGGTATCAGTAGTCATATAGGGATTTCCAGTGCCACCGGCAAAAATAACTGCTCGCCCCTTTTCCAGATGACGAATAGCTCGACGTCGGATATAAGGTTCGGCCACAGCTTGAATGGTGATGGCTGATTGAGTTCTAGTAGTAACCTTCTCCCTCTCCAGAGCATCCTGGAAAGCTAGAGCATTGATTACTGTGGCTAACATCCCGGCATAATCCGCCGCAACTCTATCCATCCCTCCCATCTCAGCACTGCTACCCCGCCAGAAATTACCACCACCAACAACAATAGCCACCTCAACACCCTTTCCAATCACCCGCTTAACTTGCTGAGCTATACTGGTCAAAGTTGAGGGATCAATGCCAAAGTCCCTTTCTCCCATCAAGGCTTCGCCGCTCAGTTTAAGCAGAACACGCCTGTATTTAACCTCAGCCACAGTAAGACCTTCAGCGACCTAATTCGAATCTAGCAAATCTCCGTACTTTGACATTCTCCCTGACCTTAGCTATCGTCTCGGTAATAACATCTTCCACAGCTTTAGTGGTATCCTTAATAAACGGTTGAAGCAGCAGACAAGCCTCGGGTGGAGCTGCATCCATTTCCGGTGGAACATCCTCAGGAGCAACAAACTGAGGAGACATGGCAGCTACCTGCAAAGCTAAATTATGAGCAAGCTCTCTAAACTCATCGGTACGAGCTACAAAATCAGTTTCACAATTCACCTCTACCATTGCCCCAATTTGCTCTCCAGGATGAACATAAACTTCAATTACACCTTGAGTTGCCTGGCGATTTGCCTTCTTTTGAGTAATGGCAAGCCCACGCCGCCTTAAAAATTCAATTGCCTTCTCCATATTTCCCTGAGTGTCCACTAGCGCTTTCTTGCACTCCATAACGCCAGCACCGGTGTTTTCTCTCAGTTCCCTTACCATTGCCACTGAAACTTCCAATCTCGCCTCCAGGGTAACAAATTAACTTATAACAATCCCCTAAACTTCCTCTTCAGGGGTAAAGACATAGCTCTCTGCTGATTCAACTGCTTCCGCCTCTACTGGAGGTTCCTCGACAACTACCGCTTCGCTACTCTCCAGTATTGCTTTGCCCTCAATCACGGCATCAGCCATCTTCCCACACATGAGCTTGATTGCCTTAATAGCGTCATCATTGGCGGGAATGGGATAATCAATCCCATCGGGATTACAATTTGTATCCACAATAACTACCACAGGTATATCAACCTTTCTGGCTTCAGCCAGAGCGATTTTTTCCTTAACGGGGTCAACAATAAAAAGAGCTCCAGGAGGGGTTGTCATCTCCTTAAAGCCACCCATCTGTTGATTGAGGCGAGAGATCTTGTCTTCAATCCTCTTTCTTCCCCTCTTTGGCAGGTAATCAAGCTCGCCTCTCTCCACTTCATCTTCAAGACGAACCAGATAATCAACGCGAGATTGAATGGTAGCAAAGTTAGTTAACATCCCACCAACCCATCTTTGATTGACATAACACATGCCACAACGATTAGCTTCCTCCTCTATCGCCTGCTGAGCCTGTCTCTTGGTGCCAACAAAAAGAATGCTCCCACCGCTGGCTATCAAATCCCTAACGAAGGCACAGGCTTTATCCAGCATTACTACAGTCTGTTCTAGATCAATAATATGGATACCATTGCGCTGAGTGAAGATATAGCTTTTCATGCGAGGATGCCAGTGACTTGTCTGGTGCCCAAAATGAGCCCCAGCTTCCAAAAGCTGCTTAATCGAAATAAGTTCCGTCAAGCCCCCCCCCTTGCAAATCAAACGGTAGTATAACATAGATAAGTTAGCGACACAATAATATCTTCCCTGCACAATGGCATTAAGTGATGAGTAATTACGATCCCGTGCGGGCACAGAAGTTGAATTGTGGCGTCCCTGGAGGGATTCGAACCCACGACCCGCTGCTTAGAAGTTATACAACAGACTTGTTTTCTACTACCTTTGAAGCTAAATTGATGTCTTGTGCCTATCCTTGTTTTAGCTACAAAACCCTCTTTTTTAACCTACCCTCAAAATCTACGTGATTAGCTATTTGTTACTCAGTGAGCGAGGCAAAAGGACATCCTGAAGCTGTACTCACTAACAGTCAACCAATCCTTCTTATTTGGGTGATGGAGGATTTTTAGGTGGAACGACACCGCTATCAGATTCCTTCAAAGGCGGAGGAGACGGAGGAGGTGGAGGTGGAGGAGGAGGTGGAGGTGGAGGAGGAGGGTATCCCTTTTCAATTTTAGTAACATCATCTTTATCCGACATGTTAACCTCCAT
>JAUXIO010000060.1 GCA_030620975.1 Dehalococcoidia bacterium | reverse complement strand
AGGAATGTTTAAGCTTACCGATCCTCTTTTAATTCGGGATTCTCATAGATATTGCCGATGACTTCGCACATAAGAGCCATATCCCCTTTAGTTACACCTGTGCGCCCAGTCATGCGCCAACAAGCAGTGAACTCGTGCCAATATACGGTAAGATTAATATTTAACCTTTTAACTATATCCCCCTCATATATCTCAACCCTGTTCTTGTCCTTTTGTTCTATGTATTGCCGTCTATGTAACTGACCTTCAGCTACGAGATTTTTTGCTATCCAATGGGAAGCTTCACCCCTTTCAATTTCGTTAAGCGTAAAATCCTCGGAGAAGATATGCCCATTTCCCCTATCACAAGTATACCTGAATTTAATCCCTCTCATTACCATCTCCCTCCCAGTGATGCTCAAATACCAGGTGCCTCATACATTCATCCTGGAGACTTTCCCGGGTGGCCCCCTACTCACTGAATGGGGCTATCACCTCACCTTCATGCTTTAGTAATAGAATATGGTCATCAGAGTGGTCAAGGGTGAAGCCATGCCGGGAATACTTACCGAGCGTCTGTGTTGTCATTACTCTTTTCGCTACCATATCTTGTGTTTTCTTGACAAGATTACCCCACATAGTGTAAACTGGGAATGTAAATAGGGTGGTGCGATCCTCCTTATTCAGACTGCAGCCGTGGTAAGCTAAACCACGGCTGTCTGTTTATTACTTCCTTTATCGCTCCGCTGAAGTATCTCCCAGACCCGCTGGCGGGATATTTTGAACAGCTGGCCTATCTCAGATAAACTTGCCCCGGGATGAGACTGATGATACTCAAGGAGTAAACGATTTCGCTCTAATTTGCGGAGACAATCAAATCTAGCCATGAATTAAGACTACCATACTTTAAGAACGCTGTCAAGGGCTTTTTAATAACCCGTCAAGGGGGGTCTGGATTAGTCTTTGATTGCTGTCTCAATTTCCCGCGGCTTTATAGCCTTGACCAATTGATCAACAGTCACCTTTGCCTCATCGAGGTCCGGGACTACTTTGTGGACATGGATATGAATAGCGACGATATCAGGGTCATGTATATCTGGTGAGTAATGTTGGTGAGAGCGAAGAAATTGGGTGCTAGGCGGGAGCTTATCTTTCAGGTAGTCTTTTACCTCTTCGTCCTTCTTGGTATATTCCAGGGCGAACTCTGCACCCTTGCCGGCATAGGCACCATAGGGGAAATCCGTCTTATAGGTTACCTCAATATCAGTTTCGACCGAGATCCCCTGTTTATGGCGGATGATGTGGATTGTATCCGGGAGCTTGAACCATTCATAATATTTCTGCAGGCCAATATTGATATGGCAGGCAGAGGTATGGTTCTCAACACAGGTATTGCAGACTTGGCCTATCTCTTTTAAGTAGTTGCAAAAGCTCATTTTACTCTCCCCAGCAACCCCAGCACATTGCTTGGGCTACTCTCATACTAAGTTCCTGAAAGGTTTGCTTGATAACAAAGGGGTCGTTGCTATCAAGTGCATTCCCGAGCTGGGTTTTTGTTGACTCGGGAAGGGTGATATCCTTGAGAAGTTCGCGAGCCCCGGTAAAATCATCCTTTATGATGAGGCGACTCAACTTTGCGTAGTTCTCGGCTTGATCTGGAATTTCAGACAGAAGACCATCCAGTTTACCGCTCATGGCAACTCCTTAACCAGCTCTTCATACTTTCTGACCAGCTCCGGCCTCTTGGTAATATAAAATCTGCCATTCTGAATTGACATTGAGTGCTGGTCCGTCTTGATTGCATAGTCGGTGATGGCTGCCATTAGCTCTGTAAGGTCTTCCTTGGAAGAGCAATTATGGCCAATCTCAATAACCTTCACCGGTTCACAGAGAACCGCTTCTTTTTTCTCATCGAACCAGCAGCCGGTACACTGGTCATAGATTGTGGAGCCGCCGAATAAGGTGTTAACCTTGTCGATGAGTTCCTAGACAGCCGGGAGGCATTTATCATCGCAGGTTGGGGCAAAGATTTTCAGACGCTCCCGGTAGCAACTAACCTTGGGAACACTAAATAGCCACTTATCAATGGTTTCTTTGATGTCCTCGGCTTCTTTAGCCACTATTCCCCTCGCTTTCTAAAGGAACCCCTGCCCTTTTATAGACCTTTTTAATAAGCCAATCCATTCCTTCTTGCCTACAGATATCTTCGGCGTCCTTGCCCTGGGCTATTATGTCCTTCAGGATTTCCGGATCATCAGTGGCGATAATATCAGGATCGCCATTTAGTTTTCTCCGGGCATAGAGTCCCTCTTTAATATCTTTTGCCAGAAGTCCTGTTTTATAGGCCATCTTCTCTCTCCTTCAATTGTTAGCAGATTACCCCTTTAATGTCAATGCTGGAGCCGTATCTTGACCCAGAATTTCACTACCCGCCGGAGTAAAAGTGATGACTCCTTACGCATGAATGATAGCCAAACCGGGTCCTGTGACTGCTGGTATTCCTTCTCACCCTCAGCCAAGCGCTCAGATGACTGGAGTATCTTTTGAGAGTCCATCACTCACCTTCTTTCCCCAGGGCAACACCCAGCGCTCCCCAGATGATAACGGCGTCAGCCCGGCTTACTTGGAGCCGACCCCCGGTGGAGCTGGTGATCAGGAATAGTTCCTCAGCATCTTCTTGAGTTTCCACTGGCCTCACCCCGGCCATGAATGGTACAGGCGGTTTCTGCCCGAGCCTGTCTCGCTTGTAGAATAGTCCAACTTTCTGTTCTGTCTGTTCCATTTGAATCTCCTTTGCCATTTTTATGGCTTGCTCTCGCATCTTTCTCTTTGATTCCTCAGACATGTGTTCTGGTTTAATAAGAAATCCCATCGTTATGCCTCCTGTGTTTTTTTCTTTATGAAGCCCCCGCCACCGGGCT
>JAUXIO010000068.1 GCA_030620975.1 Dehalococcoidia bacterium | reverse complement strand
TCGACTGACACGTTGGGTCTCGCTATTTCACGGACAACGCTGCACACTCCATCGAACTGTTGGCTATTGGTTGCATCGCCAGTCTTTTATTGCCACAATCACCTTCGGCAAGAGTGCTGGGGTCAAATGCTGAGGCTGAAAGCCAGCTCAAAAGTTCTACCTATTGTCACCCCAGCTCCACCAAAAGGGTAAACAGTGCTGGCTGCGCCCCTTTTTCAGCCTTTAAGTTGCCGATGAAAGAATCGGCTCCCTAGGCTTTTAATCAAGTGATATGTTGTCTAATCTTCCTTGTCAAATCTCTTTGGAAGCAAAGCCCTTGCAAATTTTGCCAGAGCTCCTATGGTTATAATTGGTATGTTAAATTTTTTGGCTAGGGCTTTCAACTCCTTGGCGGTCATCATATCCCCAGTGTCACTTACCAGCTCGCACAAAAGTCCACCAGGATATAAGCCGGCTAGCTTGGAAAGCTCTACCACAGCCTCAGTGTGGCCATTTCGCCCAATCAACCCATCAGCGTCAGCCCCCAATAACATAACGTGCCCAGGACGGGCTAAATCGGCTGGCTTGGTGTTGGGGTCAATTACCTTTCTGATGGTAAATGCTCTATCCTTCGGTGAAATACCTGAATGTTCTACCTCTTTAGCATCAACTGGGCTGTAAAAGGGGGTATCAGTCACCCGATATTTGGATGGCAGGGAGTTTATGTCTAGCTCCTTAAGCCTCTCCTTGGGTAAAGCCAAGCAGAGGAGCCCTGAAGCTACCCTGGCAGCAAATAGGATTGCCTCAGCAGTTATCTCCTGAGCAGGGATAGCCAGGTCAGCTTCGCCCTCATTCTCCGAAAAGATGATGACGAATTTTCTCGCCGAGAATGCTTTTATTGCTTGATTGATTCTGTCAAACATTAACTAGTCTCCTCCGAAGTATCTCCTCCTTTCACTATAGGTATTTAGTGCTTTCTCAAGCTCTTCAATGCCAAAGTCTGGCCAGAGGCTTTCACTGAAAAACAATTCGCTATAGGCTGTCTGCCACAGCATGAAGTTTGAGAGGCGAAACTCACCGGCGGTGCGGATCACCAGGTCAACATCAGGCATACCGTCCGTGTAGAGGTAACGGCTGAATAGTTTTTCGTCTAACTCGGGCCGGCACACTTCAGGTAAAAAGAGATCGCCACTGTCAATAAGGCCTCGCATGGCATCGATAATCTCCGCGCGACCAGTATAGTTAAAGGCCAAATTGAGGGTCATGCCGGTATTGTGACTGGTGAGGGTTACTGCCTGGCTGATTGCCCCCTGAAGACTCTGGGGGAGCTCCTTAAATCGGCCGATATGCCTCAGCCTAACATTTTTTTCGCGCATCCAGGGGATATCTTTCTTTATCCATAGCTCCAGAAGGTCGAAGATGTTGTGAACCTCATCATCATTGCGCTTCCAGTTGTCGGTTGAGAAGCCCCACACGGTCAGATACTTTATTTGGCGGCTACGAAGGTGCTCCGCCACGGCGTGCATGGCTTCTGCCCCACGACGGTGCCCTTCAGTCACATGCAGCCCATGCTTTTTTGCCCAGCGCCTGTTCCCATCGGGTACCACGGCCACATGGTTAGGCGAATTCATTTAGCACCTCCGCCATTAGACTGAGTTTTCTAGTTTCATCGAGCCTCAGTGCAAAGACCTCGCCCAGCGAGCCAGGCCATAGTTCTATTACTTCAGACTCAGTTCGGGATAGTGCAGCATCAAATCGCTGGCGTAGACGGGGGCGCTCCAGAAATTCCCTGGGGATTACAGGTATGCTCACCTTTGGCGAAGGCTGTGCCATGGCTGAGTTTTCCTTGCCTTTTGTCTCCCACAAACCACTTAAAATCATCACACCCTCCAAGCCACAGACCTATTATAATCACTGAGGTAGACCCCATTGTTAGGACAAGATAAGAGCAATATTAAGATTGGGTCCCGCTGGCCTCCAGGGTATCCAATATTAAGGATTTTACCATACCTCTGCTAGTTGATTCTATCGGGGTTGATGTGTACCCCCCCAGACAGTGTCCGGTAACCATGGGTTTGGTGGGGCGTTCGGTGTTGTAGAAACGGAAGTAGTCACTGATACCTGCTCTGGCTTCTCTGCCATCCTCGTATGCTTTCAGATACACCTCCTCGTACTTTAC
>JAUXIO010000034.1 GCA_030620975.1 Dehalococcoidia bacterium | reverse complement strand
AGTTCGACTTTACGATACAACTTTGCGAGATGGGGCCCAGCAGGAAGGCATTTCCTTCTCTGTTAATGATAAGCTTAAGATTGCTCAGAAGTTGGATGAGTTGGGCATTCATTTCATTGAAGGTGGCTGGCCTGGCTCCAATCCCAAAGATACTGAGTTCTTCTTAAAGGCACATGACTTGAATTTGACCCATTCAGTTTTGGTTGCTTTTGGTAGTACCAAGCGCGCTAATTCTAAGGTAAGTAAGGATGGGGGTCTTAAAGCTTTACTGAATGCTAAAACCAAAGCAGTTACTATTGTTGGTAAGGGTTGGGATAGGCACGTCACTCAAGTACTGGAAACTACCTTGGAGAATAATTTGAGCATGATTAGCGAATCTATAGATTACCTCAAGCAGAAGGGGCTTGTGGTTTTCTTCGATGCCGAGCATTTTTTTGATGGTTATAAGGCAAATCCTGGCTATGCCCTTGAGGTTGTTAATTCTGCTTCTGAAGCTGGCGTTGATTGCATAGTCCTCTGCGACACCAATGGTGGTGCTTTACCCGGGGAGGTAGTCGGAGCTGCCAAAGCTGTTCAAGGGGTGAGCGCAGTCTCATTGGGCATTCATGCTCATAATGATGCTGAGCTTGCTGTGGCTAATTCCCTGGCTGCAGTTCAAGCTGGTGTCGTTCAAGTTCAGGGGACCATTAATGGTTATGGTGAGCGCTGTGGGAATGCTAACCTTTGTTCGCTGATTCCAGCCTTAAAGCTTAAACTCAATATCAACTGCATCGGCGACGAGCAATTAAATAAGCTCAGTGAAGTTTCCCATTATGTAGCTGAGATAGCCAATCTGGCTCTCGATAGTCATCTTCCCTATGTAGGCGGTGATGCTTTTACTCACAAGGCTGGACTTCACGTCGCTGGTCTAATGAAGTGGGAGGAAAGCTATCAGCATATTAACCCGGAGTTGGTAGGTAACCGCCCTCGAGTAGTTATTTCTGAGCTATCGGGTAAGGGGAATATTATCTATAAAGCTAAAGAGCGGGGATTAACCCTGCCGCTTGAAGATGAGAAAGTGCGTGGCATATTGGACCAGATTAAGTTGCTGGAAAGTCGCGGCTTTCAGTATGAAAATGCAGAGGCTTCATTTGATTTATTGCTATACCGCGCTCAGCCCAATTACCAGCCACCTTTTGAGTTAATTGACTTTATGGTGGTGGTGGAGAGGCACCGCCGCTTGCCGAGCAGCGGGAATCAAGAGGAACCACTCTCAGAGGCTACCATTAAGGTGAAGGTGGGTGATAGGATGGTACACACTGCTGCTGAAGGCAACGGCCCGGTAAATGCTCTTGATCAAGCTCTACGTAAAGCCTTGCTCGAATTTTATCCCAGTTTGACTGCGGTTAGGCTCGTTGATTATAAAGTTCGTATCCTTGAGGAAACTACAGGCACGGCATCGCAAGTGCGGGTACTTATTGAGTCTAGCGATGGTCGGGAGCAATGGCGAACTGTGGGTAGTTCAACTAATATTATTGAGGCTAGTTGGCTGGCCCTGGCTGATAGCATGGAATATTGGCTGTTTAAGGGAGCTGACGAGGCAAAAACTGCTTAAGTTAGCTACTCGATATTAAGCTGGCTTACCCAAAGGTATTATATATAGAGGTCTAAATTGCTCCTCTACATTTAGAATTTTTCTTACCTCTTCGTCATCAAAAGCGCCGACCATCACCGCACCTAATCCTAAAGCTACAGCTTGGAGGTGAATATTTTCTCCAACATGGCCTAACTCCATGTGAGTATATCTTTCGCCGCGTCTGCCATATCTGTGGCAAGTTCTCTGATATAGGGCGCAGATAACAATATCTACTGGTGCCGTAGCCAAGAATCCTTGGTCTAGAGCAGCTTTAGCTAATTCTCGCCTTAGGTCGCCATATCGCTGCCTGACCAACGAATGAGTGGCTAGGTCATAATGGTAGACGCCAGCTTCTAGCTTTTCTGCGGTTTCTTTGCCGGCTAGGATAAAAATCTCGAGGGGATAAGTAGCTCCGGCACTTGGAGCAGCCCGAAGTTGCTGGCTACCAGTTATGCCTTGAGCTGACCAGAGTATTTGGGATAGTTGGGTGAGGGTTAGTGGCTCAGCCTTATACTTTCTGATTGACCTGCGTTTTGCTATAGCTTCTTCTACGGATACTTTGCCCTTTAAGGTTGGGGCTGGGAGCTTTAGCGGTATTTCTTTCATGGTGTATGTTAGCCTTTGATGACTCCAATGGGAACTGCCATGGCCACCTTTCTGGAGATGCCGGCTTGGTGAGCTACTTCGACTACATCTGTGACATCTTTATAGGCTTGTGAAGCTTCTTCAGCTAATGAGCTTATGCTTCCCGTCTTGACGGTAATGCCCCTTGATTCTAATTCCCGGGCCACCTCGGCGCCTCTGAGGCTGCGCCTGGCAGCGGTGCGACTTTGTGCTCTTCCCGCACCATGACATGTAGAACCGAAGCTTTCCCTCATGGCTTTGTCGGTGCCTGTGGCAATGTAAGAGCAGCGTCCCATGTCGCCGGGAATAAGCACTGGTTGCCCCACTCGCTTGTACCTTTGTGGTATGTCCTTGTGACCGGCGGGAAAGGCTCTGGTAGCCCCCTTGCGATGGACGCAGAGAGTGAGGTCTTTATCATTCACGCTATATTTTTCCATTTTGGCGATGTTGTGTGCCACGTCGTAAATCTGCTTCATGCCTAGCTCGGAAAGGCTTTTACCCATAATTTTGACGAAGGACTCTCGGGTCCAGTGGGTAATGCATTGGCGGTTGGTCCAAGCATAGTTGGCGGCACAGGCCATGGCTGCTAGATAGTCTTTTCCCTCTTCTGAATTTATGGGGACACAGGCGAGTTCGCGGTCGGGAAGGCTGATACCGTATTTCTTTTGCACTACCACCTCCATTATTCTTAAATGGTCACTACAAACCTGGTGACCAAAACCGCGAGAGCCAGTGTGAATTAGTACCAGCACTTGTCCCACTTGGTCAATACCCATGACTTTGGCTATGTCCCTCTCGTAGATTTCACTGACTACTTGCACTTCTAGAAAGTGGTTTCCCGAACCCAAAGTTCCGAGTTGGGGAATACCCCTTTTCTTGGCTTTAGTACTTATTTTTTCTGGATTAGCTCCGTCCAAGCAGCCTTCCTCCTCGGTAACTTCCAGGTCTTCCGAAAAGCCAAAGCCGTGTTCTATTGCCCAGCGTGCCCCCTTAATCATTACCTTGTCCAATTCCCTTTCGGTTATTCGTATTTTGCCTTCAGAGCCTAATCCCGATGGGACATTGGTAAAGAGTTCGTTGATGAGTTCTTTAATTTTTGGCCTCACTTCTTCTTCAGTGAGGTTGGTGCGTAGCAGCCTTACACCGCAGTTAATGTCATAGCCCACACCGCCCGGCGAGATTACCCCGTCTTTGACGGTGGTTGCCGCTACCCCACCTATGGGAAAGCCATAGCCTGAGTGAATATCGGGCATGGCCAGGGAATGCTGAACTATGCCGGGGAGAAAAGCAACATTGGCAACTTGCTCCAGAGATTGCTCCTCCAAGATGGACTTTAGCATAGCTTCACTGGCATAAATGAGACCGGGGACTCGCATACCTGGCTTATAATCTTTGGGGATTTCCCACCGATAATCATCTATTTTGTTGAGTTTTTTCTCCCATTGTGACATCCTCCGCACCTCCTAGATATCAAAGATCACTCGTATCTTATATCCACCGCCATTTTTATCTATTTTCAGCATGTGGTAGGTAGCTGCCTTGACTCCCGTTTTTAGCTTATGCCATTGCGGTCTGATCTTTTCCCCGTAACACCTGGCTTTAAGCTGAGTTTTGGTTAAGCTATCAATCTCAAATCTATTGAAGAGGATATACTCAACATCGAATAGGTAGATGAGCTCGTTCAGCCATTCTACCAGCAGCGCCGGCTCATCTTCGGCAGTTATTTCCAGATCGCGCTGGAGGCGTTCTTCAATATCCTTGGGCTCTGTTATCAAACTAAATAGAGCCAAGGCGGCGTTAGCGAAAGCCTGCTTAATGTTGGCTCCATAGGCAATAATGCCAACATCGGCGGTATGGTTAATGATCTCAAAAGTCCTTTCCACTTCCTCACTCATAAACTTGAGGTGGCTTCTATTATAGCATGCCGTTAAGCAATCCTAAACTAGTTTGACCGTCTCGTTTGGCAATGGTAATATACTTGCGAGTTAACGGGCCGCTAGCTCAATTGGTAGAGCAGCTGACTCTTAATCAGCAGGTTACAGGTTCGAGTCCTGTGCGGCTCACATTCAAGTTCAGCCCCGCTTAGAAGAATTTGCAGAGAGGAGAGACAGACAAGTTGCCTTCTAAAAAAGTTAAGATCGTTACTGATAGCACAGCTTATCTGCTTTCGGAGACAATCAAAAGATATGATATCCGCGTTGTGCCGCTTAGAGTTACCTTTGGAACTGAAGCTTATGCAGAGGGGGTAGATATCACTAATGAAGAGTTTTACCAAAAGCTGGCAAAGTCCAGCAGGCTGCCTACTACCTCACAGCCCCCCGTGAGCGATTTTATCAGGGTATATAGCGAACTGGTACAAGACGGCCACCCCATTTTCTCCATTCATATCTCAGGCAAGCTGAGTGGGACAATTAACTCGGCTCTGGCAGCTAGGGAAGCATTTCCTCAGGCTGAGATTGAGGTGGTGGATTGGCTTTCTGATGGTTTTGGCTTAGTGGCTCTTGCCGCAGCACGTGCCGCTGAGGAAGGACAGGGGTTGGCACAAATCAAGGCGACGGTTAAGCAACTCGTTGCTCGCATGAGTTGCTTCGGTGTGCTTGGTAGCTTGGAGTATCTGCGGAAGGGAGGGCGTATTGGAGGTGCAAGAGCTTTGGCTGGCAGCCTGCTCAGGATTAAGCCAATCCTAGCTCTTAAGGGTGGGGATGTCAAAGTTCTTGCTAAGGTGAGAACTGAAGATAAAGCCATAGAATGCATGCTAGAACTTGTGAGGAAGCGGATGGAGGGAAGCACCTTTATTCATGGTGCGGTCGTTCATACTCGGGCACTTGAGGGCGCTCTGAAACTAGAGGAAGCTATTCGTGCTCGCTTTAATTGTGCTGAGTTATCCCTTGTTGAACTGGGGCCGGTGCTGGGCACCCATACAGGTCCGGGCTTGCTTGGTTTGGGCTTCTACGGTGATGGTGAGCAGCAAATAGACGATAGCGAATAATGTGAACGTCTTTTTAGGTTGAGGTAACGGTGACTGAGAAGGTATTGACTTCGGAGCAGTTGCGGATAGACGCAGAAATATTGAGCCAGAAGCTTGAAAAATTTATTAGAGCCAGCGTGGACAAGTTTGGCAGGGAAGGCGTAATCGTTGGCTTAAGCGGTGGTTTGGACTCCAGCGTGGTAGCGGCTCTGGCTGTTGCTGCTCTTGGCGCTGGTAAGGTAAAGGGGCTCATTATGCCAGAGAGAGATAGCAGTAGAGACAGCGAGGCTGATGCCAAACTCTTGGCTGAGACATTAGGCATCGAAGTGGAAAAAATAGAATTAACGCCAATGCTGGACGAGATGGGCATTTATGACCATGTACCGAGGTCTCTCTTAGCTCAAAAGGGGATAGCTGGCGCCCTGGTTAAGGGGGGCTATAAGCTCTACGCTAAACTTACCGGTGAAAGCCCCCTTTTAAGTGGTCTTGAGGGAACAAGTTTTGAACTTTTGAAGAGAGCCAACGCGTATTATAGAATGAAGCACAGGCTGAGAATGGTGCTTTCATATTCCCGCGCTGAGCGCAAGAATCTATTAGTAGCTGGGACGGCAAATAAGACTGAGTTTCTAACCGGGTTCTTTGTAAAATATGGTGTTGATGGAGCTGCTGATATTATGCCTCTTCTACTTCTGTACAAGACACAGGTGAGACAGCTTGCCAGGTTCCTGCCGATTCCGGAGGGGATTATCAATAAGACCCCCAGTCCAGATATTATTCCAGGTATCACCGATGAGTTTGCCATAGGTATTCCTTATGAGAAACTTGACCTCATCCTTTTGGGATTGGAAACGAACATGGAAGCAGAAGACATAGCGGCGGAAGTAAGTATAAAGCGAGAAGCCGTTGAATATGTGGCGGAGTTAGTTAAAAGATCGGCGCATATGAGAAGTTCGCCACTTACTCCAGATTAATTACGGAAACCCTTCATAATCGCCAACAGTTGCGTCATATCTTCGTTTATCGTAGCATTGGCACTTTGGGCAACGGCTGGAGTTTTTGGGTTGAAGGCTACTCCTAAGCCAGCACTCTTGAGCATACATATGTCAGCAGTATTATCACCAATGGCTATAGTTCTGCTCAATGGTATTTTTGTTTGTTCTGATAGCTTGATCAGGGCATTCAGCTTGCATACCGAGTGCTTCAGGCACTTTGTTTGGTTGCTCGCCCAGTTCAGGGGCATTTCTATTTCACCACTTACCTCTCCGTCCTTTACAGTGAGTTCATTAGCTATAATATAGTCAAAGCCTAGCCTTTTCCTTAACTGTTCGGCGATTATGGTGTAACTGTCACTGATAATAGCTAGCGCGTGCCCTTGTCTCTTAAGTTCAAGTAAGGTAACTTCGGTGCCCGGCGAAAGAGGGATTTGGTTGAAGGTATCAATAATTTCCTTCGTGCTTATTCCTTTGAGGAGTGCGGCGATGCGTTTTGTTTTTTGATATTCTGCAATTTCCATTGACATTATCTGCTCTAACTTTGCGGTGAAGTTGAATCTTTGAGCCAGCTTGAAAATGGATCGGCCAACAATTAAGGTGCCATCCATATCGAAGACTATTAATTTTGGCTTTTCACAGTGGTTCATTGTTCAATTCTTTTTTTAAGCATACTTTTAATAAGTTGTTGGTGTAAGTTACCGTATTTATGAAGAGTTCATGTGGTTGAAGCTTGACGAGAGCCGATGTCATACAATGTAGACCGCGGAAAGAGCTAACTAATTTTTTCTAGGGCCGAGTAAGAGTCTAGGCGGTCTGCCATGAACTTTGCAAAGTTCCTTATCTTTTCCTTGCTAGGTGCACTATTAATGTGGGGCTTGACTGGCTTTTCACCCGGTTTAAGGGCTTCTTGGGCTAGCAGTTCTTTAATAATCCTTTGTTTGGTCTGCGGCTCACAAAGTGGCGAGTGGTAGATGCTGGCGAGGCCCTGCAATAGCATATCTTGGAGATGAAACAGTCCCTTCTCCTCGTGAAAATGGGGGTTCCTGCTTTCTATTTGGAATATTTCTACTCCGTGCTTTGCTGCCGTCTGATAGGTCATAGGCAATGCGCCACCAAATTCTTCAAATATGGATATCAACTCTTGGGGTTCGACGGCATAGCCTGAGGCGTAAGGTAATATTTGTGCCAGCTTCATGCTCATGGCGTGTTCGCCGGCATTGCCCGTCTTTACGATGTCCGTTTCAAATCCCGACTTTATTGAAATCAGAGAATTTAGACATTTATTTGTTGTCTCTGATACTCGTCCCCATTTATTGAAGTAGACTTCACCCGACATCTTGGGTTTATATCGCCACAGGATTCTGACCATTGCATATGGAGACTTGGCCATGCTGAAGCCGGCAGCATAGCTTTTGATATATTCCCAAACTGCCCCCGGAAAATAGTTGTCGGCATCAACAAAGCCAATATATTTCTTTTGTGATAGCGCAGCCATCAGCATGCCGATTATCATTCCTTCGCTTTTGCCGTCTTTTACTTTGCCGTCCTTATCCAGCATGTCAGCGTAATCAGCTTGGGCTAGAGCTTCGGCTAGAATTTGGTCTTTTTGGTGGATAATTAAAGCTTGGCGCTGGGTAAAATGACAAAACTGGCTTAAGGTGTCTCTTTCCATTCTGAATCGATCGACTTGTTTTCTTTCGCTATTGGAAACTACTATTATTAGGCAATCATGAGGCACTCCGCTGATTACCCCTTCGAAGAGCTTAAGCTTTTCATTCTTAATGGGGATGATGATAGCCATCTTCTCCTCAAAGTCTTTGATGACTGCCTCTTCTACTTTACTCACGGCTATGGCTTCTTTAAGAGGTAAGTCGACTTTCCTCCCCGAGTCAAGCTCTAGGACCTTCTGCACATCATTTATTCTTACCGAGCCGAAGCGTTCAGTATACCTTTGTCGCTCTATGCGCATGGTGTTATCCTCAACTGGATACTAATATTAGCTTATGCTGGCATACTAGCATAATCCAGCTTTAGTGTAAACTTGGCTTGTATTGTACAGGCTAGAGAATTGTTGCGCCTTACAGCTTTAGAAGATATAATTTTTACAAGTGTGGGGAAGTGTCGGAATTGGCAGATGAGCATGGCTTAGGACCATGTTGTATTCGGGGGAGTGCTGGAATTGGTAGACAGGCGCGGCT
>JAUXIO010000064.1 GCA_030620975.1 Dehalococcoidia bacterium | reverse complement strand
TTTTGCCCTGATGATGATTCCTGCAGGAAGGGCTCAGGATAGAATGGGACCAAGAAAGATCGCCATAGTTGGAGGCATTTTACTTGGTTTAGGGTTCATTCTGGCCTCGTTTATTGCGCAGTTTGGGACTCCTTTCTGGCTGTATTTTACCTATGGAATCATAGCTGGAGCAGGGTGTGGTTTGGGATATGCCTGTGCCATTCCGGCGGCGAGGAAGTGGTTTCCGGATAAACCGGGTCTGGCAGTGGGAATTGTCGTCGGGGGCTTTGGTCTGAGCGCCCTGTTGTTTGCTCCTCTCCAGAGCGCCTTAATAAATACCCAAGGGCTGCAGGTGACCTTCCTAATAGTAGGGGCTGTGCTCCTTGTAGTTTCTGTTATCTCCGCTTCTCTGTTGAGGAACCCACCCGCGGGATGGAAACCCAAGGGATGGAAACCTTCTCAGGCAACAGCTACTTCAGCTATGCCTGTGGTGAGGGATTATGGTCCAGGAGAGGTTATCAAGTCAGGGCGGTTCTGGATGTTGTGGCTGATGTTTGTTTTCACAGCAGCGGCGGGGCTGATGGTTATTGGGCACATTGCGGCTTACACTGAAGAGCTTGGTATAGCAGTTATGTATGCCGCCGTTGCTGCCGGCGTTCTTTCTGTATTTAATGCTGTTGGCAGGCCGGGGGCTGGGGCACTTGCTGACAAAATTGGAATCGCAAAGACCATGCTCATTCTTTTCACGTTACAGGGTGTAATGGTATTAGCATTCCCGCATTTTGCAACAGCGTTGGTGACAATATTCATAGCGGTGGCAATAATAGGCTTTAATTATGGAGCCAACTTCGCTTTGTTCCCAACGGCAACGGCTGATGGTTTCGGCGTTAAGAACCTCGGAGTAAATTATGGTTTGATGTTCACATCTTACGGGGTTGGTGGTACTCTGGGACCTATTATGGGGTCCTATGTCTATGATACTACACAGAGCTACACCGTAGCGTTTACCATTGCTGCTGTGCTTGTTTTTGTAGCAGTGGGTCTGGCTTTTGCTTACAAATCCAGATATTTAAAGTAACAAGGTGTTGAAGAGCGGTTCTTAGCTTTTCCACTCCCACTTTCTAGTTGATTTGGGAAATAAATAAGCAACCCTCTTATAGTAGGAAATCGACTGCTGTAGGAGGGTTTCTTATTGCTTCGTGGATGACCTTCAGGTCACGTTCTTGACAGGGTAAATCTCTTATGCTATCGTGGACATAGTTATCCGAGGTATTCGTCTTAGCGCATTGGAGGAAATGTGACGAAGATTGCGGTTGTTACTGATAGCATTGCTTGTCTGCCCAAAGAGCTGGTGCAGCAGTATGGCATTGAGGTTGTGCCTTTAGAGATTATTCATGATGGTAAAGTATATCGGGATGGAGTGGATATAGCTCCGAGTGAATTTTATAATCTTTTAGTTCAGACTGACAAGCTACCTACTACCTCGGCTCCTTCTCCAGGGGGCTACCTTAAGGTTTTGGAAAAACTAGCTCGCAAAGGTAGTGACATTCTGGTTATAACTCTTTCAACTAAGTTCAGCACTACTATTGATTCAGCTAGGACCGCTGCAGATTTAATTAGGGAGAAATTTCGTAATATAACCACTGAGATTCTTGATTCTCGAACGGCTGCCGGAGCTCAAGGGCTTGTTGTCCTGGCGGCGGCTCGGGCAGCTGCTTCGGGGGAAAATTTAACCAGGGTGATTGAAGTTGCCAAAAGTGTGATGACTAAGGTGCATCTGGTGGCCTTTTTAGACACACTTTATTATCTGGCCAGGGGAGGGCGTGTGCCCCAAGCTGCCGCTTGGGCGAATTCTTTGCTTAAAATTAAACCTGTCTTTCAAATTATTCCGCTGTCTGGGGAGGCTAGCACTGCGTGCTTGGTTAGGACTAGAACTAAAGCCATTGACTATCTGATAAAAGTAGCCAGAAAGAGGGTGAGTAAAAGCCCTCTGCACGCTGTGGTAATGCATAGTAATAGCTTAGGAGAGGCTGAAAAATTGAGAGACCATCTTGTCTCTGAGTTTAATTGCGCTGAAATCTATGTTAGGGATTTCACTCCAGTTATGGGGGTGCATACTGGACCGGGGCTTTTGGGTATTGCCTTTTACTCCGATGGCTGAGCAGTTAGGCTCAGGTCCCGCAGTATTTTCTCCAGTAATTCTAACCATTTGTTTTCAAGCTGCGTTGTACTTATCCTTATTTGTGTAGTACCTATTTTAACCGCATCTTTGTAATCTTCTCTGCCAGGCAGCTTGCCCATTTTCTTCCCCTCATTAAAGTTTAGTACGATTTGTTTTCCCTCTTTGGAAATGGATCTTACTCCGCTTCCAGCTGCCAGCAGCTTTATTTCTACGATGTGAAGCAGATTTTTGACGGGCAGGGGTAATTCTTCAAATCTATCGCTGAGTTCGCGGGCTATATCTGTTATCTGTTCTATCCGGTTCACTTTAGCTAATCGCCGATAAAGACCAAGTCTGGTCTCCAGATTGGGGACATATTCCTGTGGTATGTAAGCTGCCAAAGGTAAAGCTATGCTCGGTGGCGGAGGTTGAGCCATCTTTGGTTTAACCTCGCCCGTTTGTTTTGCTTTCAGCTCT
>JAUXIO010000055.1 GCA_030620975.1 Dehalococcoidia bacterium | reverse complement strand
GCCAAGCTCGACGACGCTTCGCTGCAGCTGGCAGTTAAAATTGCCGAGACTGACCTCAAGATCGCCGAAGAGACGCTCATGCAGACGATCTATCCCCAATACACCAATATCTATGGTACCGACCTTCCCGGAACGAAGCTCGCCATAAAAGATGCCCAGGATTACCTGAAGGAAGCCCAGGAATTTCTGGCATCGGGCAAAGTTGAGGAAGCTCAAGCCTCTCTGGAGCTGTGTGAAGAAAAGCTGAGCACGGCCCGAGATAAGGTGGGCGGTAGAGTAATATCACTGCCCCTGTCCATCAAGCTAAAGGAGCTACAAGCAGAAAAAGCCAAATTGGCACTGGCTCAAGCCAATGAAGAACTCAGCAAAGCACAAATAATTGCTCCCTTTGCTGGCATCGTAGCCGATATCAATGTGAAAGAGGGTGACCAGCTTTCCGCCGTGACTTACTCTACTACCACCATTATTCCCCTGATTGACCCCAGCTTGATAGAGATAAGCGGCATCATTGATGAAATAGATATCCCCGGGGTAAAGCAGGGACAGGAAGCAACTATCACCCTGGATGCTCTGCCCGGCACGGAATTAAAAGGTAAGGTTACCTTCATCTCACCAGTGGCCACGATAGAGGCAGGGATAGTATCGTATAAAGTTACCATAACCCTGGAACCCACGGATAACGCCGAGCTAAGGGAAGGCATGACTGCGGACGCCGATATCATCATAGAGCGCCACGAGGATGTATTGCTAATTCCCAACCTGGCTATTAAGGGCACTCTGGAAAGTCCCTGGGTAGAAGTCGTTGCAAATGAACAAAGTGAGCAAAGAGAGCAAAGAGAAGTCATTTTGGGGGCAAGCGATGGAGTATACACCGAAATTCTGTCCGGGTTGAAAAAGGGAGAGGAAATCCTGGTGGAGGTACCCGCCGCCCGACCCCACATTCCCTTCTTCTAAACATAAAATGGTTGAGCTTGATAGTATAACTAAAATCTATAAGATGGGGCAAATAGAAATTGTAGCTCTTAAGGAGTTAAGTTGCCAAATTGAGCCCGGGGAAATGGTATCCATCATGGGTCCATCGGGCTCGGGTAAATCTACCTTGATGAATATCATCGGATGCCTTGATAAGCCCACCTCGGGGCAATACAGGCTAGAGGGAATCCAAGTAGATAAACTCAGCGACAATGAACTGGCTGAGATAAGAAGTAGGAAAATAGGCTTTGTTTTCCAAACCTTTAATCTACTGCCCCGAACCACTGCTTTAGCCAATGTGGAACTCCCCTTGCTCTACAGTGGTATTAGCAAACGACGGCAACGAGCCTCAGAAGCCCTGGAAACAGTAGGACTAGGGCACCGCCTCAACCACAAGCCGAGTGAGCTAGCTGGTGGTGAGCAACAGAGAGTCGCCATCGCCCGGGCACTAGTAAACAATCCATCCCTTATTCTAGCCGACGAACCAACGGGCAACCTCGATAGTCGAACCAGCAAAGAAATCATGCTGTTCTTCCAACAATTAAATCAACGGGGTATAACTATCGTCCTAGTTACCCACGAAGCCGATATCGCCGCCTATACTCAGCGTACCATTCGTCTCCTCGATGGACAAATCATAGCTGATGAAAAGAAATGAAGTTACGAGATTGTATTAATCTTGCTCTACGAAGCCTGCTCAGTAACAAACTGCGCTCAATCCTAACCATACTTGGCATCACCATTGGTGTAGCTGCACTCATCTCCATAATAGCTCTCTCCAGAGGAGACCAAGAAGCCATGAGAGCTATGTTCCAATCCCAGGGAGATAACCTTGTGATTATCACAACCAGTGAACCTGCCCTGTTTGTAGGTCTTAGCAGTTCAACGTTGACTTTAAAAGATGCTGATGAGATTGCTCGCCATGCTCCTTCCGCCGCTATGGTAGCACCAGTAAGTCAGGCTCCGGCCAAAGTAGTAGCTGGCAGTGAAGATGAGGAAACCACAGCTCTTGGCGTTACCCCTGAGTATCAGCACGTTCGTAACCTCCACCCAGCTAAAGGTAGCTTCATTACTGATGCTGACGTTAAAAGGCGAGCTAGAGTGGTCGTATTAGGAAGCCAATTGGCTGAGTCTCTCTTCGGTCAATTGGACCCTGTGGGGCAAACCGTCAAGATTAACAAACGCCAATTTAAGGTTATCGGCGTCTTGGAACCCAAAGGAGCTACTTTTGGGCTTGAGGACCGAAATGCGGTAGTTCCCTTAACAACGCTACAATCGTATTTACTAAAGAGCGATAGTGGCAGAGACACCATCCAAGGCATCAGTATACAGGCCAGGAGCAAGCAGGAAATAAATGACGTCATCACACAAGCTGAAGCCATCCTGCAAAAACGCCACCACATTACCGAGGGTGAAAAGAATGACTTCTTCATCATCAGCATGGATGACTTGGTAGAACTCGGGGATCAGATGGAGGAGATGACTAGGATTATTCTGGGGCTCGTAGCCGGTGTTGCCTTGGTTGTTGCTGGTATCGGCATCATGAATGTTATGCTGATGTCGGTAACCGAGCGTACTCGTGAAATCGGTCTTCGTAAGGCAATAGGTGCCAAGAGCAAAGATATCTTAAGTCAAATTCTAGCTGAAGCTGGTATAATCACTCTATCTGGGGCTATCTTAGGCATAATCCTTGGGTACGTTATGGCTCACATCTCCTCTATTATGGTGACAAATATGGGATTCCCCTTTGAGGCTCCTGTCGGACTTGACATGATACTTTGGACACTGGGCATCATGGTCTTCATCGGGCTTGCCTCAAGCCTCTACCCGGCATGGCGAGCAGCTCGCCTTGACCCGATAGAAGCCCTGCGCCACGAGTAAACAGCTACTTACCTTGAATCAGGGAAAGGAACTCAGCGCGAGTGGCCACCCTACTCCGAAAGAAACCCCTGGTAGCTGAGGTAACGATATTACTTCCCGGTTTCTTGATACCGCGCATGGTCATACACAGATGCTCCGCCTGGATAACTACGGCCACACCATCAGCGTGAAGAGCTTCAACGATAGTATCGGCAATCTGCGTCGTCATCCTTTCCTGAAGCTGGGGACGCTTGGCAAAGACCTCCACAACCCGAGCTAGCTTGCTAATGCCAACAAGCCTGCCATCTGCACCGGGAATATAACCAATGTGTACTGCGCCATAAAAGGGGAGCAGGTGATGTTCACACATAGAGTAAAATGGAATATCCTTTATGATTACCATTTCCCGATGCCCCTCTTCAAAACTCACCGCCAGCTCAGCCTTGGCATCAGCCTCAAGTCCCGAGAAAAGCTCAGCATACATTTCAGCAATCCGCCGAGGTGTATCTACCAAACCCCGCCGCCCAGGGTCTTCACCAATTGCCTCAATAATGGATGCTACCGCCCGTTCAATTTTGGCCTTGTCAACCACCAATAAAACCTCCTCTTTAACCGAGCCCAGAGATTTGAAAAACAGCTCTTGCTAATTTAATCAGCCTTTTCCGTAGACTTTGCAGCCCAATCAACTAACCAGTCCCAGACTTCGCTCAATTACGCTGAGTTCAGCGGGAAGGTCGGGAAAGGGCTTTGCATATTTCACAGGAACGTCCGGGTCTTTCAATCCGCTGCCGGTGATAATACAAACCACGCGTTTATCAGAAAAGTTCATCCCCTGCTTTGCCATCTTGATGAGCCCAGCCAGCGAAGCTGCCGAAGCCGGCTCTCCAAAAACGCCCTCTTTAGTCGCCGCTAATTTATAGGCAGCCAGAATCTCATTATCACTCACGCAATCAATAACCCCACCCGATTCATCCCGGGCGGCTACTGCCTTCTGCCAACTGGCAGGATTGCCAATGCGAATTGCCGTAGCAATAGTTTTGGGATGTTTAACAACTTCACCCCGCACAATTGGAGCCGCGCCCTCAGCTTGGAACCCCATCATCTTTGGGGTTTGCCTCGCTCTGCTAATTTGATGATACTCGACAAAACCCTTCCAATAAGCAGTGATATTGCCGGCATTGCCCACCGGTATAAATAGATAATCAGGGGCATCGCCCAGACTATCCACAATCTCAAAAGCTGCCGTCTTCTGCCC
>JAUXIO010000061.1 GCA_030620975.1 Dehalococcoidia bacterium | reverse complement strand
ACCATCGGAGCGGTATGTAAGAAGATTACACATTAGGGCATGTTGTTAAATCATGGACAAAAACGTTCCTATATTTGCTAACCTCTGTCCATGACGGAAATAAGTTAAAAAACGTCCGCTATTTTCTGATACCCATTTATTTGCTATATTTCTCACGCAATGCTGGGCTGGCATATCTCAATAAGTAGCCCCGCCGACCCCTTTTCACTTTATCCTTGCTGCCCTTCGGTCTGCCCAACTTCTTACCTTCTTGGAGAGCACGAGCCAGACCAGCTAAAGTCCTTTCACTCCTGCGCCTGCTTTCAAACTCAGCTACCCAAGCTGTTACGGCATAAAGCAGCTCAGCCATCGGCCCGCTCTGCTCCGTCCAGAGCTCCTGAAGGCTGATGACCTGAACACCATACGTCTTGAACCTGTCTATCAGCTCAAAGATTTTAGCTATGCCTTCACGGGTTAACCGGTCTAAAGCCCAAACCAAACATATATTGGCCTTGCGCCTTTTCAGGTCATCGAACAGCCTTGATAGCTCACGCTGGTGTCCTGACCGCCAAGCACTCTCGCTCTCCTGATAAACCTCAACCAGTTCATAGCCCTTGTCCGCTACCCACTTCTCCAATGCCGGTAGCTGGTTATCTGCCGTCTGCTCACTTGAGCTTACCCGGAGATAAACTACCACTTTTAGCCCTGGCTCAGTCACAAATTAATCCCCCTGATTTTCTCCGGAGAATTTTGACGCACCACAATCAAAATTCTGGCTACTGCCTTGGTTAATCGACCAATCCCCATTAGCCGGCCCTACTCTTGGCACCTCTGTTCGCTATTGCTTACCTCAGGCAGGAGTTCAACCCGGAGTGCTATGGCAGCTCTACCCTACTCCTAGTAAATCCTAGCTTGGGCATTATTTTGTTAGCTATTACCTCTGGCACTGGCTTCATTGTCTGGCAATCTATAAGCCCACTCATACCAATATCAGCCAACTTGATAAAATATTTAGTCTTATCCCAGATTGGAAGAGAAGCCATATATTTATTTACCTCCTCGTCTGTCTGTAAGTCTTCGGGTGCACCACCGTGAACTTTCCATGAAGTCATTAAAAGTGTGTCATGTTCAATCCATGCTCTACCCCAAAAGACACTCATAGGCGATTCCTCGTCAGGCCCATCAGACCACAACATGTACATTACCCAACCAAGGCCTTCGCCATCCCACTCAATTTCATAACCGCCTAGCTTCCAGCTTTTGTATTCCTTTGTTTTCTGATTCTCCATTTTTACCTCCTCGCTACGCTTCTCCTCTCAATTGCTCTTAGTAACCCATACCCTCATCCCTGGGCAGACGAAGCTTACACCAGAATCTGGGAGCCATACCTTTTCTTGTAGCCATTGACAAAAGGGAGTTTTGAAAGGACATTCAGGGCAAATTTCTCCTTTTACCTTTTCCACAGTCAGCCCCAAGCCCAATAACAGCCCTTTCATTTCGACTTCTGTAATAAAGTCTTTGTCCATAGCTACCTCCTTCATTAGTTTTGATTAGCCTCAAAGCGGTGTATCCCCTTCCCCAGCCGCTTCTTCAACAGCCGGTGTGGCTTCCTCCGCCTTTCCCTGTGATTTAGCACCGAGAAAGACCACCTTGCTGGCAACGACATCAAGGCTGGTGTGCTTCTTTCCATCTTGGCCCTCCCATTCCCGGGGGCGCAGGCGGCCCTCTACATAGACCTGCCGTCCCTTGGTGAGATACTCATTGACCCTCTCAGCCAACCCTTGCCAGCTCACCACGCGGAACCAAACTGTGTCAGATAAGCCAGCACCTTGTTTAGTCCAGCCACCTTAAATCCCCCCGTTGTTTAATCTATGCTCTCCAACATCCAACACCACTACCCGGCACCAACTCTCCCTTTGTAGGCGGCTGGCAATACGATGTTCTGGGTCTATCGGCATTTCAGCCAGCGGTTTGTTAATAGTTAGTACCATTGGCAATCTGTTAATGCCCCGGTAGTGGACAATCGTTTGAATCTGCTCTTGCGCCCATTCAGATGCTTTCTCAACTCCGAGGTCGTCCAGCACTAGCAGCGCAACATTACAAAGAGAGTTCATCCGGGCACGGTAGGAGTACTCCCCCTCCAGTTCGAAGCCGTCCCTCAAGTCCTTCAGCAGAAGTGGAACGAAACAATATCTTGCAGCCTTACCCCTTTTCATCCAGGCCCGGCATATCGCCACTGCCAAGTGCGTTTTCCCGCGGTCTACCTTGCCAACCAGTGTTAGCCACCGCAGGTCTTCAATATCACTAGCCATAGACAGGGAAAGTTTCTTGGCTTCAACCAGACTGGGATTCCCCCGGGTCTCAAAGTTCTCAAAGATCATGTGCTCAGTGCCTACCGGCAGTTCGCAAAGCCTCAGATATCGCTCTTGCCGTTCTTTTTCTAGGGTCTCAGCACACCACCTACACGGAATCACGCGGTCATACCGAATTTTGCCACCCTCTATCGGATGCGTCACCCTCGCGTCCTTGCATACTGGGCATCTATACTCGGGCTCAATCGAGTGGTTTCCCAACGCTGTCTTTGAGCTCCTCTGTACTTGCCCCTCCAGAATGTCTCCGATACTTTTCAATTCCCACTCCCTTAATATCCGCATTGACGTAGACCATGCTCACAAAATTACCCCGCTTCTCCACTTTCGCCTTCCAGCACTCAAATATGGCCTCGGGTTTAAAGCCGCGGGCGAGCATCCTCTTGATTGC
>JAUXIO010000035.1 GCA_030620975.1 Dehalococcoidia bacterium | reverse complement strand
ATTTCCAACGCTAAGTAAAGACCACGCTCTACTTTAGAGGCATCGATGACGCATATAACCAAGGCATCCTTCTCCTCCTTGAGCATTTTCACGGATACCTCTTCGGCTTTATCCTTGGGCTCTAGAGAGAAGCTGCCTGGCACATCTATGATTTCAATATCCCTGCCTTCAATCCGCATGCGCCCCTTGGTAAAATCAACTGTCGTCCCCGGGTAATTTGATTCCACGACTCTCGCTCCCGCCAGACGATTGAAAAGCACAGATTTACCCACATTGGCTTGCCCCATCAGCAACACCTTGTTCATTTCCCCACCTCCACCACAATTTTGCTGGCCAGGCCCAACCCTAAAGATGTATTACTTCTATCTACACTCACTACTACCGGGCCTTGAATGGGTTGCTTGGTCATCATCTTGATTTCTTTGCCCTCTCTGATTCCCATGCCAGCTATCTGAGCCTTGAAACTTGGTTCAATATTTTTCACTGTACCCGTCTCCTCATACTTCATCTCCGATAATTTCTTTTCCATCTTCAACACCTCTCTACCCTGATTTTTTGTGCCATGCCACGACCAATAGCAACAACATTTCCATCAACTTCGACCGTCACCGGCCCGTAATTGGATACCACTCTCACCACTTTTTCTTCAAACAGGCCTCTTAAGGAGAGCTTCTGTCTCAAGCTCCAACCCCCCTCAATCGCCACAATCCTCGCCCTCTCACCTACTCCAAGCTGTGTTAGCACCATTAATATCTGCCGAACCAAGCCTTAACATGCAAATATCTATTCGGCATGTTTCACCTCCATTCCTTTCTAAACTCCCCAATGTGATTGTTTACACCCTTCCATACCCTAAAAGTCCACACATAAACCTGTGGTTTACTCAACTGCCATGCTCATAATAATGCATCCCATTTGCAAAAAGTCCGTTAAAAAATATTCTTACTTTGCCACCTTCTGATTGCGACAGCTGGAGCACAAGCCCACCATGCGAACTTCAACCCCGGTAATTTTAAAGCCGTGCTCCCTGCCAATTTTCTCCTTGAACTGCCGGCTCATGGGACAATAAAATTCCACAATTTTCCCGCAACCCAGACACAATAAATGCTGATGCTCAACCGCTGATTTTACTTCGTAATGATGGTGCTCCCCGGCAAAATGATGTTCGTTCACCAAGCCAAGCTTCTTAAAAAGCTGTAAATTCCTATATACCGTGGACAAGCTGAGCCGCGGCTGCCTGCGCCGAGCCCGACGATAAAGTTCATCGGCGTCAAGATGCTCACCGCTGCGGTGCAGAATATCGAGAAGCAAAGCCCGCTGGCCAGTCACCCGCTGGCCAGAACTACCCAGAACTTCCCTGCTTGCTTTCTTCGTTTTAATTCCCTCATCCATCATCGTCACCTCTTTTACTTTGCTTAATGCTAATGCATATTATTTGCAAACATAACAGTATAACTAGTCCATTAAGTAATGTCAAGACCTAGAAAAGGAGAATTTGGTGAAAGGTTGGCTTTCCGCATGGCGGAGGGGGTGGGATTCGAACCCACGCTCGCCGAAGCGAGAACGGTTTTCAAGACCGTCGCCTTAAGCCACTCGGCCACCCCTCCCAGGTCACTCCAGTATAAGAAATTAAGTTTAGTATCGTCAATTTGAGATAGTACTTCAACAACCACAAGAAACTCAATGGTATAATACAATCAGTTCAGGAGGTGGACATGGAAATCAACATTTTGGGAATATGCGGCAGCCCAATTAAAGGCGGAAATGCCGAGGTATTTCTTAAAGAGGCGCTTAAAGCCGCCGAAAGCGGGGGCAGTGTTAAAACTGAGCTCATCCCCCTAGCCGGCAAAGATATAAGAGATTGCCGACATTGTAATTGGTGTGTCACAAAGCAGGAGGAAGGTAAATTCTGCGCTCAAAATGATGACATGGCAGAGATATTCCCAAGAATTTTGAAAGCTGATGCTTTATTGCTGGCAACTCCAGTTTACATTGGTCGTCTCTCCGGGTATTTGGCTTGCTTCACCGACAGGCTGCGAGTTTTCACCCACGGTAAAGTTTATCGGGGTAAATTGAGAAACAAGGTGGGTGGTGCTTTAGCCGTGGGCTGGCAGAGAGGTGGGGGAATAGAGACGGCGACGTTCAGCATTGTTCTCGCTTTCCTAACCCTGGAAATGATACCAGTTGCCCCCGACTTCGGTCTAGGCTCGCCCTTTGGCGCCACCGGCTTATCCAGCCAAGGCGGAACCGGAAAATTTGACCGCACAGATAAACTTGGCGTGCTCAAAGATGAATTTGGCATTAGGGGAGCTCATTCTTTGGGCAAACGAGTGACTGAAGTTACCAAATTGCTTAAAGCTGGGGGGTAAATAAATCAGCCACCAGCTTCACCAATTACCTCCGTTCTCATATAGGACTTCAGCGCCTGGGGCACCAATATGCTGCCGTCAGCCCGCTGATAATTTTCCAGCACACAAATAACCAACCGGGGTAAGGCTACCCCAGAGCCATTAAGAGTGTGAACAAACCAAGGTCTGACACCAGGCTGAGGACGATAGCGAATGTTTGCCCGCCTCGCCTGAAAATCGCCACAATTACTGCAAGAGCTGACCTCAAGCCATTCACCGCACCCCGGAGCCCAGGTTTCAATATCAAAGGATTTGGCTGCGGCAAAGCCGAGGTCGCCGCTGCACAGCTGCACTACACGATAAGGAATATCCAGCTTGCGACATACATCCTCGGCATCAGCTACCATGTTCTCCAATTCCCCGTCAGAGCTTTCCGGCTCAGTGAGCTTGTAGAGTTCCACCTTATCAAACTGGTGTCCCCGCTTAATACCCCGGGTATCCTTACCCGCCGCCATCTTCTCCCGACGAAAACAAGCGGTATAAGCTACATAGTTCAGAGGCAAACTGCCCGGCGGCAGAATTTCATCGCGATGCAGATTAGTTAAGGGCACTTCCGCAGTGGGCACAAACCAGAAGTCATCCTCATCATCGTGATAAAGATTATCGGCAAATTTAGGCAAGTTGCCTGAGCCAACCATGCATTCCCGTCTCACCATAAAGGGGAGATAGACCTCGGTATAACCGTGCTCACTCACGTGAAGGTCGAGCATAAAGGCGATAAGCGCTCGCTGCAGCTGAGCCCCACATCCCCTAAGCACATAAAAGCGAGTCCCGGACAGCTTCACTCCCCTCTGAAAATCGATGATGCCCAGTTTTCCCCCAAGCTCCCAGTGAGCTAAGGGCTTAAAGGAGAAATCACGCGGTTCGCCCCAGGTGCGCACCACCACATTATCCCGCTCATCTCTGCCCACCGGTACCGTGGTATGAGGAATGTTAGGCAGATACAATAGCCGGCCCTCCAGCTCCGCTTTAACTTCGCCAATTTCCGCTTCAAGAGAGTCAATTTGCTCTCCCAACTGGCGCATCTCCAAAATGAGCGAGGACGGCTTCTGCTCCAGCCCCGCCAACTGCTTACTCCTCTGCTTATGCTGGGCGCGCAGCGTCTCCACCCGGTGAAGCAGCTGGCGGTGACGCTCATCAAGCCGAAGAATCTCATCAAGAGAGGCGGCCTCACCCCGCCTCTCCAGACCCTGGCGGACCAGTTCGGGCTTTTCACGGATAAGCCTGAGATCAAGCATATTACTGCTTCGCCTTCAATTGAGGAAATAGAATAACTTCACGGATAGACTGCTTATCGGTCAGTAACATCACCAAGCGGTCAATGCCCACCCCCAGGCCGCCGGTGGGGGGCATGCCATATTCTAAAGCCAGCAGAAAATCCTCATCTACGGTTTCAACTTCCGCATCTACAGCTCGTACTTCAAGCTGCCGACGGAAGCGCTCTCTCTGCTCTAAAGGGTCATTGAGCTCGGTAAAGGCATTGGCGACCTCCATGCCGCCTATGAAAACTTCAAAGCGTTCCACCAGACGTTCATTACCTCGCTTCCTTTTAGCCAAAGGCGACATCTCCACAGGATAATCGAGAAGAAATGTGGGCTGGATAAGGTTAGGCTCGACGCAGGTGGAAATTAATTCGTCTATAAGTCTACCCCTCTGCTTGGCAGGGTCAACTTCCATACCCAATTCCATCATCCGCGACCTCAAGGAAGAGGTATCTGGATAATCCTCAAAGTCAAGACCGCAGTAATTCCCGACCGCCTCCTGCAGGCTAAGTCTTGGCCAGGGAGGAGTAAAATCAATGAGCTGTCCATTAAAACTAATTTCGGCTTTGCCCAGAACTTCACGAGCAGTGGTTAAAAACATATACTCAACCAAACTCATCACATCGTTATAATCGGCATAAGCCTCATAGCTTTCCAGCATGGTGAACTCGGGATTATGTTTGGTGGAAATGCCTTCGTTGCGAAAAACCCGCCCAATCTCATAAACCTTGTCCAGGCCACCCACTATCAGCCGCTTGAGATGGAGTTCCAGGGCAATGCGCAAATACAGGTCTTCATCAAGGGCGTGGTGATGAGTGATAAAAGGTTGAGCCAGAGCTCCACCAGCCTGCGGCTGTAATGCTGGTGTTTCCACCTCCACAAATCCCCGCTCATTCAAGAAGTGCCTCACAGCAGCTATGATGCGACTGCGCATTATGAAAATGGGCTTGGTTTCCTCATTGGTAATGAGGTCAAGGTAGCGCTGTCGATAGCGCTTTTCAACATCAACCATTCCATGCCATTTCTCAGGCAGGGGCTGCAGGGATTTAGACAAGATGGTGAAGTCGTTTACCTCAAGGCTAATCTCTCCGCTCTTTGTCTGGAAAAGCTTGCCCTCCGCCCCAATAATGTCGCCAATATCAAGGTCACGAAGTAGCTTATATTTGTCCTCACCGAGTGGGTCGCGGCCAAAATAAAGCTGAATCTTCCCCGAACCATCGCGGATATCAAGAAAGGCAACTTTGCCCATAAAGCGGCTGGCGGTAATGCGACCGGCAAGACTCACTTTCACAGCGGAAACAGCTTCTGAACTCTTTTCCCGCTGCCTGAAAATGGCCAATGCCTCTTGGGCAGTGTGGCTGCGATGGTAGGAATGAGGATAGGGGTCTATTCCCCGAGCTCGAATTCTCTGCAGCTTTTCCAGGCGCTGCTTAACTACGCGCTCTAGCCTTGAAGTCATACTAAGTTACTTCCATTACTAATAACTTAAGTTTCCCCGCCGGGGCAATAACCTCAATCTTATCACCGGCCTTCCTGCCCAAGAGGGCTTTACCCACGAGTGATTCGTTGGAAATCTTCCCCTCGATGGGGTTGGCCTCGGCACTGCCCACGATGGTGTATTGTTCCAGCTTACCATCTTGATCGCGGATAAGCACCTTGGAACCCAGATCTACCTCACTCGATGAAGATGGTGACTCTATAATAACCGCCCTGCTAATTATGTTCTCCAAAGTAAGTATCCTTCCCTCAACAAAGGCCTGTTCATCTTTGGCATTGTCGTACTCGGCATTGTTTGCGGTGCCGCCAATTTCCCTCGCCCTCTTTATTTTCTCGGCCACCTCCTGCCTCCCCACCGAGTATAAATGGTCTAACTCCGCTTGCAGCTTAGCTAATCCTTCACGAGTGATAAAGAACTCCCTTTGTGCCATATCAGTGCTCCTTAGCCTTAATAAAATAGTAAAAAAACTGAGGGTTAAAAAACCCCCAGTCATCTAGCTCAGCTTGGCGGTATATTATAAACTGTGCTCCACCTATTGTAAAGGGCGGAGGTAATCAAAGAGGGATAAAGCTCTCAGCCCAGCTCGCCCTGGTCAATTCCCAAAATCTGCCCCGCCTTCTGGACCAAATGGCGCGGTACCATTATTCTCACCTCACCTAAACCGTCAACGGTGAGCCCGAAAACTATACCAGCGCTCTCATAAGAAAGAAGAGCAGGGATGCCTTCAGCCTCCAATCTTCCCTTGATTACCTGCGCCTCCAGTTCTCCACTGGCAATATATATGGTAACCAGCTCCCTCTCCTCAGTCAGTCTTCACCCCCCATCCAATTACTTCGCCAGATACTCTTCAGCTTCTTCAGCCTTACCCAACTTAGCTAAGGCCAAGCCGATATTATGGTATGCCTTCAAATATCTCGAGTTCAGCCTAATCGCCTTCTTATAATTGGCAATAGCTCCGGTTAAGTCGCCCAGCTCAAATAACTCATTACCCAGACTCAGATAAACATCAGCTACGAGCTCCCGATCACCCCACTCCCACCTCCCTGGGTTATTTAGATGTCCCTGGTAATCAAAGCCGTAGAGAAAAATGTTTTCCACATCAATCGAACGCCGCTGGCACAGCAAGATGGAAAAAACATGCGGCCCCAGATTAAAAGCATTATCCACATAAACTGCCCTGACCTCAATGCCAAACTTATGACACAAAACATTATAAAGCACGGTAAGTCCCAAACAACTACCCACCGCCTCAGTAAGCTCACTCAACTGCGCTTCAAGTACCTGAGTTAACCTGAAATTACCTTGCCGCTTATATCGCCCTGGCTTACTTTTCCACAGCCAGCCAAAAATGGCTTTTGCCCTACCCGCGCCATCTTCTTGGCTGAGCTCAATGTCAATCTGCCCACGCAGGCAGTCAATCTGAGAAAGATAGCCCTTCAGCTCTCCTTCAGTTTCAACTCCAGAGGCAATTAAAGCCGCCCGGGTCAGATCGAGATGAGTTGCTTCAAATAGCTGAGCTTCTAAATTGGTCATCCCCAACAGGATACCACTTTAAGGTATTGATTAAGAATGGGTAACATTATAAAATCTTCACTGCGACTCCAAAAATGGGGGGTGATAATGTCACGTAGCTAAAAAGGAGGGAAGGTGAGTTGAATGCGCTCGGGAAACACTTACTACTGGAACTGAAAGATTGCAATAAGGAGGTGCTAAATGACTTAAATTTTGTCAAGGATTCTCTTCACGCTGCAGCTAATCGGTGCGGGGCTACTGTAGTCAGCGAATCTTTTTACCAGTTTGCCCCTTATGGGATAAGCGGAGTGGTCATCATCGCTGAGTCCCATCTTTTTATTCACACTTGGCCAGAATACGGCTATGCTGCAGCTGACATCTTTACTTGTGGCAACTCCACACAACCTGAGGCGGCGGCTAAACTGCTGGTGGAAAGACTGGAGTCCAAGAGCCCATCGCTGATTGAGCTAAGTAGAGGTATTTTAGAAGGCAGCCAAGTTAGCTGTGAAGTAAAATGAGCGACCCTGATAAACCACACAAAACTAAATGGTTTCATGACCACGTCAGCCCTGACCTTGTTCAACTGCACAGCATCAAGCGGGTAATATATTCGGGGCGGACTGAGTTTCAAGCCATAGATATTGTCGATACCGGCAGCTTTGGCGTATGTCTCATCCTGGATGGGAAGATTCAATCCAGCGAGAGGGATGAGTTTATCTATCACGAAGCCTTAGTACAGCCGCCGATGATTACCCATCCACGCCCGGAAAAGGTATTTATCGCCGGCGGTGGTGAGGGGGCTACACTGCGCGAGGTATTAGCTCACCACACCGTAAACGAGGTAGTCATGGTGGATATCGATAAACAAGTAATAGATGTCTGCCGCCAGTTTCTGCCCTCATTCCACCAGAACTCCTTTGATGACCCCAGAGCGGAGCTTCACTTCACCGATGCCCGAAAATATCTGGAGCAAAGTAATGACAAATTTGATGTCATTATCATCGACTTGGCTGACCCTCTAGAGGGTGGGCCAGCATATCTGCTGTATACCCAAGAATTCTATAACCTGGCTAAAGAAAAATTGAACTCCGAGGGGATTATGTCAGTCCAAGCCGGACCCGCGGGCTGGACCAGCCTGGAGAACTTTACCGCTGTTGTCAGCACTTTGAAGAGCGTGTTTCCCGTGGTTTGCCCCTATCAAACGCACGTCCCTTCATTTGCCGACCTCTGGGGATTTGCCTCCGCTTCCCAGAGCCTCAATCCCACCGCACTATCCTCAAAGGAAATAGACCGGAGAATCTCAGAAAGGCTGTCCAAAAAGCTGAAGTTTTACGATGGGTTAACACACCAGAACATGTTCGCCCTCCCCAAGCATCTCCGCCACCAAATAGCCATAACCAAGCAAGTCATCACCGACAAAAAACCCATTTTCACCTACTAAGCGCTCTCTCAAAATATCTTCTTGAACTTCTCTAAAGCCTTCCTCGCAGTGCTATAATGGATTTGAGGCTTATTAGTTTAGCTGGACTTAATCTTGTTAAGGGAAATAGTTCTAAAGGGTGGCGGCAATAATGGTTAATCCGCATATCAAGGTATTATTAGGATTTGATCCAAAGACTAGTGATAAGATTGTCAGAA
>JAUXIO010000030.1 GCA_030620975.1 Dehalococcoidia bacterium | reverse complement strand
ACGGTAACAATGTAAGCCACTCCAAGCGGCATACTAAGCGGCGCTGGCTGCCTAATATCCAATCGGTAGTAATTACTATAAGCGGAGAGAAAAAACGGCTTAACTTATGCACCAGATGCATGCGTACTCAATATAAGTCAGCGCGCTAACTCTGCTGCCTTTCTAATTTCTCGCATTGCCTTCTCTACGCTTTGTCTGGTTTTAAACACCGAAGCACCAGCTACCAGCACTTCAGCTCCAGCTTCAACTACCTTGATAGCAACTTCAGCGGTGATGCCGCCATCGACTTCGAGCTCCGTATCTAATTTCCGCTCATCAAGCAGTTTTCGCAATTGAGCTATCTTACCTATCATCCCTTCAATAAATTTTTGCCCGCCAAAACCGGGATTGACCGTCATAAGTAATACTAAATCAAGATAAGGAATGATTTCACCCACCAGGCTCAGGGATGTAGCCGGGTTTAAAGCGACTCCAGCCTTGACTCCTGAGCTTTTTATCGTTTGAACTACGCGGTGTAGATGAGAACACGCTTCAATATGAACGGTGATGATGTCAGCCCCGGCGTCAATAAACTGAGCAATGTGGCGCTCGGGCTGGTCAACCATCAGGTGCACATCAAGAGGCAGGTGAGTCCAAGGACGAAGGGCAGCTACCACTGGAGCACCTATAGTGATATTGGGCACGAAGTGGCCGTCCATAACATCAATGTGAATATAATCGGCACCCGCTTTGGTAGCTTCGGCAACTTGCTCACCGAGACGGCTGAAATTGGCGGAAAGAATTGATGGCGCCAGCCTGATTTGGTTATCTCTCAACTTTTACCCTCAAGAATTTTCTTGGCTCTTTTCAACGCCGCTTTTACCTGCTCTGGAGCAGTGCCGCCAATAATGTTCTTGGACGCTATTGATGATTCTGGCGTGATAGCATATACATCCTCAGCAAAAAGGGGGGAGAGTTTCTGATACTCGCTAAGGCCAAGCTTGTGAAGACTCTTACCCTGCTCAATGGCATATCGCACCAGCTTGCTCACGCTGCTGTGAGCCTCTCGGAAAGGCATTCCCTTCTTAACTAAATAATCAGCCAGGTCAGTAGCTAGAATGTAGTCTTTGGCCACAACTTTGCCAATACGCTTAGCATTGACAGTTATACTCAGTACCATCTCGGCGAATACTCCAAGGGTAGATTGCAATGTATCTATGGTATCAAAAAGGCCTTCCTTGTCCTCTTGCAAGTCGCGGCTGTAGGTCAAAGGCAAGGCCTTCATTATAGTCAGCATGCCAATAAGGTTACCATAGATTCGCCCAGTTTTGCCTCTGGCTAACTCAGCTATATCTGGATTTTTTTTCTGTGGCATAATGCTGCTGCCAGTAGTGTAAGCATCATCGATTTCTATAAAGCCAAATTCAGTCGATGACCATAAGACCATCTCTTCAGCCAGTCGGGAAAGGTGCATCGCAGTCAAAGCGGCTGCTGCCTCATACTCAGCTATGAAGTCTCTGTCGGAAACGGCATCAAGACTATTGGTGCTTATGCAACTAAAACCTAATTCCTGAGCTACAAAATCACGGTCCAGCGGGTAAGCCACCCCAGACAGAGCTCCGCTGCCCAGCGGCATAACATCAGTGCGCTTAAAACAATCTTGAAACCTCTCTATATCTCTCTGAAACATCTCAAAATAGGCGAGCAGGTGGTGAGCCAGAAGGACTGGCTGTGCCTGTTGCAGATGAGTATACCCGGGCATGACAATACTTTTATTGCTTTCAGCTAAACTTAAGAGAGCCCGCTGGAGCTCCTTTAATTTGTTCACGGTTCCTAAAATTGCCTCTTTAACATAGAAGCGTAAGTCTAGAGCCATCTGGTCGTTTCTGGAACGAGCAGTGTGAAGTTTTCCGGCGACGCTGCCTATCTTTTCAAACAATCGAGCTTCAACATTCATATGGATGTCTTCGAGCTCAATCTTAAATTGAAACTTACCTTGCTCAATCTCCTCCTGAATAGAGATAAGCCCGTTATTTATGAGCTTTGCCTCCTCATCGGTGATTATCCCCTGTTTTGCCAGCATTTTGGCATGGGCAATACTTCCGGCGATGTCCTGTCGATATAAACGCCAGTCAAAGGGAATAGAGGCTGCATACTCTACCGCTGATTTGGCAATTTCCTTCTGAAATCTACCTCTCAATTTTTCCCGCCCTTGCTCATTCATAATTAAATTCTATGTTACCTCAATATCTCACAGATGGTCTCATAAAGCCACGACCGGTCTGGAGCAAGCCTGAGGGCTTTTGCCAGTTCACCATGTGCCAAGCGATATTTTTTCTCATCACGACAGGATATAGCGCGTTCAATATGCTCCCGAGCTACATCGGGCTGTCCCTCTCCTCGTCCAAAGTGTTCTAACTCTCTTCTAGCGAATGACTTAATGAATCTGTCGGTGAGAAAAGAACCACTAAAAAAGGGGCCTGCGGACAATTCAAGGATACTTTGAAAAGCTTCTACCGCCTTTTGGTTATCCCCCCAATACATATAAGCTTCTCCCAAAACAAGGTACGCCTCCATATATTCTTGGTGAAGCCTTATTGCTTCCAATGCTTCCTCGATACCAAAATGTAAGCATTGCTTCAATGATACTTCATCGCCGATGCCACGAGTGACCGCCCATAAGGGAGCGGCGACATAGGCTCGAGCTAATTCGCCATGATACTTGGAGTTTTCTGGGTTAAGCTTGATTGCCTCTTTAAAATGTTCTATTGCCAATCCGAAATTAAATTCTCTCTTCTTGCGATTGCAGTAGCGCGATGCCCTTCTAAAATACTCCTCCGCTGTACCCCCGGAGGATTTAGAGAATAATCTTCCAAACATATCTCTCTAAGCTGAATTTTCCTCTTTCAATTGGGCTGAAAACTGGACCTGGGTTTGGATTTTCGATGGCAATCCCCAGATGTGGATAAAGCCGGGAGAAGCACTTTGGTCAAAGATATCGCCCTTGTCATAGGTAGCCAGGTCGTGAATATAAAGAGAGTTCGGCGATTTCCTGCCAACTATTTGGCAGTTGCCTTTGAACAGCTTAATCTTTACCACTCCGGTAACATACCTTTGAGAGCTGTCTATATAGGCAGCCAAATCTTGACGAAGTGCCGTAAACCACAAACCATTGTAAATGAGGTCAGAGTATTCACTGACTACCTTCTCTTTGAAGCGAAGCTGGTGCTTGGACAAAGTTAATGCTTCCAGGGCCTGATGAGCTTTGAGCAAAACTGTAGCTGCCGGCGCCTCGTAGATTTCCCTCGATTTTATACCCACCAGCCTGTTTTCAATGTGGTCGATCCTGCCCACGCCATGTTCACCAGCCAGTTTGTTAAGCTGCTGAACCAGGCTAACCCCATCTAATTTCTGCCCATTAAGACTAACCGAAATCCCCTTCTCGAAGCCAATCTCTATATAACTCGGTTCATCGGGGGTATCAGAAATGGATTTGGTCCAGGCGAAGACTTCCTCCGCCGGCTCGACCCAGGGGTCTTCCAGCATGCCACACTCAATACTTCTTCCCCAGAGATTTTCATCAATAGAATAGGGGCTGGTGACGGTCACGGGTACGGGAATGTCATGACGCCGAGCGTAAGCGATTGTTTCCTCTCTAGTCATACCCCATTCCCGAGCTGGAGCTATTATCTTAAATTCCGGAGCTAGAGTCATGATACTCACATCAAATCGCACCTGGTCATTGCCCTTACCGGTGCAGCCGTGAGCTATGGCAGTGGCCTCTTCCTTTCTTGCCACGTCCACTAAGAGCTGGGCAATGAGAGGACGCGCTAGAGCTGTAGCCAGCGGATATTGCCCCTCGTAGATGGCATTGGCTTTTAACGCTGGAAAAACAAAGGAATTGATAAAAACTTCCTTGGCATCCATACTTAGCGATCTTATTGCCCCCACCTTAATCGCCTTTTCCCGAATGGCGCGTATATCATTCACGCCACCCACATCCACGCATACCGCGATAACCTCCATGTTATACTTTTCATCAAGCCACCTTATCGCCGCTGAGGTATCAAGGCCACCGCTGTAAGCTAATACCACTCTATCTGACATTGTAGCCTCCAAATTTCACCTGTTATCTCCCACTCAAAACGCTTTTCAAAATGCCAAGCGCTTCATCCACTTCTTTCTCGACAATAATAAGTGGCGGCATAAACCGCAGCGCATTCGGCTTCAACCGATTAACCAGTAAACCCTTATTGAGGCAGGACATTGTCACTGCTTCAGCAATATCACTATCAAACTCCAAGGCTAATAAAAGCCCTCGGCCTCTTACTTCGGTGATGAAATCAAATTGCCGCTTTAAGCTTTCCAGACCCTCGGCCAGATATCTCCCCGTTCTCTTAGCCTTTTCAGGTATACCACTGTCAATGATAAATTTCAAAGTGGCATAGGCGGCGGCACAAACCAGTGGATTGCCCCCGAAGGTGGAGCCATGCTCTCCTTGGGCAAATACCGAGACCTGCTCCTTAGCCAGAAAGGCTCCTATGGGCACGCCGCTACCCAGCCCCTTAGCTAGAGTCATTATATCTGGTTCAACATCAAATTGCTCATAGGCAAAAAGCGTTCCGGTGCGACCAATTCCAGTCTGGATTTCATCGAGAATAAAAAGGATATTCTTCTCACGGCACCAATCACACACTTCTTTAAGATAGCGTTCATTGGGCATATTGACGCCACCTTCGCCCTGAATTGGCTCCAACATTATGGCACAAGTCTGCTCAGTAGTCGCAGCCCTTATCGCCCGAATATCATTGTAGTCAACGCTCTTAAAGCCGTTGGGCAGGGGCATGTAAGGCTCTTGGAATTTATGTTGCCCCGTGGCTGCAACCATAGCCAAGGTCCTTCCATGGAAGGATTGGTGAGTGGTGATAATCTCATAGGCTCCATTGAGATAAAGCTTTCCGTATCTGCGAGCTAGCTTCGCTGCTCCTTCATTGGCCTCGGCGCCACTATTGCAAAAGAAAACCCTATCAAGACAGCTATTCTGGATCAGAAGTTCTGCCAACTGTACTTGGGGAACGGTATAAAACTGATTTGATGCCTGGATTAAGTTCTGGGCCTGCTCTTTTATTGCCTTTACCACTACTGGGTGGCAGTGCCCCAGGCTGTTCACTGCCCAGCCGCCAACGAAATCAAGGTATTCCCTGCCCTGCTCATCCCATACCTTGGCTCCCTGACCTCTAACCAAGGTTAGAGGTACCCGTTTCATCGTTTGCATATAGAACTTTTGCTCAAGTTGCTGCCAGTCTCTCATCCCATCCCTACCTAGCAAGCGTTGTCCCACCAACCATGCCTTCAATCTCAACAATCAAAGCGTGAGGCAGTCTGCCATCAATAATCCGGGTTACTGGTACAGTTGACAAAGCCCTGAGGCAGGACTCTATCTTGGGAATCATCCCGCCTGAAGCCACGCCCGAAGCCAATAACTCCTTTGCTTCAACCGAATTGAGTCTAGCTACCACTTTCCCGGAGCTATCGCATATGCCTTCGGTATCAGTTAGAAAGATGAGCCTGTTGGCACTCAGCGCCGCAGCCAGCTCACCGGCAACGGTATCCCCGTTAACATTAAGTATTGGTTCCTTCGCTAAGCCGAGACTAACCGGCGATATAACTGGAATATAGCCCGCTTCCATTAAGACCTCAAGCGGAGTAATATCAACTTTTACTACTTTGCCCGCATAGCCCAGCTCCGGATTCTTAATCTCCGACTGGATCAGGGCGCCGTCAACGCCACTTAAGCCAACGGCTTTGCCTCCGTGAGTTTCAATGGCTGCCACCAATTCCTTATTAACCAGACCAGCCAATATTGCAGTAACCACTTCCAAGGTCTTGGCATCGGTCACCCTCAAACCCCGAATGAAGTTGGTGCTAATGCCAAGTCGGGTAAGCCAGTGAGAAACTTCCTGAGCGCCACCGTGAACCACCACCAGCGAGAGCCCCCTTTTCTGAAGGCTTACTAGGTCATCTATAGTGGCGTTGTCGCTATTCAGTGTGCTGCCGCCAATTTTGACGACGATAGTTTCCTTTGCCTTCTGCAAAATCAAAACCTCGCATCAAGTCATATAGGCACTATTGATAGTAACATATTCTTCGGATAGGTCACAGCCCCAGGCGGTAGCCCTACCTCCCCCTACATTAAGACGCAGCTTTATGAGTATTTCCTTGTTATCTAAACTCGCCTTTGCCCTATGCATATCAAGGGACATGGGCATTCCCGCCTTCATAACGCAGATATCGTTCAAGTAAAGGTCCATCTTCGTTTCTACTAGCTGCACATCGGTCTCTCCTAGGGCAGTTATAATGCGTCCCCAGTTGGGGTTGCCGCCGTGAATTGCCGTTTTTACCAGCGTTGAGCCAGCTATAGCTCGAGCTGCCAGACGAGCCTCTTTCTCATTACCTGCCCCCTCCACAACTACCTCAATGAGCTTGGTTGCTCCCTCACCATCCGCAGCGATGCACTTGGCCAAGTAAAGGCAAACTTCATTCAGCCCCTCTTGAAAAGCCTCGCCATTAGCATCGGTAATTAGCTGATTTCCGGCTAATCCATTAGCCAGCAGAAAAACTGAATCGCTGGGGCTGGTATCGCCATCAACGGTAATCATATTAAAAGAATTGCCCACCGCCTTTTCTAACGCCCTGTGAAGAAAAGCGGCGTCAACAACGGCATCTGTAGCCAGAAAACAGAGCATGGTCGCCAGATTGGGATGTATCATGCCCGCTCCCTTGGCCACCCCGGCGATGATAAATTCATTTCCCCCCATACTAACAGATATGGCTATCTCCTTGGCATAGGTATCTGTGGTCATTATCGCCCGTGCCAATTCATGACCTCCTCGCCTGGAGAACTCTATCTTATCAATGCCAGCTCGAATGAGCTCTATGGGCAATGGCATGCCAATTACCCCAGTGCTGGCAGCCAGAACATCCTCGGGTGACATACCCAGCCTGGCTGCAGTTAAACTTGCCATCTCCGCGGCGTCAGCCAGTCCCTGCTCACCGGTGCAGGCATTGGCGCAGCCCGAATTCACTATAATTGCCTGAGCTCTGTTATCCACCAAATGCTTCTGAGATAAAACAACTGGAGCCGACTTAATCTGGTTTGTGGTAAAGAGGCCAGCGGCTGTACAGGGGACTTCAGAATAAAAAACGGCTAAATCCAGCCTATTTCCGCTTTTTATTCCGGCATGAACTGCCCCGGCTATAAAGCCGCGGGGTGATGTTACAATGCCCGATGAAATTGTATTGAAATTCATAGAATAGCATTGTATAGCCAAACGGCAGGTAAACTCAACTGGCGATACTCGTCCGTTATGGTTAGCGATAGATTGTCTCCTTCCCCCGAGATTGCTTCGGCACTTTGTGCCTCGCAACGACAAAGGGCGTGTCATTACAAATCCTTCGCTCCCATGCCATTGCGAACTTTTTTGCTGTCATTGCGAGCTGAAACTGTGAGGCCATGTCCCGAACGAAGCGAGGGAACTAGTGGCGAAGCAGCCAGCGTGGCAACCCCCGGGCATTCCTGACGAAATCCCTAAGTATAGATAATTGAGGTATAATGGAGAACCTTGAATTTTAAACTTTAGTTTAATTGGGGGCTAATGCCAGATGCAAAAAGAAGAATTGTTCTATCCCCATCGAAATTTTGCTGGATTACCGCAGCAGTTCTCCTCCTTCGAAAACTGCTCGGTGGTGATTCTGCCCGTGCCTTACGAGGGCACCACTGAATGGCGAATCGGCGCTAGAAATGGGCCTCAGACAATTATCGAGGCTTCTCAGAATCTCGAGTTGTACGACTTTGAATTGGAGCGAGAAATCTACCGCGTGGGCATCTGCACTTTACCCGAAGTAGAACCGCTAATGTCGGGGCCAAAATATATGATACAGCGGATTTACGAAATAGCTAAAGACCTGCTCGATAAAGAGAAATTCATAGTAACACTTGGAGGTGAGCATTCTATCACTCTGGGCATAGTGAGAGCGTTTGTAGAGAGATTTGAGCACATTTGCGTATTGCAGCTAGATGCTCACGCTGACCTTCGCGACCAATATCTGGGAACTAAATACAGCTATGCCTCCGTGATGCGTCGCATCGTTGATCTGTGCCCCATTGTTCAGGTAGGTATTCGCAGCATTAGCTTGGAAGAGCACCAATTTATAGATGAAAGGGGAATGAAACCTTTCTACGCTAAGGGAGTAACCTTGGACCGGGCATTTAAGGATGGATTACTTTCTTCCCTCTCGCCTGAGGTATATATCACCATAGACCTGGATGTCTTTGACCCCTCAATTATGCCTGCCGTAACCGCACCTGAACCTGGAGGTCTCAATTGGCAGCAGATTTTAGGCATTCTAAAGGCGGTGGCTCAAGAGAGAAAGGTAGTAGGTTTTGACCTGGTGGAACTCTGCCCCGCGGAGGGCACGAATACCTGCTCCTTCTTCGCGGCCCAATTAGCCTATAAGCTAATCGGATATATTTCCTATTTTCAAAATAATCCTCTGCTCAAGTAATTACTTGTGGAAAGGAATGCAATGAATATAGCACAATTGCTGGAAGACAATAGGATATTTGCAAGAAAAGTAGACAAAAGGCTGCTGGAAAGGTTAGTAGAAGAGGGACAAAAACCGGTTGCAACCGTAATTTCATGCTCAGATTCCAGGGTTCCTGTTGAGGTCATATTTAACCAGCTTGAACTTGGGAAATTATTTGTAATCAGGGTTGCAGGTAATGTTGTGGCAGACTCTAGTGTGAAGGGCAGCATAGAATATGCCATTGAGCACTTGAAAACTCCATATCTTATAGTTCTTGCTCACACAGAATGCGGGGCTATAAAGGCCTACCTAGAAGGCATCAGAAAGGGTGAGGCTGGCAAGTTACTCAGTTGCATAAAAATCAAAAGCAGGGAATTAAGCAAAGCGGTTATAGAAAACATGGAATTACAGGTTAAAATAATTTTGGAAATGGGTTGCGTAAAGCGGGCTTTAGGTAAAGGCGAAATAGAAGTCTACGGAATGCACTATGATTTGGGAACGGGCAAAGTTAACATCCTGAGCAAGAATGGGGTACGCACTGTATAAAGTGCATGCAACCCCGCAAAAGGTAAAAACTGAGGCTGTGTTCACTACCTAAACTAACCCGTAGGCTAAGTGGATATATTTGTCAGTCTGAGAATAATGATTTGGTGAAGTGATTGGTTGTATAGGCCAGACTAGAACTGCTGATCAGAAATACAAATTGCACATTCCGATGAAATGTTAAACCAGGTAAGTCAGACCACTTTCTAAAAGCTTGTTATAACATCAAGATTTATACACTCCTGTTCCCAATATGGTACGCTAGGTTATCGAAAAGAGTAGTCTTAGAAAATTTGAAATGATGAAAAGCTTTTCCCTGAAGAAGTTCTTGCTGATGGTGGGCGCATCCGTTAAGGGATTCTTCACCTTTGAAGAAGGC
>JAUXIO010000006.1 GCA_030620975.1 Dehalococcoidia bacterium | reverse complement strand
TTAATCTCATTCTTACTCTCTCCAAAATGTAACAGCTCATATTTACTATTGACTAACTGGCAATTGTATTGCCCGCAGTAGCAAAATATCTGCCCGTGCAGAATGTAGTCGTAACTTTGGAACGACAAGTGGTTCTGACAGGGAGGGATGAGGGGCTCCTGCGTATGTAGAAATATTTCTGTTGTAATTGATGGTTGGATTGCTTAGTGCTATGTTGGTAACCAATGGCCTTGAATCTACAGCAGTCAATCCAGCAAGCCAAAATATTGTATAAAGTAATGGGGGGATTTTAAGACAGCCTTGTTTAATGCATATTGCAAATAGTGCAGTTTGAGCTTTTGCTTTGCAAACTTAGAGGGCACTAGATTATCTAGTGCCCTCTAAGGGCGTTAATTGGCTAGTTATTTTACAAGCACTTAAGTCAATTTACTTTTGTTTTAGCATCCCTAAAGCGTAGTCGGCAATCATTCTTCTCTGTATCTGGTTGGTGCCCTCGCCGATCTGGAGCACCTTCGCTTCGAGCAGCTTGTGTCCAAAGGAGTAATCTTTGGTCGCACCAACACCGCCGTGGATCTGGATGCAGTCTAAGGCACTCTTAACTGCAGTATCGCTGGCAAAGAGCTTAGCTTGAGCTGCCTCAAAGCCAGTGCGTTGTTCTCCAGCATCCTTCAAACGACCAACGCGGTAGCACAGCAACCTGGCTGCCTCTGTGTTTACCACCATATCGGCGATCATTGCCTTGACCATCTGGTATTCGCGTATTAACGTCCCAAATGTTTCTCTTTGGTTGGCATAGGCAATTGCCTGGTCAACGAAGTATTGAGATTGCCCCATACATCGACAAGCCACAGAGTATCTTCCCGTATCCAGGTTTGCCATGACGACTGTCCAGCCTCGGTTTTCTCCGAGGAGCATATTCTTTGCTGGCACGCGGACATTTTCATAAGCCACATCGCAGGTATCACCCCTGGTCATGCCCCATATAGGCAGCTTGCTGGTGCTGATGCCTGGGGATGGGTTTTCTACCAAGAAGGCACAGATACCTTTGTGCCTGAGTGCTGGGTCGGTGGTGGCTAAGGTAAGCAGTATATCAGCGTGGGTGGCATGGGAGATGTATGTCTTATTGCCATTGAGGATATAGTCATCACCATCTCGCACTGCCCTGGTGGTTAAGCTAGCTAGGTCAGTACCAGCGTTAGGTTCAGTGAGGGAACCTGAAGCTTGCTTTTTCCCGCTGGCTAGAGGTACCAGGAACTCTTGCTTCTGCTCCTCAGTACCGAAGCGCAGAATTCCGGAACCCACAAGTGACATTTGAACTGAGATTGCTGAAGCGCATACCCAGTCGTAATAAGCTACTGTCTCGCAGATTATACCGTAGCTCAGGAAGTCCATGCCGGCGCCGCCATATTCCGGGGGAACAAAAGGGCCTAGGAAGCCCAGTTCACCCAGCTTGTTAACGATGTCTTTGGGGTAGCGCCCCTCGGCTTCATATTCCTCTATGACCGGCAATATCTCCTTCTCGCCGAAGTCTATAGCCATCTGCCTTACCATTTTTTGGTCTTCGCTTAGACCGAAATCCCTTATGTCTCGAAGCTCCATACTGTTCCCTCCTTTAAAAATTTACTACTGCATTGACAAGACTAATCGAAGTAAACTCCCTTGCCTGTGCCACGCCACTCCTTTGATGGCAATCTCTTCTCTACGGGCCAGGTTCCCTTCTCCCTCGATGGGAGAATTACCGTGGAAGTACCAGGTATGGTGTCAGCTTTTCTCTGATTTATGCCGTGAGTTTCGATATCCACGCAGTATTCCCCGTTCTCATCAACGTATTTCTTGATGACTTTGCCGGTGAACCATACTACATCTGAATGATATACGAACTGACGGTACTGGGCATTGCATGATTTTATCCAGCCTTCGTCGCCCATCCAGTTAGTGAGCAGATTGACCAACCAGCAATGCCTCTGAATTCCCACATCGTAGGCATAGCGGGCGCCGGCAGCCCAAGCTGCCTCATGCAAGTAGTGAACTGCGTAGATGGGTTCCCATGAATGGTTTACAGAATGCCGGAAGCCCCACGCCGGGTGCCTCTTATATAATTTAAGTTGAACGCCGTGGGCGGCAAGCTGCACTGGAGCTGCTCCAGCACAGTAAGCAACTATATCTGTCATGCCAAAGGGGCCTTTGACCACTGGCTTCAGCTCATCTCCAACTTTCACATCTTCCCAGTATCTTACCTTTGAGCCTCGTATCTCCTCAGCCAGGGCATCTTCATCTACCTTATTGAGTTCTTCCTCGGTCCAGGGATGAGGCAACTGGAACTCGTCATATTTACCCTTACCTTCAGATGATGCTTTCTTTGCCGTTTGCCTCTCATATCTTACGAGCAAATTGTGTCCCACGGACACTAGTTCATTCTTCTGGTTCCAGTACTCAAACCTCTGGTATTCAAACGCAGTCTTTCCGGCGAACTTACTGCTTTTTACATCGTAGCCCACGAAGTAGCACTTTGGAGTGATTTTGTCGTTGACATATATTGGCTTTAGGTTTTCCCAATCTGAAGCTGAGTGGTCAGCATGAACTCCTGGCAAACCCTGCAGCACCCAATGTGGAAAGACGCTGCCTGGCCAAGCGGGAGAAGCTACTAGCGCTCCAAATTTGGTCTTCTTGGCATACTCCGGGTCTCGATATAATGGATTATCATCGCCTATTCCATTGGCAAAATTTCTTATTGCCTCGTATGACACATTTTGGTTGTAAATATTGCCAACGCGCAAATCCATCCCAATTCTTTTTTCCCAATCTGTCAGCCGTTCATCGGTAATATATGTTTCTGCCATTTTGGTTTCAGTTTTCTCTACCATTTAGTTCTCCTTTTCTCTGTGATTTGGGCATCCTTCCAAGAATTCAATATGAGCGCATCTTAGGGAGAAATTCCCCTTCTGACTCAAGGTAAACCGCCACCACTTTGCCACACTTAGAACATTTTCTCTCTACTATGTCTCCAAAATCGCTTTTCTTGCGGTCTACCTTAGGTAACATTGTTTCCCCACACCAAGCACATTTTCTTTCCTTATCCATTCTCAGCCTCCTTAATAGTTTACTTTATTATTTTTAATATTTAAAAAGCTAGAGCCCTGACCTTGGGAAGATTTAGGGCCAATACAGCCTCTGTGCTTCCTTTCTCAGCTCGGCGCGGAAGTCGGGATGGGCAACGGCGATGAGTTCTTCAACTCGCTCTCGCTGAGTTTTTCCCCGAAGCCTGGCGATACCGTATTCGGTAATGACCATGTCAGCCAGCACGCGGGGTACAGTTATGATGGTTCCCACTGGCAATTGTGGCACAATGCGTGAGATCGTTCCCTCTTTGGTTTTTGCCGTGGAGCGGCAGCAAGTAATATTGCGGCCGCCTTTGGATAGTGCAGCTCCGATGGCGAAGGTTAGTTGCCCGCCAGTGCCGCTCAGCATGGTGGGCCCCAAAGACTCAGAGGCAATCTGACCGGTCAGGTCTATGGAAAGACAACTGTTGATAGCCACCACATTATCGTTCTGACAGATGACAGCGGGGTTTAGAACCCAGAAGGAGCTGTGCACTTCAATCAGTGGATTATTGGCGATCCAGTCCATTTCCTCCCTGGTACCGCCGCCAACCGCGGTGGCGACATGTATGCCCGTTTTAATTTGCTTGCGCTTGCTGTTGATTACTCCGTTGCGCATTAAAGTCGCTATGCCTCTGGGGGTATTCTCTGAATGCCAGCCAAGGTCATGCTTATTATCCAGAACTCCTATTAGTGGTAGCCATTCAGCAGCACCGCCGACGCCGATCTCCAGGCAATCGCCGTCATTGATTATGCTGGCGATGCTCTCAGCTATTGTCTTTTCCACCTCCCCGGGTCCGGTGCTTTTTCTGCCCAGTATGTCCGTAGCTCCGGGGGTTTTCCCAGTGGGGATATGCTCCACAAAATAGTCTATCTCTGACATGTGGATGAAATTGTCGCCGTAAGTTCGGATTAGTCTTGGATTGGCTTCAGCTATGACCATTTTGGCATCCCTGACTGCTTCTTTCTTGTCCCAGAGGGAATTTCCGAAGCCACAGAAGCCGTGGTCGTCTGGGGTTGATAGCTGCATAAGCAGTACATCTGGGTTTGGTCTTACGCCAGGTGGCTGTGCCCAAACCAAGCCGCTGATAATGTAGTCACCCCTTCTTTCCTCTATCATGTTTCTTACCATGGGTAGAATGAAGCCAACCTCTATCTGAAAGGACATTTCCCAGCCTGGGTCATACCAGCCAAAATCCCTTCCCGGCGCTGGCACCACGAGCCTTACATTCTCTAAGTCGCCCAATCTGGAGCACAGAGCCAGTCCTAAAGCCTGGGGCTCGGCACCATAAGCAAAAGCCACCCGCTGCTCAGATTTGATAATGCTGATAGCTTCTTCTGCAGATACTAACTTTTTCTTGTATTCCTCCTGCCAATCTACCATAAGTTGTTCACCCCCTGTTGCTTCGTATTGTAAGTTTCTATTATTTTCTGCATTACAAGCGGATAACGCCGAATTTGGTGTCCGGAATCGGTGCATTTACAGAAGCTGATATGCCAGCAGTAAGATATTGGCGAGTTTCAACCGGGTCAATGATGCCATCATCATAAAGGTGGGCGGTAGAGAAATAGGGGCCGGCGGTATAATCATACTTTTCCCTGGTTTCCTGTGCTAACTTATCCAGCTCCTCTTTAGTAGCAGTTTTGCCCGCTCTTTTTAGAGCATCTGTTTTTATCCTGGTGAGTATACCCGCTGCTACCTGACCACCCATAACTGAGCAATAGCTACTGGGATATACAAATAGCAAGCGTCCTTGATAACCTCGACCGCACATGCCATAGTTTCCGGCTCCGATGGAACCGCTAACGAAGACGGTAAACTTGGGGACTGCTGCATTTGCCGTAGTCATAACCAGCTTGGCACCGTGCTTGGGTATGCCCTCGCGCTCCGCCTTGCTACCTACTGAGAACCCCATAACATTATGCATGTAGAGTAAAGGAATGTGGCGCTGACAGCAGCGCTCAATGAAATGGGCACCTTTAACGGCACAGTCTGGGAAAAGTATCCCATTATTGCCCAAGATTCCTACAGGGTAGCCATTAATGTGGGCAAAACCGGTGATAAGAGTCGTTCCGTAAAGGGCTTTGAATTCGTCAAATCGGCTGCCATCAACGGTGCGAGCTATAATTTCGCGCATGTCAAAGAATTCCTGTGGTTTTTTGTTAATAATTCCGTAAATTTCCTCGGGGTCATAAGCAGGTTCTTCGGGAGCTTGCATCTCAAGCGGGTTGTGTTTGACTGAATTGAGGTGGGCGACGATGTCTCGGCAAATCTCACAGGCGTGGGCATCATCCCTAGCGTAATAATCAGAAACCCCTGAAATTCGGCAGTGGACATCAGGGCCGCCGAGAGCTTCGGCATCTATATCTTCACCGGTGGCCGCTTTGACCATAGGCGGACCGCCAATGAAGATGCAGCCCCACTTCTTTACTTGTACCACATCATCTGACATGGCTGGGACGTAAGCTCCACCAGCAGTACATAAACCAAAAACCAAGCAAATCTGGGGAATTCCCATCGCGGACATTTGCGCCTGATTGTAGAAGAAACGACCAAAGTGATAATGGTCTGGGAAGACATCTTCTTGTAGTGGTAGGAAAGCGCCGCCAGAATCGGTGAGGTATATGGTGGGGAGGCGATTTTCTTGTGCGATCTCTTGAGCTCGCACGTGCTTTTTAACCGTCATAGGGTGGTATGTTCCACCCTTAACCGTGGGGTCATTGGCGATGAGCATACATTCTTTGCCGCTGACAATTCCTATGCCAGTGACGATTCCAGCACAGGGAACTTCATTATCATACATATCCCAAGCTGCCAGAGGGTTAAATTCTAAGAAAAAGCTACCCGGGTCCAGAACTTTCTCTATGCGTTCCCTGACGAAGAGTCTGCCTCTTTCCTTATGTAGCGTTCTAGCCCGCTCAGAGCCGCCTACCTTTGCTTGCTCGACGCGTTCCTCTAATTGCTTAACTAGAGTTTGATAATAAGCTTTATTATCTTTGAACTTATCACTATCTACCTTGATTCGCGACTTTATGACTGGCATTTAATCCTCCTTTAATTAATTCGGCATTCATACCAATGGTAGCTAGAGCAATGGCTTATGTTCCTCTGTTATTTTGTGGTCTCCGTGTTTGACTGTTCGGCAAAAGTATAGCATTACCGCATAATTAGCGTCAAGTAATTTGTTTGGTTGTATACTCACATGAGTTTGGTTTCTGGCCCTCAGCTGGGGGAAATTTGGAGCATTTCTCTCCGGTTGATGAGCTAAATATTAAATAGAAAGGTGATTACATCTCCATCCTGTACTGTGTAATTTTTGCCTTCGAGTCTGAGTAAGCCCCGCTTTCTCGCCTCAGCTAGGCTGCCGCATCTTTCCAAATCGTGAAAATCGATTACCTCGGCTCGAATGAATCCCCTTTCAATGTCGGAATGAATTTTGCCCGCCGCCTTTAAGGCGGTAGTGCCTTTGGGGATAGTCCAGACTTTCAATTCGGCAGAGACCGTGGTGAAGAAGGAAATTACTCCAAGGAGTTTGTAGGAAAGCCTAATGACGCGGTCAAGTGCCGGTTCAGCTAATCCTAAAGCATTGCGAAATTCCTTGGCCTCGGCATCATTAAGCTGCACCAACTCCATCTCTAGCTTGCCACACATGGCAGCTATCTCGGAATCAGAATGTGGGTAAAGTGAAGCTGTTTCAGCTTCCAGAGAAGAAGCTTGAGGTAGTTGATTTTCCCCGAGGTTAAGGATGATTAACCTGGGCTTGGCGGTGAGAAACTGGTAGCTGGATAGGCGTTTAATTTCGCCTTCGCTCAGAGCTTGCTGCCTTATCGGTATGCCTTTTTCCAACTCTGCCTTTATCTTTTGCAGCAAAGCCTGTTCCCTTCGGAGAAGTTCGCGTTCTGAAGGCTTGGCTCCCTTTAGAGTTGTTTCTAGACGCTGTAGTCTTCTCTCAATAATGGTCAGGTCGGAGAAAGCGAGCTCTAAATCGAGTATGGCCACGTCTCGCTTTGGGTCAACACTGCCTTCAATGTGGGGTGTTTTCTCGCCTTCAAAAACTCTAATTACTTCGAGCAAAGCGTCGGCATTACTCAGGTAGTTTAGAAACTGACCAGCCATCCCCTCACCTTTGCCAAATTCCTTGGATGCCCCGGCAATATCAGCATATTTTATTTCTGCAGGCGTTATTTTCTTGGGGTGAAATATTCTCTCCAATGCTTGCAACCGAGAATCGGCTACTTTGGCTATACCTATGTTGGGTGCTAGGGCAGTTGAAGAATAAGTGGCAACTTCGGCTTTACCTTTAGTTAAGGCATTAAAAATTGTGGTCTTGCCACTTTTAGGTAGCCCGACGATACCAACTTGCAATGCTGACCCCCTTAGTCATAATTTTATCATAACTTTACTGTTACTCTCTAATGGAGGAGAGCTTTGCCTGTGTTAAAATAGTAAAGGGGTGAGTTTTGCTTTATATTCTTTACGGACTGGATGATTTCTCTCTTAATGAAGGGTTGCGGAAGATTAAGAGGGGTCTGGATAATTCAGAAATGCTGGCAGCTAATACCGCGACATTGGATGCTAAGCAATTAAACTTGGGTGAGCTTAAAGATATTTGCAGTACCGCTCCCTTTTTATCTCAGGCCCGCTTAGTTATCGTTAACGGCTTATTAAAGCGCTTTGAGTTGAGACCGAGACAGTCAAGAGGTGGCCGTCACATTGCTGAATCTAAAGTGGGTGGTTTGGGAGAGTGGCAAACTCTTGGCGTTTATATTGGACAGATGCCAGCGAGTACAACTCTGGTATTAGTTGATGGCAGGATAGATAATAGGAATCCGCTACTGAAGGAGCTTTCTTCGTTGGCTAAGGTGATGCGCTTTCCCCTGTTGCGAGGTAAGAGCTTAAGGGCGTGGATACAAAATCGGGTGGTTGAGAAGGGTGGTACCATAACTCCCCAGGCGCTAAACTGGCTCGCTGAACTGGTGGGGGGTAATCTGTGGATAATGGAAGCCGAGATCGATAAATTGGTGCTTTACGCTTATGGGCGTCCCATTGAAGAAAGTGATGTTGGGAAACTCGTGAGTTACGCTCGGGAAGTCAGCGTTTTTTCATTGGTTGATGCCATCCTTGATGGTGAAGCTAAGACTGCTCACAGGTTACTTCATCAACTACTTCAGGATGGAGTTCCTGCAGCTTACCTTTTGGTTATGCTCGGCCGGCAGCTCCGCTTAGTAGTCTGTGCCAAGGAACTGCGCCAGGGGTTGCCTCGGCGTGAGTTGCAAACTAGGTTGGGTTTAACTTCGGATTACGCTCTGGATAAGGTGCTGAGGCAAGCCGGGGCATATAAGATGGAGCGGCTGAGGCATCTATATCGCGGACTTTTGGAGACTGATCTGGCTATCAAGACTGGGAAGTACGATAGCGAGCTAGCTCTTGACCTTCTGATTGTTGAGCTTGCCACTTGATCTAATCGCCGCCAATGAAATAACCTTGGGGATCAAAGGCCCTGAGCATAACCAGCTCTTCTAGAGAAGGTGATGGTGCCTCTGTAACTTGTGGTGATATTTTAAGCTCCCAGCCGCAGTTCTCGCGTATTTGTTTAATTATATCCTGTGAATTGGGAATTTTGGGATTTGGGAAATAAGTTGTGAGGATAAATTCGCCGTTTATCCTTTCAAGAATGCCCATGTCAGATACTATCACCGTCATATTGTCTCCGGGGCAAGTAATGTAGGAGACCTGGGGCACAAAGCGGTTTGCCGATTGCGGGATCACTACTAGTACCTCGCTGGCATTACTGGCGTCATTACCGCCGCCAGAGCCAATGACATACGAGGTTTCCGAGGTTTTTGTGGAGTTGAGATTGCCATGCTGGTCAACTTGTGCTGCGGATAGAATACTCATGTACTTTCCCTTGTGGCTGCCGCCAACGAATATACCATAGGCGTTTAAGCCGTTGGTTAGCATTCGGGCGCTCATTATTGTGGGCAAGCTGCACAGTTGGGGGTCGCCAGGGGAGGGTGAGAATCCGTAAATCCCTGAGCCGATCCAGAGATTAACATCATAGTTCTCCTTTCTTAAGTCGTAGTAAGCTACCCATCCCGGCAAACCCGAAGTGCCTATACCGCAGAGTACGCCATCATAACTGTTCTTTAAGATTAGCTCTTTTGTTTTTCTTGCTGCGGCGATAACCATCATCTCCCGCGAATTATATTCGGGGCTGTAAGATATAGCGTTAATATCTAAGTTATCTCTCCAGTCCTTTTTATTTCCCTTTTCTTTAAGAAATGAAATTTTGTCGTTGCCCAATTTTTGTAAGTAATCATTGTGAGTGGGGCAGTCTAGCACCCAATTTTTTATCCAATTGTCCATGTTTTGGGGCTCTCGAGAGGCTTGCCTGCGCTCTCTTGTGAACTCATAATCATCGGCATAGGGCTGAAATTCCTTTACACCGTAATCGGTTACCATTCCGTGGGGATGTGCTCCAAATGGTATCAGTGAAACTGAATTTACTATGCCCGCTGGAATACCAACCAAGGCTGAATGTTCTCTGATAAATTGTGTAGATACGATTTGCTCCACGCTTACTATTACACCGTTTTTGCTCGCTTTTGCTCCGTGGCTATATTCACCACCAATTGCACAGGGAGCCACGATTGTGTTACCCGCGGGGTCGGCCGCCCAACCATGGATTAAGGCAATATCCGGCTTAAGCGCTTTCATCAAGTTGACCTGTTTGCCGCTTCCGAAGGGGTCTGGTAGCTGGCAAAAAGAGTCTTTGTTTTCTTGAGCCATGCTGCTGCCGCCGATGGACTTGGTGGGTATAAATGGCACATCAAGGGCGCCAGCCAGCAACTGCTGGTTAAGGGTACACAAACTCCAGTTTTCGATTTCAACGGTCTTATTTTTGAAGGCGTTTCGGATTATGCGGCTTGGCCCTGAAGTTGGGAAAAATTCTGTACAGGAGGCGGTCACGATCTTCTTAACTAGCCCACAATGAACGAGGTTTAAGGCCTGTTCCATGACGAAAAGCATAACCATGGTGAAGTTGGGTTGACTGCCGTAGAACTGCCTGATGAGCTCAGAGATTAGGGCATTAGCTCTCTCCCCCAGATACAGCGTCATACCCGGCTCCACATTGCGCTTGATGGCTTCGCTTAAGTTGATAACTTTATTCTCGCCCTCGTACTCTTTTAGAGTGAAGGTCTTGTCTAAGAAGTCGTCCCATTTGTTAGGCACTTTCCGCCTCCTAAAGTTACTTTGTAGTTTTTGAATTGACTTTGTGATAGCATTTTATCAGCAAAAGGCATAGGTCGACAAGCCTTCCGGTTTAGTTTAGAATAGGGCGTGAAGCTGATTGAGGTGATAACGTGGATCGGGTGCTAGCTTTGATTTTAGCTGGTGGGGCTGGTGAGAGATTAAGCATACTGTGCAGCGAGAGAGCGAAGCCAGCGGTGCCCTTTGGTGGCAAATACCGTATTATTGATTTTGTTTTAAGCAACTGTGCTAACTCGGGGATTGCTAATGTGGCTGTACTTACCCAGTTTAATCCGCGTTCTTTAACCCACCACATAGGTTTTGGCAGACCTTGGGGTTTGGATAGAGAGAAAGGCGGGGTCATTGTTCTGCAACCCTTCTTAAGCCGCTCAGGGCGAGATTGGTATAAAGGTACTGCTGATGCCATTTATCAAAATCTTTATTTTGTGGAACGGGAGCGTGTGGATGAGGTCCTCATTCTCGCCGGAGATCACGTTTATACTATGAATTATGATTATATGATTAGGTCTCATCGCATTAGGCGGGCTGATGTTACCGTGGGTGTGGTGGAGGTGCCGACAGCCGAGGTTTCAAGATTTGGTATTATAACTCTTGACCATAATGATAATGTTGTCAGCTTTGAAGAGAAGCCTCAAAAAGCCGCAAGTAGTCTTGCCTCCATGGGAATTTATATCTTTAATAGAGATATTCTTATTGACTCTCTTGAAGAGAATGCTCGAAGAGGGGGGCATGATTTTGGGCGTGATATTTTACCAGACCTCATAGGCAGGTATAAGGTATACGGCTACAGATTCCGCAGCTATTGGCGAGATGTTGGCACTATTGAAGCTTACTGGAAAGCCAATATGGATTTGATTGTGGATCTACCCGAGCTAAATCTTTATAATCCGGAAGCTGAGGTACGCAGTGTTTTCGAAAATATGCCCCCAGTCAAGCTAGGCCCGGAGGCACAAGTGGCAAGAAGTCTGATAACAAATGGTGCAATTATTAATGGGCGAGTGGAAAACTCAATTATTTCCCGTGGGGTATTTGTTAAAAGTGGTGCCGTAGTGGAAAACTCTATCATCCTTGAGGGCACCACTGTGGGCGAAGGTACAGTTGTAGATCGTTCCATTATAGATAAACAGGTTTGGATTGGTGTCGACTGTTATATTGGCCATGGAGACGATTTCACAGTTAATAAGGAAGAGTCAGAGAGTCTTGATAGTGGTATTACCTTGATAGGTAAAGGAGCAAAGTTGCCCAATGGACTGAAAGTTGGGCGCAATTGCAAGGTTGGTTGCTGGGCAGAAAAGAGTGATTTTCCCTCTGACTTCATTCCCAGCGGGGAAAGTGTTAATCGGAAACTTTCTGAGCGTTACTGAACGTGAACTGCTATAGGCTTGGGCTCTTCTATTTCGTTCTGTATAGTCATCCCCCTTCAGAGTAGTGAGGAACTTTATTAGGCTGTGAGAATTTTGTTTGTGGCTGCCGAAATTAGCCCGTTAGCCAAGGTGGGTGGCTTGGGCGATGTTATTGGCTCTCTACCCAAAGCTTTGGCTGACTTAGGGCATGAGGTGCGAGTAATCATACCCAAATATGGCAGCATTGATATTGCTAAACATCATTTGGTACCTCTGGGTGGCAGTTTTAATGTACTAATGTCAAAGCTGGAGTCCTTTGATTTAAAAACTACTACCTTTGGGAATGGAATTTTGGTTTACTTGATACAAAATGATAATTATTTTGGGGGTGACGAAATATATGGGAAAGATCAGAGAGGCCAGCTGCAGCGGTTCTTATTCTTTTCTAAAGCTGTCTGTGAAGTATTACCAAAATTGGATTGGCAGCCAGAGATAATTCATTGTCATGATTGGCATACAAGTTTAGTGCCTTTGTGGTTGAAAAAAGCTAATTATCCCTATGCTTCACTATTTACCATCCATAGCTTAGCTCATTTTGGCTCCTTTGACAATAATTTTTTGGCTACCTCTGGATTGAGTGAGGACTATAGGCATCATCCAGCAGGTGCTCCCAAGCCACTGCTTAACTTTATAAGTCTGGGGATTCTCTGCGCTGATTTGGTTACTACAGTCAGTGAGACCTACGCTCAGGAAATCCTGATGCCAGAATACGGTGGAAGTCTTGTCCCAGTTCTGAGTTATAGGCGAGACCAGCTCATTGGTATAATTAATGGTATTGATTATGGTGAGTATGATCCTGCTACTGATGCTTATATTCCAGCTAACTTCGATTTCGCAACGCTGGGCAACAGACTTGCCAATAAATTAGCTCTTCAAAAACGGGCTAATTTGCCTGAAGATGCTGATATTCCACTCATTGGAGTGGTGTCACGGCTTGCTGAACAGAAAGGCTTTGACCTCGTGGAGAAAGCCATTGAGCCCGTATTCCAGGGGATGAGAGCCCAGCTAGTTATACTGGGGGTGGGTAGTGAGCATTATCATGATATGCTTAGACGTATGGCGGCCAAATACCCGGAACAAATAGCTGTATTTATAACTTTTGATAATACTTTAGCTCACCTCATTTACGCTGGTTGCGACATGTTTCTGATGCCTTCCCGTTTTGAACCTTGCGGACTAGGGCAGCTTATTGCTATGCGCTATGGTGCTATACCTATAGTTCGCCACACCGGAGGTTTAGTTGATACCGTTCAGAACTTGACCCCCGATCTTGATAAAGGCAGTGGCTTTGTTTTTGAAGCCTATGATGTTGAAGCTCTGGTAGCTGTAATGAAGAGAGCTATAAGTGCTTTTGGGTATAGACAGGCGTGGCGAGAAGTGATGCGCAGAATAATGGTCGCGGATTTTTCCTGGCAAGTTTCGGCTAAGAAATATGAAGCTGCATATCGCAGGCTATTAGAGCTAAGAGGGCATGTCAAGAAATAAATCACCAGTTTTGGCTGTAGATTTGGGTGGCACTAAGGTTCTTGCTGCATTAGTTTCAGCCCAAGGTGACATAATACAACGAGAATACTGCTTATCTTTAGCCAAGGAGGGGCCAGAGTCAGTAATAAATAGGTTATTGGCTACGATTAGCTATATTTTGGATAAAGCTAAACTAGGAATTTCTCAGTTGGTGGGGGTGGGTATTGCTACTGCTGGAATCTTAGATGCAAGGAGGGGATTAGTGACTGCCTCTCCCAACCTCCCTGGTTGGCACAATATTCCCTTGCGAGATATTGTGAAGAGTAAATTGGGCGTTTCTGTTTACCTCATTAATGATGCTAGCGCTGCGGCTTTGGGTGAACATCGTTACGGAGCGGGTAGAGACGTGGATAATTTGATCTACCTCACTGTGAGTACGGGAATTGGCGGTGGGATTATTATTGGTGGTGAACTTTATTCTGGAGTTGATGGCTGCGCTGGGGAGATAGGCCATATGATCATAGAGGCTGATGGACCGCGGTGTAACTGTGGTAATTTTGGTTGTCTGGAAGCTTTAGCTTCGGGTACAGCCGTGGCTAATGAGGCAGTAAGTCGCATTAACCGAGGGGAGAAGAGTTCTCTTGCCGAACTTGCTGAGGGTAGATTTGAGAATATTACGGCTGAAATTGTTGGTGTGGCAGCGCGGAATGGGGATCATCTAGCTTGTGAAGTTGTAGCTAAGGCGGCCAATTATTTAGGCATAGGCATGACAAATCTGGTCAACATTTTCAATCCTGAGAAGATTGTTGTTGGTGGGGGTATGGCTCATATGGGAGACATGCTCCTTGAACCAGCTCGACGGGTGGTAGGGGAGAGAGCTTTCCAGTTGCCAGCTGGGAGAGTAAACATTGTTCCCGCTCAGCTTGGAGATGATGCCGGAGTAATTGGCGCCGCTGCCTTCGTTTTTGAAAAGCGACATAACTAGAGGCATAATCTTCTAAAGATTGTCAGACCTCAGCATTGCAGTAAAAACCTCCTGGGGAATTTCTGCTTGCCCTATCTTTTTGAGTCGCTTTTTCCCTTCGGCCTGCTTCTCCAGTAATTTGCGCTTACGAGTGACGTCGCCTCCGTAGCATTTGGCTAGCACATTCTTTCGCAAAGCTTTAATTGTTTCCCGAGCGATCACTCTCTGTCCTACAGCTGCTTGAATAGCTACATCAAAGAGTTGTCTTGGGATGAGACTTCTCAGTTTGTTTACTGTGGCTTTTCCCTCCTGAAATGCTTTGTCAGCGGGGATGATGCGAGAAAGGACATCTACGGGCTGATTATTAACCAGCATTTCCAGTTTCACCAGATGAGCTGGCTTGTAGTTTGACAAGGTGTAGTCCAGTGAAGCATAACCCTGGGTGCATGACTTGAGTTTGTCATGGAAATCAATCAATATGGAGCTTAAAGGGATTTCATACTTAAGCAGGACTCGCTGCCAGACTAGTGGTTTTTCCTCGCCGGCTCCCCCTAAATATTCCATTTGTTGGTATTCTCCCCGATAGCGGGATACTAACTCCATCACGGCGCCAATATATTTGCTTGGGGTAATAATGCTGATAGACATCCATGGTTCGCGCATTTCAGCAATTTCGTTGACAGGCGGCAATTTTGCCGGGTTATCTATCATCTCCACTGCGCCATCTCTTTTAAGCACCTGATAAGCTGTATTTGGAGCTGTAGTTAATAAGTTCAAGCCGTATTCTCTCTCTAGGCGCTCACGTACTATCTCCATGTGTAACAGACCAAGAAAACCACAGCGAAAGCCAAAGCCTAAAGCGATGCTGCTCTCCGGCTCATAGGTCAGGGAAGCATCACTTAGCTTAAGCTTGCCAAGTGCATTGCGGAGGAGTGGATAGTGCTTGTTTTCAATGGGATAAAGGCCGGCAAAGACCATGGGCTTCACCTGGCGGTAGTCGGGAAGGGATCGAGAGGCTGGCTGTTCAGCGCAAGTGATGGTATCGCCTACTTGGTAGTCAGTTACATTCTTAAGGCCAGTGGCAATATAACCCACCTCGCTGGTTTTCAGAGCAGGTAGTTGGGTCATTTCTGGCCTAAGAATACCGACTTCCAAGGCTTCTATGAGCCTACTGCTGGACATTAGCTGCAATTGTTGATTCACTTGGGCAGTGCCATCAATGATTCGAACAAAGGCGATAACTCCCTTATATGGGTCATATTTGGAGTCAAAAATTAAAGCTCGCAATGGTGCATTGGATTCACCTCGAGGAGGAGGTATTTGTTGAATAATAGCTTCTAAGACCTTCTCTATCCCTTTACCCTTTTTGGCTGAAATAAAGATGACTTCGTTGGGGGCAAAGCCCAATGTGTCTTTCAACTCTTTAGCTACTCTATCTGGTTCGGCATTGGCTAAATCGATCTTGTTAACTACGGGAATTATTTGGAGTGTATGTTCAAGAGCGATATAAACATTGGCTAGGGTCTGAGCTTGAATGCCCTGGGTAGCATCAACCACCAAGATGGCTCCTTCGACGGCTGCTAAACTACGTGATACTTCATAGGTAAAATCAACGTGTCCTGGTGTATCGATAAGGTTTAACTGGTATTCTTTACCATCGGTTTTATAATTCATCCGCACTGCTTTAGCTTTGATGGTGATGCCCCTTTCCCTTTCTAGCTCCATCTGATCCATGATTTGCTCTCGTACTTGTTGCTTGGGGATGGTGCCGGTAAGCTCTAGTAAGCGGTCAGCTAGTGTTGATTTACCGTGGTCAATGTGAGCGATAATACAGAAGTTTCTAATATGATTCTGCCTCATTTTAACATCCATGCTAATATACATTACTTTGGCTCTCAATGTTAAGCTACTGCAAATTGACAGCTACACTGGCATCCTTTAAAATCGGCAAAGGTGACTAAAAATTGACCAGTGATGAAATCAGGCAAAACTACCTTCATTTTTTCCAGGAGAAGGGACATAAGGTTATTCCCAGCTCTTCTTTAATTCCTCACGATGATCCAACCTTATTGCTAACCAGTGCTGGTATGGTACAAATTAAGCCTTATTTCTTAGGGTTAGCCGTTCCTGAAAATCCGCGCTTGGCTTCCTGTCAGAAATGCTTTCGCACCACCGATATAGATTTGGTAGGTGATAATAAGCATCTTACTTTTTTTGAGATGCTGGGCAATTTTAGCGTTGGCGATTACTTTAGGCGGGAGGCTATCTCTTGGGCGTGGGAATTTGTTACCCTGCGTTTAAAACTCTCGCCAGAGCGCTTGTGGGTAACTGTTTATCTTGATGATGATGAGGCTTTTAACTACTGGCGGGAGAACGGAGTTCCCGAGGAAAGAATATTGAGATTTGGTGAGGAAGATAACTTTTGGGGTCCGGCTGGGGATTCGGGGCCTTGTGGGCCCTGCAGTGAAATTCACTATGACTTTGGTGAGGAAGTCGGTTGTGGTAAGCCTGAGTGTAATCCCGGCTGTGATTGTGGGCGGTTTTCTGAAATTTGGAATTTGGTGTTCACTCAATACAATCAGGATAGTGATGGGAAACGCGCTCCCCTGCCTAAGCCTAATATTGATACTGGGATGGGGTTAGAAAGAACCTTGGCTGCCACTCAGGGCAGACCTTCAGTTTACGATACCGAACTTTTTTTGCCTCTGGTGCAGGAGATTTGTAAACTGGCTGGAAAATGCTATGGAGACAGTGGGGAGGTTGACCGGGCTATTAGAATTGTAGCTGAGCATAGTCGGAGTATTGCCTTTCTCATTGCCGATGGCGTTTTACCAGCCAATGAAGGTAGAGGTTACGTATTGCGCCGAGTATTACGTCGGGCTTCTCTTTTTGGCAGGAGATTGGGATTGGAGAAGCCCTTTCTTTCTGAAGTTGCTGAGACTACCGTTGATAAAATGGGGCATGTATATTCTGAGTTAGTAACCAACCGAAAGCTCATCGGGGGAATCACTAAAACGGAAGAGGAAAGGTTTATTACTACTCTAGATGTCGGGCTTAACCTGCTGGATAAACTCATGAATGAGGCAATCAGCCGAAAGCAGGATTGGATTTCTGGGGAGGAGGCTTTTAGGCTTTATGATACCTATGGTTTCCCTGTAGAGTTAACCACTGAGATTGCTAAGGAAAGAGGTCTATCTATTGACCTTAAGGGCTTCGAAGCTGAAATAGAGCGGCAGCGGCAGCGGGCTAGGGAAAGTCGGAAGTTCAGCGTTACTCTTAGCACGGCGACTGGCTTGGGACCGAAGCTTGAGACGGAGTTTGTAGGCTATGAACTAAATAATTCCAAGTCGAAGGTTCTTGATTTGAGAATAAAAACTCAACCGGCAGTAACAGCTGCAAAAGGTGATGATGTTGACATAATATTAAATAAGACTCCATTTTATGGTGACATGGGAGGGCAAGTGGGGGATACCGGGGAAATACGGTGCTCTAAGGGCAAGGCAATTATTTCAAATACAATTAGGGGTCCTTTAGAAGCGATTATTCATCAGGGGCGGGTTGTTGAAGGCAGTATTTCTGTTGGCGATGAAGTTGAGGCAGAGATTGATATTGAGCGTCGGCTTGATATTGCTCGCAATCATACTGCTACCCATCTTCTTCAAGCGGCTCTACGCCAGATATTGGGAAGCCATGTTCATCAGAAGGGTTCATTGGTAGCTCCAGAACGGCTCAGATTTGATTTCTTTCATCTAGCCGTGATTACTAAAGAGCAGCTTGTAAACATCCAAGATTGGGTTAATGAGAAGATGCGCCAGAACTTACCTATGAAAGGTAAGATTATTCCTTATAAACAAGCTATAGATGAAGGCGCTATTGCTCTTTTTGAAGAGAAGTACGGGGAGGTGGTTAGGGTGGTGGAAATTGGTGAACCTCCGATAAGTGCTGAGCTTTGTGGTGGTACTCATGTTGAATCAACTGGGGAAATTGGCATTTTTCTTGTAGTTAGTGAGGGCAGCATCGGGTCTGGCTTGCGTCGTATTGAAGCGGTTACTGGAAGAAGTGCTTTAAGCCTAGTTGAGAAGCGTTTTTCTGCTTTGGAAGACATCGCTCAAGACGTAGGCAGTTCATTAGCTGAAGTTTCCAGTAAAGTAAGAGCTGCTGTCGCTGAATTGGAGGCGGAGCACAAACGCTCTTTATCGTTGGAAAAAGAGTTATCTCGAAGAGTTGCAGAATCATTGCTTGGTCAAACGGAGCAGGTTATGGGGATAACCGTTCTGTCTGCCAGAGTGCCACCACTTACCATGCCCGTTATCAGGGAGATGGGAGATTTATTGCGTGACCGATTAAGAAGTGCTGTGGTGGTTTTGGGGACGGTTTATGGCGATAAGCCAAATTTTTTGGCTGTAGTTACTCCCGACCTTGTAGCTAGGGGCTTTCATGCCGCTGAGATAGTTAAGCAGGTAGCTAAAATCACTGGTGGTGGTGGTGGGGGCAAAGCGGGGTTGGCTCAAGCTGGCGGTAGAGATAAGAATAAGCTTGATGAGGCCCTGAGAACGGTAAAGAGGTTAATTCAAGGGACTTAATATGCGCAATTTGGGGCTGGACATTGGCGGGAAAAGAATAGGGGTAGCGGTGAGTGATGCTGATGGGATCTTGGCTACTCCTCTGACTACTATTAGTGGGGATGACGATGAGATGAGCATAGAAGCTATTTTTGAGCTTGTCCAGCAGTATCAGGTAGAGCGTATCGTGGTCGGTTTGCCGTATTCTTTGGATGGTAGAGCTGGTAAAGAAGTTGAGAAGGTGAAGGCTTTTATTAGTAAATTTCCCGAATGTGGTGGAATCAGCGTAGAGATGTGGGATGAACGTCTGTCTACCGTGGCTGCTGAAAGGTTAATGATAAACGCCGGAAAGAAGAGGAGTAAAAGGAAGGCCCAATGTGATGCCGCCGCCGCCGCTCTTATTTTACAAGGATTCCTAGATAGTCTAAAAGTTTCCGATTAATGACAAAATTCATCGGTCTTGTTGGTTACCCCCTAGAACATTCGGTTTCTCCCGAGTTTCAGCAAGCTGCTTTGGATTACCATCAGCTTGATATTTGCTATGAGACGTGGGAAACAAAACCAGAGGCATTGAAAGCTACAGTAAGTAAGTTGCGACAACCTCAGAATTTAGGGGCAAATGTAACTGCACCTTATAAGGAGGCGGTTCTCCCTTTAGTGGATGAGATTGACGAGTGGGCTGGCTTAGTTAGTGCCATTAATACCGTAGCTAAACGTAATAACAAGCTTGTAGGTTTTAATACTGATACTCATGGTTTTCTCAGGGCATTACACGGTGAAGGAAGATTTAGGCCTAGAGGCAAGCGGGTGGTAATCCTAGGTGCTGGTGGGGTGGCCAAGGCGGTAAGCTTCGCCTTGCTGAAGGAAGAGGTGGTTTCGCTTACTATTGCTAACCGTACTTTCGAGCGAGCTCAGTCCTTAGTAGCTGCTTTAGGAAACTATGCTGATAAGGCGGGGTTGGAATTAGAGCTGGTTGCTATCCCATGGCAAGAAGCACCGCTTGCTAGAATGCTTAGTCGCTGTCGTTTAGTAGTCAATTGCACCGTGATGGGAATGAAATACGGCTCGGAGGAGGGAGAATCACCTTTAACGGCCCACTTGATTCCCGAGGACAGCTTAGTCTATGACTTGGTGTATAATCCACCACAAACGCCGCTACTGACCTTAGCCAAAGGAGTAGGGGCTCGTACCCTCGGCGGCTTGCCCATGTTGGTGTATCAAGGCGCGGCCTCTTTTGAGTTATGGACGGGTAGGCAGGCACCGCTTGACATAATGTTTAAGGTGGCAGCACGGTCATTAAACGAAAAAGGGGAGGGAAAATGGAAAAGAGAAAAGTAGCAGTTGTTGGTTTGGCTATGTTGCTACTCCTAGTTATGTTAGTTCCTCTTGGCTGTATATCGGGGGGAGGTAAAATTGCCGTGATTTCCTTAAGTGGTCCCATTCAAGCGAAATCTAGCTTTTTTCTGGGCAGTGCCATCACCCCAGAGTTAGTTCGAGAGCAATTGACCAAGGCAGAACGGGATGGAACCGTGAAGGCAATCGTCATTCAGGTGGAGAGCCCGGGAGGTACCGTAGCCGCTTGCCAGGAGATTCTGAATGAGATGGATAGGGTTAAAAAGGAAAAACCCATTGTAGTTAGCATGGGGGATATGGCAGCCTCGGGCGGTTATTATATTTCAGCTAGAGCTGATAAGATTGTAGCTCTTTCCGGCACATTGACTGGGAGTATTGGTGTTATTAGCCAGATACCAAATATTAAGGGACTGTATGATAAATTGGGAATTGAAATGCAGACCTTTAAAGGTGGTAAATATAAAGATATGTATGCTGGATTGAGAGAATTAACTCCTGAAGAGAAGGAGATTATGCAAGAACTAGTTGACCAGTATTATGAGCAATTTATTGAAGTAGTGGCTGAGGGCAGAGGTTTGAGCCGAGAAAAGGTCAGGAGTTTAGCCACAGGTCAACTTTATACCGGCATTCAGGCTAAGAAGCTGGGGCTAGTTGATGGATTAGGCGGAGTTCAGAAGGCTATAGATTTAGCGGCACAATTAGCTGGCATTGAGCAACCACAGGTAGAATATTATAAACTTGAGGCTCCGTCCTTATGGTCACTTCTGGGTATGACATTGGACGAGTGGTACAGTCTTATTCAAATGCGCTTATTGGGAGCAGAAAATTACTTTCTTTTGGAGACTTTAGGCTGTACCTATCCTGAGCCTTGCTATCAATGAAGGGGCAGAAGGAGATGTGCTATGGGACAATTTCGTTTTATTACCGCTGGTGAATCTCATGGGAAGGGCTTGGTGACTATAGTAGATGGGATAGTGGCTGGTTTGCCCATTGATGAGAAATACATAAACCGGGACCTCAAGCGTCGTCAGATGGGCTATGGACGCAGCTCTCGTATGGAAATAGAACGGGATGAAGTCGAGATTATCTCGGGGGTACGCCATGGACTTACTATGGGCAGTCCCATTGCTCTCTTGATATGGAATCGCGACTGGGAAAATTGGCGGGAAGCTATGAGCGTTGCCCCTGTGGAAAGGAGGGTGGAACCTGTAACTACCCCCCGCCCGGGGCATGCCGATTTAGCCGGGGTAGTTAAATATGGTGTTGGGGATATCCGACCAATTATGGAACGGGCTAGTGCTCGAGAGACGGCAGCTAAGGTAGCTGTTGGAGCCGTAGCTAGAAGATTTCTCAGTGAGTTTGGCATTGCCATTTATAGTCATACATTAGCTATCGGCAGTCATCGGATAAGAAGTGGCGGACCCGTTGATTGGCAGCGGGTGGAAGTTTCACCGGTTCGCTGTGCTGATGCTGAAGTTGGAAAGGAAATGATGAAGGCTATTGATATGGCCAAAGCTAACGGAGATACCCTTGGTGGCATTTTTGAAGTGATTGCTGCCGGTGTGCCCATTGGATTGGGGAGTCATGTCCAGTGGGATCGCCGCCTTGACGGCAAAATCGCACAGGCAATAATGAGTATTAATGCGGTAAAGGGAGTGGAGATTGGCGCTGGCTTCAGTTTAGCTAAACTTAAAGGTTCTCAAGCTCACGATGTAATTCAAACCAATTCAGAAAAAGCGGGGTCTCTGTGGCGGCGCATTACTAATCGAGCTGGGGGAATCGAAGGTGGCATGAGCAATGGGGAACCCATTGTGGTTCGGGCTGTGGTTAAGCCTATTGCCACTCTTGGCAAACCGCTACCTTCTGTAGACCTTCATAGCGGAGAAGTAACTAAAGCTCATTATGAGCGCAGCGATATTTGTGTTGTCCCTTCAGCAGGAATAATTGCTGAGGCGATGCTGGCCATTGTTTTGGCTGATGCCTTACTTGAGAAGTTTGGCGGAGATTGCCTTGATGAGGCTTTAGCCAATTATCATAACTACCTAAATTCTATTCCCTCTCGTAGATTATGACTGAGCGGCGGGTTGATAATATTTTTCTCATAGGTTTTTCAGCTACTGGCAAATCATTAGTAGCTAGGGAAGTGGCTAATCGTTTGAATTGGAGCCCCATCGATAGCGATGATGAAATAGCTAAGGCGAGTGGCAAAACTATCCCTGAGATCTTTGAGCAGCAAGGCGAGAGTGCTTTTCGGGAGCTGGAGCGGCAGGCAATAGCAAAGGCTTGTCAGCAGAAGCAAGCTGTTATCGCTACTGGCGGCGGTGCTATTCTTGACCCGGTAAATCGCAGCTTACTTATTGAAAGCGGGGTAGTCATTTGCCTTGAGGCTAAAGCGGAGACCATTTATCATCGTCTGCTTGAAGACACTGTTTATAGCTCTAATCCTGTGGTTCGTCCTCTTCTGTCTGGCAATAAGCCCTTGGAGCGCATTGAACAGCTTAAGAGTTCACGTCAGTCTTACTATGCTATGGCTGACTGGACGGTTCATACCGATAACTTGGCCGTTAGTGAAGTAGCTGAGGAGGTGATAAGGGGCTGGCGTTGTGTAAGCTGCTATTGGGAAGATAAGAGCCAGCCCGACCTTGCCTGTAAGGTAAGAACGGCTACCGAATGCTATCCCATTTATGTCGGCTGGGGTCTATTGGATACACTTGGAGAGAAAATGAGGCAGCTGGGTTTATCTGGTGTGGCTAACCTGATCGGCGATGAAACTGTTTTCTCCATTTATGGAAATCGAGTAATAAAGGTTCTAGAGGGCGCCGGCTTTAAAGTTAATTCCTTTGTAGTGCCACCGGGTGAGATGACAAAGAGCATGGACTATGCAGTGAGAATTTATGATTTCCTGGTAGAACATCGTGTGGAGAGAGACGATGTTGTTGTTGCCTTGGGTGGTGGCATGGTCGGCGACCTGGCTGGATTTGTGGCAGCTACTTTCTTGAGGGGCTTGCCTTGGCTACAGGTGCCCACCAGCTTAGTGGCGATGGTTGATGCCAGCATCGGTGGCAAGGTAGCCGTCAATCACCCCCGAGGGAAGAATCTTATCGGTGCCTTTTATCAGCCACGCCTTGTCCTTATCGATATTCAAACCCTGACCACTTTATCCCAGCGTGAGCTGACCTCGGGCTGGGCTGAAGTTATCAAGTATGGCTTGATCCTTGATACGAAACTCTTTAGTTTTCTTGAAGCCAATGTGGATAAACTGGTTAAGTTAGCACCGGATGTTGTCAGCAAAGCAATTACCCGCAGCGCCAGCATTAAAGCGAGACTTGTCAGTGAGGATGAAAAGGAAAGAGGAAGGCGCATCATTTTAAATTATGGGCATACTATTGCCCATGGGTTGGAGTCAGCCACTCGGTATGAGCGTTTTCTCCATGGTGAAGCGGTAGCTATTGGTATGACGGGAGCAGCTAGGCTCAGCCAGCGGTTAGAACTCTTGCCTGCTGAGGCTGCACGACGCCAGCAGGAGCTTATTTGCCGATTTGGTTTACCTGTCAGTTGCCCTGGAGTGGATGTAACAGCGGTATTGAGGGCAATGGAGCTGGATAAAAAAGTGGAGGGAAGGGAGATACGCTGGGTGCTACTTGATGATATTGGCAAGGTGACAGTTAAAAAAGACGTACCTAGGGAAGTTGTGTCAACCGTGATTGAGAGCTTGCTTAAAGATTCATAGGGTTTCTTGAGAATGACAAGGTTAAGGCATTTTTTAAGCTTACTACGTTCTTCAGAGATGTTTATGGGAATAGGCCTGTCGGTTGTGGTCGGGGCTATTGCTGGATTTGGAGCGATGGTCTTCAGATGGCTGATTAAGACTTTTCAGTCTTCCTTCTTTCTTGGTGGTGCCGATGTTTTGAGTTTTATGGGGCAATATTACGTGATTCTTCTGCCAGCCGCGGGTGGGCTCCTGGTGGGACTCCTCGTCTATTTCGGCGCTCGGGAGGCCAAGGGGCATGGTGTTCCCGAGGTCATGGAGGCTTTTGCCGTTGGTGGTGGTCGCATTCGACCTCGAGTGGCAGCAGTTAAGTCATTGGCATCTTCAATATGTATTGGCAGCGGTGGTTCTGCAGGGCGAGAAGGCCCCATTGTTCAGATTGGTGCCTCAGCGGGCTCAGCTATAGGACAATGGCTTAAACTGCCTGAGGACTGGCTGAGGACGCTAATGCTCTGTGGAGTGGCTGGTGGCATCTCGGCCACCTTCAATGCCCCAATTGGCGGCGTTTTCTTTGCCCTTGAAGTGATCCAGAGAAGATTTGTGGTACGCAATTTGGCTCCCGTGGTAATTAGCTCAGTTGTGGCTGATGCCATCGCGCTCAGATTTTTGGGGGATAGTCCAGCGTTTAGTATATTTCCATACGCGGTAATTAACTACTGGGAGATGGTGCCTTACTTTGTCTTGGGTATCGTTTGTGGCTTGGCTGCTGTAGCCTTTATATTTGTGTTGTATAGATGTGAAGATATCTTTAATGCGTGGCGAATTCCTGATTATCTGAAGCCTATCTTTGGCGGCATTCTGGTTGGATTCATTGGTTTATATTCCTATGACGTCTTTGGGGTCGGCTATGGGGAGACTTGCTGGGTGAGCCGTATGAGTGTTGATTACGCCTTGGCTGGGCAGATAGGACTTGGCGCTCTCCTTATAATGGCGGTCTTGAAGATGTTAGCTACTTCAGCCACCCTTGGCAGCGGTGGTAGCGGTGGGGTTTTTGCGCCCTCTTTGTTCATTGGCGCGATGTTGGGTGGTGCCTTTGGCACTGTTGTACACCAACTTTATCCGGCGATTACCGCTTCCTCGGGAGCTTATGCTTTAGTGGCTATGGGTGCATTCTTCGCAGGGGCGGCGCGGGCTCCCATTACGGCGATTATCATGCTTTTTGAAATGACTAGGAACTATACTCTTATTTTGCCCTTGATGATTGCTGTGGTTATCAGCACTTTTATTGCTTATAGCCTTAACCGTGAGAGCATCTATACTCTTAAACTACGGCGGCGAGGCGTGGACATTCGGCAGCACTTACGAGCAGATATAATGAGGACCATTCGCGTAAGCGAAGTTATGACGCGAAATTTCCCCACCGTTTCGCCTGAAATGCCTATCAGTGAGCTGAGCACCAAATTTACCGAGACTGGTCATCATGGTTTTCCAGTAATTGATGGAGATGGTCGTCTTTATGGCGTGGTTACCCTAGAAGATGTTGAAAGCTCGGCATTGCGGGATGCTGCCAAGCTGACTGCTGGAGATATTGCTACTAAGTCTCCAATCGTAGCTTATCCAGACCAGAATATACACGATGTCTTGGCGCAGTTTGGCGGTCGTGATGTGGGGCGTATTCCCGTAGTTGATCGCCAAGCACCCAAGAAATTATTGGGGGTATTGCGCCGACACGATATTATTGGAGCTTATACCAGCGCAGCAGTTGGGAGGGATTCTAATCGTAAAGCATAGCAATTAATTCGGGAGAAAGTGGGCCAAGTGGATTTCGAATTTACGAAACAGGAAAAAATGTTTCAAGCGGCGGTCAGGAAATTTGCTGAAGCTCGAATTAAGCCGCGGGCTGCTGAAATTGACCGCACTGGGCAATTTCCCCTTGAACTCATTGAGGAGATGGCCAGCTTGGGCTATTTTGGGGTGCCCTATCCCAATCAGTATGGTGGTGGTGCTGCTGGCTATGTTAATTATAGTTTGCTGATTGAGCAGCTTTGTTGTGCTGCAATGGTGACGGGGGCTGTCATAGCTGTAAATTCCCTCGCCGAGGAGTCGCTTTTCCGCTTTGGTAATGAACAGCAGAAGGAGAAGTTTCTTTTTCCATTAGCTTCGGGCAAGTGTCTTGGTTGCTTTGGGTTTACTGAGCCGGCTACGGGTTCTGACCCTAGAGCTATTTCCACCACGGCAAGGCTTGAGGGCAAGAATTATTTCATCACCGGCACCAAAAATTTTGTTTCACTTTCGCCGATAGCCCGGTTGGCAATCATTTTTGCCAAGGATGACACGGGTAGAGTGAGTGCTTTTATTGCTGATACCTCCTCTGATGAGTTCATAGTGCATGAACCTTACGAAACTCTGGGGCTGAGAGGCTTAAGAACCTCGGAAGTATATCTTGATAACCTTTCCGTGCCCGAGGAGAATCTTCTGGGTAAAAAAGGGAATGGCTTTGAGATTCTCTTGGAAGCCATAAGTGTGGAGAGGCTTGGGGTTGCCGCTCAGAGTTTAGGTGTAGCTCAAGCAGCCCTTGGCCTGTCCATTGATTATGCTCGCCAGAGAAAAGCCTTGGGCAAGTCTATCGCCGAGCTACCTACCATTCAGTGGCTTCTGGCAGAGATGGCGTCAAGAATAGAGGCGGCGAGGTGGTTGACCTACAGAGTTGCTTTTCTTCGAGATAGAGGGCTAAATATCCGCTGTGAATCTGCCATAGCTAAACTATTTGCCTCGCAGATGTCCGTTGAGGTCACCCGTATGGCGATACAGGTCCACGGCTCGTATGGACTTGTAAAAACTTCGCCCGTGGAGCGGCTGTATCGGGATGCCAAGATGGCCGAAGTGTACGTGGGAGTTTCTGAAATACAAAGAGTAATCATTGCGACCCATTTGCTGCGCCAAGGTGGAGAGTGAATAATAGCTTTACATTGGTGACAACTTGTCCGGGCACAGAGGCGAGGGCGGGGGAGATATTTACCCCTCATGGTGTGGTGCTTACGCCCGTCTTCATCCCGGTGGGTAGTCAGGGGACAGTTAAGGCTTTGACCCCGGAGGAATTGAGGAATATAGGGGCAACTATGTTGTTGGCCAATACTTACCATCTTTATCTGAGGCCGGGTATAGAAATTGTTGAAAAGCTGGGTGGACTACACAAATTTATATGTTGGGATGGCCCCATATTGACGGATAGCGGTGGATATCAGGTTTTCAGCTTGGCAAGTTTACGTCAAATTAGCGATGAGGGAATTCTTTTTCGCTCTCACATTGACGGCAGTGACCATTTTCTGACCCCAGAATTGGTGATTGAGTTTCAAGAGGCACTCGGTGCTGACATCATTATGGTTCTGGATGAGTGTCCACCCTATACCACCGATATAGCTCAGGTGCGTGAAGCGATGGAAAGGACTCACCGATGGGCAGAGAGATGCCTTAAACATCATCAATCTCAAAATCAGCTCCTTTATGGGATTGTCCAGGGAGGTAGCTTTCCCCAATTGCGGCGAGAATCGGCAGCTACTCTCACCTCCTTGGATTTCCCCGGCTATGCTATCGGCGGTTTGAGCCTGGGGGAAACTAAGGAGACAACTTGGACTGTGGTAGAAGAGACGGTAACTTTTCTGCCTCGGGATAGACCTCGTTATCTAATGGGTGTAGGCTCTCCTGAAGATATCGTTGAAGGTGTAGCTAGAGGTATAGACCTCTTTGATAGCGCTCTGCCTACTCGGATAGCTCGTAACGGTGCTTTATTAACGCCTGATGGAAGATGCAATATAAGGAATTCGTATTACAGAACAAAAGAGGATGCGATTGATGCTGATTGCGATTGCTATACCTGTCGTACTTTCTCGTCAGCTTATCTCCATCACCTGTTTAAATGTGAGGAATTGCTAGCTTACAGGTTAGCCACTCTTCACAATTTGCGATTCATTGCCAGGCTCATACATAAAACTCAAGACAGTATTCGCAGAGGGACTTTTGCCAGCTTCAGGGCTGAGTTTCTTGCCAGGTATCGGACTACCGATGAGGAAGTTAGACTTTCTCAAAAGCAAAAATGGCTGGATTCATCGCGAGGATGCCAGTAATTTCTGAGCTCTTGGCGTCGTTTTAAGCACGCTTGCCTCTCACAATTTTTAGTCTGGACTCTTGGCGCATTCTGAAGTTTGTACTTTTTATCTTGAGCTACATTTGGGCAGGTTGGACTGGCTGCCAAATTGAATTAAGACCCTCTGTAAGCTATAATCGCAAAATGGGTTACTTGAACGGAGAGCATTTTGCTTAAGAGCCATAGCTGTGGAGCTGTAAGGAAGGAACATATTGGTTGTAATGTGACTCTGGGGGGGTGGGTACATCGCCGCCGCGACCATGGGGGTTTAGTATTTGTTGACCTCAGGGATAGCGAGGGTATAGTTCAGGTAGTTTTTGACCCGCAAATATCAAGCATGGCACACGAGCTGGCCAATGAGCTGCGCAATGAGTATGTCATTCAAGTTACTGGCGAGGTTGTTCAGCGTCCTCCCAGTACGGAAAATCCCAAGTTAGCCACTGGAGATGTTGAAGTTATTGCTCAACATGTGACAATTCTTAATCCTTCGTTAGAGCCACCCTTTTATATAAATGAGGATGTAGAAGTTGCAGAAAGCCTTTGCCTTAGATATCGCTATCTGCACTTGAGGCGACCTAGAATGAGAGATAACATTCTACTCCGTCATCGAGTGATAAAGTTTATCCGAGATTTTCTGGATGCTAAAGGTTTTGTTGAAATTGAAACTCCCATTTTAATTAAGAGCACCCCTGAGGGAGCACGTGATTATCTCGTACCCAGTCGTCTTCATCCAGGCAAGTTTTATGCTCTTCCTCAATCTCCTCAGCAACTTAAGCAATTACTGATGGTAGCCGGCTTTGAGAGGTATTTTCAGATAGCTCGTTGCTTCCGAGATGAGGATTTACGTGCTGACCGTCAACCTGAATTTACACAGCTTGATTTAGAAATGAGCTTTGTGGATGAGGACGACATACTTAACCTTCTTGAGGAATTGTTTACTTCTCTCGTAAAGGCAGTTAAGCCTGAAATGCGGCTATTAATGCCTCTTCCACGGCTTTCTTATGCCGAGGTAATGGAGCGTTATGGTACAGATAAGCCAGATGTGCGTTTTGGACTGGAAATCAGGGATTTATCTGACATTGCTGCACAGTCCGAATTTGCTATCTTTTGCTCTACTATTCAAGCGGGGGGAAAAGTAAAGGGGATATGCGTACCCGGCTGTGCTAATTACTCTCGGCAGCAGCTTGATGAGCTTATTGAGCTAGCTAAAAGCTATGGGGCTGAAGGTTTAATAACTATAGCTTTAAGTGGAAGGGCAGGTAGCAGCCTTGAGCAATTAACTCTTGGCGAAGTTAAATCGGTAGTTACTAAGTATTTGACATTAGAGCAGGCAATAGCTATAGCCCAGAGACTTGAGGCGAAACTAGGCGATCTTATACTTATTGTAGCTGGGAAACCAAAGCTGGCGGATAAAGTGCTTAGTGAATTGCGCTGTGAAATGGGATATCGTCTTGGCTTAGCTGACCCTAATCTTTTAGCTTTTGTCTTTGTAGTTGATTACCCTCTTTTGGAGTGGGATGAGGGTACTCATCGCTGGGAGCCCATGCATCATCCCTTCACTGCACCTCGGCAAGAGGACATGCCACTGCTTGATGTAGACCCAACGAAGGTTCACGCTCGCCATTATGATGTCGTTTGTAACGGCTGTGAGCTTTCCAGCGGAAGTATCAGAATCCATACTCGTGAGCTTCAGGAGAAGATATTTAGATTACTGGGTTATGGAGAGGAGGAGATGAAAGAGCGCTTTGGGCACATCTTAGAAGCTTTGGAGTATGGAGCACCGCCTCACGGCGGCATTGCTCCTGGCATTGACCGATTAGTAATGTTATTGGCTGGGGAAAAGAATATTAGGGATGTAATCGCGTTCCCCAAAAACCAAAGTGCTACGGATTTAATGAGTGATGCTCCCTCGACTGTATCGGAAGAGCAGCTTAAGGAGTTACATCTTAAGTTGAAGGAGGAGAATTTGGAATAGAGCTTGCAATTGGTGAAGCAACACCTTTACCAATTAGATTTGTTAACCATTGTGAGTGTATCTAGGGAAAATGAAAGTAGCTGCGAAGAAAATCGAAAATAGTCAGGTAGTGCTTGATATAGAGGTGGGGACTTCTGAGGTAGAGAAGTCTTTGGATGAAACCTATCATCGTCTTGTCAATCAGCTTTCTATTCCCGGGTTTCGGCGGGGGAAGGCACCACGACCTGTTCTTGAACGCCATATAGGCAGGCAAACTTTTTTCCAGAAGGCTTTGGAGCAACTAATCCCGCAAGTCTATGAGCAGGCAGTTAAGTCTGAGGGCATTGAGGCCATCGCTCAGCCACAAATAGAAGTTATTCAAACTGAGCCAGTAATCCTTAAGGCTATTGTTCCCGTTAGCCCCACGGTCAAGCTTGGTAATTACTATGACATAAGACTTGAGTCCGAGTCCGTGGAAATTACCGGCGAGGAAGTTGGCGCAGCTATTGAGCAACTCCGCTACCAGCGAGCGGTACTGTTACCTGTAGAGCGTTCTGTTCAGTTTGGTGATGCAGTAACATTAGACGTGGATGCCAGTATTCAGGGGAAACCCGTTCTGAATTATAAAGGCGCCGTATGTGAAGTGGTTGAGCACTCCTCATTGCCCTTCCCTGGATTTACTGAGAAGCTGGAGGGAATGGAGAAAAATAAACAGAAGAACTTTACCCTTTCCTTTTCTGGCGACTACGCAATAAGGGAATTTGCTGGAAAGGAATGTGCTTTTAGTGTTGTGATTGCTGAGATAAAGGAGAGGAGATTGCCTGAGTTGAATGATGAGCTTGCCAGGAGCGTCGGCAGCGGCGACTTAGCTTCCCTGCGAGAGCGAATAAGTAGCGATTTAAGAGCTAGAGCTGAGGAGAGAGCTCGCTCAGACTTCAGGCAGAAGGTAGTAGACGCCGTTGTTGAACTTAGTGAGGTGGAATACCCTCCCGTTCTGGAGGAGATGGAAATTGACAGGCTTATTGGTAAGGAAGCCGGAAATTTTCCAGGGGGCATGAAAGAGCTTGAAGATTATTTGATGAGGATGGAGCGAACCGTAGAAGAGCACCGCGAGGAGTTACGCCCTGTAGCTGCTCGACATCTTGCTCGCTCACTCGTACTCGATAAAGTAGCTGAGGCTGAGAAGATTGAAGTTATTGATTCGGAGGTGGATAATGAAGTGGAAAGAATCTTGAAGGATGCTGGTGAGAAGGCTGGGGAGGTGCGGAAACTCCTTGAATTATCCCAAACCCGCAAGTCTATTCAGCAGTTCATACTTATTCGGAAAACTGAGGAACGATTGGAGCAAATAGCCGAGGGATCGACTTAATAATGAAAGTCTGTGATAAGGAGGTAAGCATGAAAGGTTTTGCTCAAAACATAATCCCCACGGTAGTGGAGAGTGGTGCACGAGGAGAACGAGCTTTTGATATATACTCTCTCTTGCTAAAAGAGCGAATTATTTTCTTGGGTACACCCATTAACGACCAAGTAGCCAATCTTGTTATTGCCCAGATACTTTATCTAGAGCGTGAGGACTCGGAGAAGGATATAAACCTCTATATTCACTGCCCCGGCGGCATTATCAGCGCTGGTCTTGCCATTTATGACACTATGCAACTTGCTCGTCCTGATATTTCCACTATTTGTGTTGGCTTGGCAGCGAGTATGGGTACACTTCTTCTCTGCGCCGGGGCCAAGGGTAAACGTTATGCTTTACCCAACTCTACTATACATCTTCACCAAGCGGTCGGTGGGGCTCAGGGGCAAGCTGCTGATGTTGAAATTGCCGCTCGAGAAATCATGCGAATGCAGGAGAAAATTCGCAATATTTTGTCTAAGCACACTGGTCAAACGGTTGAGAAAATTGCTCATGATACTGACCGTGATTTCTATCTTAGCGCTGAGCAAGCTGTGGAATACGGCCTCGTTGACGAAGTGCTCAGTGCACCACCTACTAAATAGTAAAAAGTTCGTGATTCTATTCTAAGGCTTTTTGTTACCTCCGCTGAAGGTTGGGTTTTAGTTAAACCTGAGAAGTTATTTCTGAGTTTAACGTGCTAGATAGGTTCATGCCGTATACTAGTTTTTGAGTATGTGGTAATGATTTTAGATGTAGTTTGTTTGAGTTGTAGAGTGGCAAACTAGTCATGGATTGGACAAAGCAATATATAGGGAAAGTAAAATTGGACCCCAATTGGCGACAGGAGTATGAGCGAAAGAAGATTTCGGCTGAGGAAGCTGTTAGGAAGGTTAAATCTGGAGATAATGTCGTTTGTCCCATAGGCAGAGACCCTTTAGCATTGTGTCTTGCTTTGGCAAGTCGGAAGGAAGAACTCAGAGGGGTACATATATTTATGGGCTCTCCCACGGTTGATTTTGGCTGGTGGGATGTGGGGTGGGAAGATTCTTTTATGGTTAAAATTGGCTTTGCTGCTTCTGGAGGAGTTGCCAGTGATCACCTGGCCCAAAGGAGGGGAGATGCCGTAATAGGCGGTTTGTGTATTACAGGTAAACTTCCGGATAAATGGGATGCGGACGTCCTTTTTGTTGAAGTCTCACCCCCTGATGGCGATGGTTTTTGTAGCTTCGGTGCTTCAGTATATGATAAAAGGCACTGGGTGGCCAAAGCCAAATTAGTTCTAGCTGAAGTTAATGACCGGCTGATTAGAACTTGTGGTGATAATTTTGTTCACGTTTCGCAAATAGATTACTTTGTGGAGCATCCACACACTGGCAGAAAGCCGGGTGAGGTTCGTTTAGATGGGAAACCACTGACGGCGGTTACAGAGGAGCAGAAGCAAATTTGTGCTTATGTTACCACTTTGATTCATGATGGCGATACCATTCAAGTTGGTCAGGGCAGTACGAGCGAAACTCTCATTCGCGCCGGTTTGCTTGATGATAGATGTGATATTGGCTGGCATTCTGAGGTAACTCCCGCAGGCATCATAAGATTGGTAAGAGCGGGAGTGATTACGGGCAAATACAAGACTTTGGATAGAGGTAAGGCTGTGGCTACTGCTATCGGCGGGGGAACGACTGAAGACATGAGCTTTGTCCACATGAACCCGATGTTTGAATTGCGTGATATTGAGTATACACATGACCCCAGGACAATAGGGGCACTGGATAACATGGTGACAATTAATAATGCTTTAGAAGTAGATTTGACTGGACAAGTTAATGCCGAGTCTATGGGGCCTCAGATGCTTAGTGGTGCCGGAGGCTTACTTGCTTTTTCTATAGGCAGTTACCTATCTAAAAACGGAAGATTCATCATCGTTTTTCCATCAACGGCTAAAGATGGAGCTATTTCTCGCATTGTGCCCATGCTGAGATGTGGGTCAAAGATTACAGTGCCTCATACGCTAGCCGATATTGTAGTTACTGAGTATGGCATTGCTCGGCTCAGAGGGAAGTCGCAGCGAGAGAGAGCTGAGGAGCTTACTGTCGTTGCCCGCCCTGATTTTAGGGATGATTTGAAGAAAACGGCACGAGAATTGTACTGGCCGTAAGTGATGCATGCTATCGGTATCTTGGTGGTATTTGAGCCAGGGATAGAGCTCCTTCTCTGGCTCCTAAATTGCCGATGGCGGATTGTGCCATGATATTGCCCAATAGCCCACACTCTTCAAGTTTCCTTCCCTTGAGGAAGCCGAACAGAAAACCGGCGGCGAAAGCATCTCCAGCACCAGTGGTTTCTAGTTGTAACCTTGAAGCTGGTGCTTCAGCCTTAATCTTACATTCCTCACTGTCACTGCAAATATAGCTTGTGATGATGTCACCTTTTTTTGTGGTGGAACCTTTACCTAAGGTAATCACTATTATATGGCAACCTTGGCTAAGGCAGTCCTTTGCTCCCGCTTTGAAATCCTTACCGGTCAGTTGCTCTATTTCTGGTTTATTGGTAAAGAGAATATGAGTTCTTTTGATTAATGGGGCTAATGTTCCCAGTCCCTTAAGCGCGTAGAGCATTCCCGGAGCAAAGGCAATCTTTATTGATGTTGTTAATTCCCTTGCCATGTTGATCTGCACATTAAATTGCTCGTCATTTGCAAAAGAAGATAGGTGGACTATCTTAGCCTGTTTCAAATAAGCTAAATTTATATCTTTTGTGTTAAGCAGGCTGTTGGCGTTAGGCAGAACGTAAAGTGCGCGTTTACCTGATTTGTCACTAAGACACAGGGTAGAGCCCGTCTTTGCTCTCTTTTTAATTTGAATTTGGCTGGTATCTACACCTACGACTTCAAAATCTTCAAGCAGAGCTTTGCCATTTTCATCTTCACCCACAACGCCAACGAAGCCGGTGTTTATTTTTAGCTTGGCTAACCTGTAGATGGTATTGGCGGCTGACCCGCCTGGCATTAGCTTGAAATCCTCAACTACTTGCTCGCCTTCGGTGGTAATTTTTGTTACCTGATACAAGTAGTCCATATTCATTGCCCCGAATCCGACTACTTCAAGCACAGACATGATAATCTCCGAGGTAGTTAATCAATTAACCTAACTTAGCAGCTTCTTCTCTGGCTAGGCGGCGGATCCCCTTGTGAATTTCAAGGGGAGCAGCAATATTTTTGGTATCAGCTAGCCAGTGGAAGTATGCTCTATCGCCGCTACCGCCAACCTTTTCTTTGCTCCTGACCAGCTTTTCCGTAGCTGGGCGCTTGCCTGTCTCCCAGGTTTCCAGAACTTCGCTGAGGTCTGTGAGGTCAACGGATGCCAGTCCCATAGTTGAGTAGGGAAGGGCATACTCGTTGGCATTATAGGCGATTGCTAAACCTCCAGCCTCGTTAACTCTTTGAAGCATCTTGAAGTCAGTGATGCTATCGCCGATTATCACCCAGCGAGATAAAGGTTGCTTTTGAGTTTGGGCAAATTGCTCCAAAGCCTCCACTTTGCGCTGCCCACCTATTGGTTTCACTTGTTTTATTATCGTGCCCAATTTGCCCTGTGGTAGTTTCTCCCAGTAGAAGTTGTCAAGATTTTTCTTTATTTTGCTATCATCGCTGAAGGGGCGCATGCCCAAGATTTCCCCCTCTGTCTGCTCTAATAGGGCGAAGTCCTCTTTACATAACAATTGAGAAAATCGGTCTAAAGGGAAGCGAGTGCACTTAACATTTTGAGTGGGGATGTCCAGCCTTTGAGTAATGCGCAGGGCATATTGCTCGTAGCTAGTACTGATACAAAAAACTTGCCATCCTCGTGATTTAGCTTGAGAAATGAGTTCAAAGGCACCCGGTGTCAGGTTTGCTTTCTCTGCTAGGCTAATTATGTCCCTCTCTTTCAACTTATGGTATACGAGGAAGGGAGCGATGAGGGCCAGGGTGTCTCCGGGTTCATAGTCTTCTCTTTCCTCCAAGGTTAATAGGTCATCATAGCGACTAATGACTTCGAAGACCTTATCGCCATTAGGGAAAAGTTTCATCAGCTCGTAGGCGTTATCCTGAGGAGATAGTGGACCTTCCAGATCAAAGCAAATTACATTCATTTCAGTTTAGCCTTTACTATTTGGTTTATTTCATTAGTAAGATTATAACCGCTGATGGATTTTTTCTCAGCATTCACCACTTCCCCATTTTGTATCTTGATTTTGCCTTGGCTAAAAGCTTTAAGCGTTGCTGTTATAAGTGGAAACTCTCTAGCTAGCTCATACTGGCGGATGAGCTGAAATAGAGTATCTCTCTTGTTTTGCTCTCCCTTCTCCATTTCACGCCAATAGCGGTCAAAGGGTTCACCTTCGATGGGAAAAGTGCAATAAGTTACTACTGGACCTCTATCCAATTCGGGGGTTACCAGGTGTATCATTACACCGGTTTCTTTGGCTTTATTCTTCACTAATGTCCAGATTACCTCCTGCCAGCTACCTACAGGTCCACCGGGGAGGGCTGGATGAAGATTAATCATGTCATATTTTTGACACATTTCTTCGCCAATAATGAGCATGTAGCCGGCAAGAAGGCACAAGTCTGGGCTGAAGTTCTGGAGTCTTTTCATTACCTCTTTATCATATTCCAAACGCCATAGTGGTAAAGTTTGTTCCCTTTTATTTTCTTCTTCAGTTTCTATTCCCTTTAGAAGTTTGAATTTCTTATATGAGAAGCAGATGAGAGGAATATGATAGCTATCAACTAATTCAAAGAAAAGGTCACTCTCTCCCGATTCGCCCGGCTCCCTATTGCTAAAGACGAAGATAATTCTGCCTTCAAGCTCACTGTCTTGGATGCTCCTTTGCGTAGTTTGTAGGAGCAGGCGAGCTGCTTCGTCTCTGCCCGTGGAAAACCAACCGATAGCTAGCAGGTGACTTTACCTCCCAAGATGTTACTTTTTCTTAATCTTGACCAAGTACTGGCAACGTGAACCAGTGGATTTGTCCTGTGTCCGAAGATCTTGCCTTGAGTTAGAGATTGTAAGAATTCATCTTTATTATTGAACTCGGGCATCTCCACATAGGCGTTGCCAATTTCGGAGACGGTGTGAGCATCGCTGCCGGCACTGGCTGCGAGTCCATATTTTTGAGCAAGTTGCCAGGCTCTGGAATTACTGTTTGGAGAGAGGCTGCGTGAGTTGAAAGCCTCGATGATATCAACTTGGGGTAGAAGCTCTTCTAGTATGTGATTTTTAAGCGCAGACGGGCGCAGACGGTCAAAGGGGTGGGGAATACATACTAATCCGTTCTGAGATTTAATTTGAGATACAGCTTCCTCGGGAGATATTTTACTGGTGATTTCCTTGCTGAGAAAAAGTCCCATAATTTCACCGAAGGGCGTTAGAATTTCTTCGCCGATAATCACGGGGAAAGGAGCTATTTCTTTTAATCTTAGAGCGCCAGCTGTAGTGCCATGGTCGGTTATGGCAATGCAGTTTATGCCGGTCTTAAGACAGCGGGCAATTATTTGCTCTGGAGATGTGGCGCAATCCATAGAATAGCAAGTGTGGATGTGGAGGTCGGCTCTCAACAATTAACTCACTCTTTCTAGGTATTCGCCAGTGCGCGTGTCAACTTTAATAACATCCCCGTTATTGATGAATAGGGGAACTCGGATAGTGATACCCGTCTCCAATTTGGCTGGTTTATTACCCCCAGTGGCTGTGTCTCCTTTAAAACTGGGGCCCGTCTCTGAAACTTTGAGTTCTACTGAGGCGGGCAACTCCGCACCTATGGCGTTGCCTTTATAGGTTAATATCTCTAGGCTTTGTCCCTCTTTCAAATAATTTACCGCTTTGTCTAATCGATCGGCACTGAGCTGTATTTGGTCGAAGGTCTCGGTATCCATGAAGTAGTAAAGGTCACCATCATTATAAAGATGTTGCATGGGCCGGTGCTCGAGGAAAACCCGGTTGAATTTCTCGCTAGCTTGAAAAACTCGTTCGATGGTGTGACTGCCGTGAATGTCCCGAAGTCGCAATTTAATTTGGGCTGAACCCCGTCCCATCTTAATGTGCTGATAATCAGTGACTTGGTATAGCTGCTTATCTAATTCTATTGTGATTCCCTTTTTCAACTCTCCGGCATCAATCATAGCTATACCTCCCAGGTGATCAGCTTAATATTTTCGATGCTTTGCTGAGCACTTTAATTTTATCCCTTTCCAGTGTCACCATGTCCTCGATTCTAATACCGCCCCAACCGCTGATGTAAATTCCGGGCTCTATGGTAAAAATCATGCCGCTGCTTAGTAAATCTGAAGAATTGGCGCTGAGTCGCGGCGACTCATGTGCTGCTAATCCAATACCGTGTCCCAAACCATGCCCAAAGGCTTCCCCATAGCCAGCTTGGTTGATAATTGTTCTGGCTAGCTGGTCGGCCTGGCTGCCGCTCATACCTGCTTTCATGCTGTTTATGGCGGTAAATTGCGCCTCCAAAACGACATCGTAAATCTTAGAGAATGTTTCACTCGGCTTTTCCAAACACAGAGTACGGGTTAAGTCACTGCAATAACCACCAACCCGGGCTCCTATATCAATTATTATCGGCTCTCCGGGGCAAATAATCCGCCCAGTGGGTTTAGCGTGAGGTAAAGCTGCATTGGGACCTGAAGCTACAATGAGGTCAAAGGGGACAGCTTCGCTACCGCCTTCGCGAAGAAACCTCTCTATTTCCCAGGCTATTTCCCGCTCTGTTAGTTCAGGATGAATTATTGATTTGACATAGTCGATGGCGGCATCAGCCAACTCTGCCGCTCTAGTAATAAGTTCTATCTCCCGCGGTTCTTTTATTATCCGCATTGATTTTACCAAGCCGGAGGTTGGAATGAGTTGGAGTTGATATTGATTAACAATTACTACTTCAGCAAGCTGCTGGTAGGTGGCAAAAGAAAGGTGCTCCGCTTCAAAGCCTATGCCTTTGGCTCCTGAATTTAGGGCTAATTTGGGGAACCAATCGGTCAGTTCACCCTCAACTTGAATGACTTCGAAATCTGCCGTTTCTCTACTAGCTTGCTCTGTATAGCGGAAATCAACGGCTAAAAGAGCGCTGTCGTTAGAGATAAATAGCCATCCTGAAGAACCAGTAAAGCCGGAAAGGTAGCGGTAATTTTCTGGTTGAGAAACTAAAAGAGCCTCTAATTCTTCCTCTATGAGCTTATGCCGTAGCTTTTGCAGTCGATTCATCCTCAGGTTTTGTCTCTCAATTCACTCACCAAAGCTTGTAAGGCAAAAACATAGCTTCTCCATCCCAATCCGCTAATTTGCCCTTTAGCAATGGGGGCAATCACCGATTTTGCTCGCCATTCCTCCCTGGCGTAGATATTGGACAAATGGACTTCCACAATGGGCAATTTGGTGTCGAGCAAAGCATCTCGCAAACAAAAGCTGTAGTGAGTGAGCGCCCCTGGATTGATAATCATTCCATCAGCTTTAGGGGATTGCTCTTGAATGAAATCTATAATCGCTCCCTCGCTATTGGATTGAAAGCTAATTATTTCTACCTCTAGCTCTTCGGCTTGCTTTTTTAGCAGGGAATTAATTTCAGCCAAAGTTTTTTCTCCATAAATTATCTTTTCTCGCTTGCCCAGCATATTGAGATTTGGCCCGTGAATGATTAGGAATTTCATGATGCCACCTTTATTCTTGCTGATTCTAATTCACTTAGTTCGTTCTCATACCCACATGTTATGCATTTTACCCGCTCCTTACTATATGAGATAAGCAGTTTGCCACAATGGGGGCAGGGTTGGGGAACCGGTTTATGGCTGGTAGCAAATTGGCAATGTGGGAAATTGCTACAACCGTAGAAAATTCGTTTTCTTCTATTGATTCTTTCCACTAGCTCACTGCCACATTCAGGGCAGGGAATACCAGTTTTAACTATTAAAGGCTTGGTCGTTTTGCATTCCGGGTAACCACTGCAGGCCAAAAATTTACCATAGCGGCCAACTTTTATCACCATAGCCCGACCGCAGTTGGGGCAGATTTCACTGGTTACTTTGGCAATGTTGATCTTCTCTATTTGCTCCGAAGCCTTATGCAGGGTCTTTTCAAAGGGGAAGTAGAATTTTTGTAGTAGGGGCACCCATTCCTCTTTGCCTTGAGCTATTTTATCCAATTTTGTCTCCATCTGTGCCGTAAAATCTAAGTCGATGATTCTGGGGAAATGTTTAGCCAGAAGGTCATTAACGATAAATCCCAGTTCATCGACATAAAACTTGCCACCTGATTTCTGCACGTAGTTTCTATCTTGGATTGTTGAAAGGGTGGGGGCATAAGTGCTGGGGCGGCCGATTCCCTTTTGTTCCAGCGCCTTTATCAATGTGGCTTCGGTGTAGCGAGCTGGTGGCTGGGTAAAATGCTGTTCCGGGGAAAGCCCCAAGAGCTCTAATTTGTCACCCGCTTCCAGTTTGGGCAGGGGAGCTGCGGCTGCTTTATCTGGTTCGCTCTCATCCTTACCCTCAGTATAAATGACCATGAAACCTTGGAATTTGACTGAAGAGCTGGTTGCTCTCAATAGATATTCTTTTTTAGGTAGTGTACAGCTTGCCTCTATATCTATAGTGATAGTGTCGAATAGAGCTGCTGACATCTGACTTGCAACCATACGTTTCCAGATAAGCTCATAGAGCTTTAGTTGCTGATCATTCAAGAAAGGATGAAGCTGGCTTGGCTCTCGGTAAATCTTGGTGGGGCGGATTGCCTCATGGGCCTCCTGTGCCCATTTGCTCTTCTTGACAAAAGTGCGTGGCTGCGGCGGGAGAAAATTAGTGCCATACTTATGGGCGATAAAGTCTCTGGTTTCCGCTATGGCGCCAGCGGCTATATGGGTAGAGTCGGTGCGCATATAAGTAATAAGTCCAACTGAACCTTCATCACCAATGGGTAGACCTTCATAAAGCCCTTGGGCAATGGCCATGGTCTGTTTGGCGCTAAAGCGCAGCTTTCGCCAAGCTTCCTGTTGTAGAGTGCTGGTGATGAAAGGTGGCACCGGTTGGCGGGCTACCTCTTTAGCCTGTATCATCTTAACGGCATAACTGGCTTTATCTAACTCGGCGGTGATTCTCTCCGCTTCAGATTGATTTGGAATGGCGAGCTTTGTGCCATCGCCGAGTCCCACTAAAGTTGCTCTAAAACTCAACTCGTGATTTTGGGGCAGAGTTCTTATTAATTCAGCCTCGATGGTCCAATATTCTGTGGGGCTAAAACCTTCAATTTGCCGCTCGCGGTCAACAACTATTCTTACTGCTGCTGACTGGACTCTGCCTGCGGAAAGCCCTCTTTGCACTTTTCGCCATAATAGTGGACTTAATTTGTAGCCGACCAGCCTATCCAAGATACGCCGAGCCTGCTGAGCATTGACCAAATGCATATTAATAGAGCCGGGATTACTGAAAGCTTGCTCAACGGCATCTTTAGTTATTTCGTGGAAGGTAACCCGGCGGATGGGTATTTTGTCTTTATCTAGTTTAGCTGCTTCTACCAGGTGCCAGGCAATTGCCTCACCTTCACGGTCAGGGTCAGTGGCTAAATAAATTGCAGCAGCGCTGTTAGCTACTTCTTTAAGCTCGCGGATGAGCTTTCTTTTCTGGGGGATGAGAACATATTCGGGTTTAAAATCCCTTGCTATATCTATTCCCAAAGTCTTCTGGGGCAAGTCACGCACGTGTCCCGAAGATGCCTTAATGGTATAATTGTTGCCCAGTATTCTGTTTAGTGTTCTTGCCTTGGCTGGAGATTCAACTATGACTAATTTCTTTAGCATGATATTCTTCTTTTACTCCTCGAGCCAGCACATAGTTCATCCCCCCAAGCTGTTTTACGGCGCCCTTGAGTTCCAGCATGGCTAAGGTGCTGTTTAACGTAGCCATGGGTAGGCCACTGCGGCGACAGAGCTCATCTACGTGGGTTGGTTCAGTAGTTAGTTGGTTCAGTATTAGGGACTCAGTCTGGTCAGCGGGCAAAAACTCCTTCATCTCTAGCTGCTGGGCTATCATAGTCACATTTAGCTCCTCGAGGATATCAGCACAGTTCTGGACTAACTTGGCTCCTTCTTGAATAAGATGATTGGTTCCTTTACTAGCTGGTGAGAGGATGCTACCGGGGATGGCAAAGACCTCTCTATTTTGCTCGAGAGCATGATAGGCGGTGAGCAGTGCTCCGCTTCTTTCCCCGGCTTCTATTACCAGCACTCCCAGGCTCATCCCGCTCATGATTCGGTTACGTCGAGGGAAATTCTCGCCCTTTGGTCTGGTACCCAGGGGGTATTCACTTATTAGGGCCCCACACTCCATGACCTGGCGAGCCAGTTTGGCATTCTCTGCGGGATAAACGATATCCAATCCGCAGCCAAAAACGGCAAGGGTTCTACCTCCGACTTCCAGTGCAGTCCGATGAGCTGCAGTGTCAATCCCTCTGGCCAGGCCGCTGACGATGGTAATATTATTCTGAGCCAAATCTGCTACAATCTCCTCAGTTACCTGTCTTCCATAAATGGTAGCTCTGCGAGTACCAACCACAGCTAGACAACATTCATCTTGGGGCAGGAGCCTACCTCTAACATAAAGCATTGGCGGGTAATCATATATTTCCCTCAATTGTGGTGGGTAATTGGAATCTTCGCAGGTAATTACTTCCACTTTATAGCGTATCAGTTTTTCCATCTCGGCATCTGGAGATATCCTGGGACGCAAACTTGCTACTCTATTTATGCTTGATGAATCGAGCCCCGCCTCTTTTAACTCACTGGATTGAGCTTTCCAGGCACACTTGAGACTGCCGAAATGCTCTTTTAGGTGGGAAATTTTTACCCGCCCAATGCCTGGTATTCTGGAGAGGCTCACCCAGTACTTCAATTCATCCGGATTTACCATTAGAGTTGAACCATTGTAGCATAGGCGTTAACTCGTGGACAATGGACTTGGTGGAGTTTGTGGTGTTGGAGTGTGGTAAAGAGATTTCAGATTTGAGCTGAGAGCGGTTATTTCCTCCTTGCCATTTGTTGCAGTTGTGGCAGGATACTCCTTGTAGCCTCATAGCCTATCAATATGGCCTCTTTCCCTCTGTGAAATTCAAATGGCGCGATATGGCTGACATCGGGACTTATGATTACATCCGCCCCCTTCATTTTTGACTTTGCTATCTCGTATTCCATGGCATAAATTGATTGCACCAGCACATCAAATATATTTGGGGTGTCGGGCTCTATTCTGTGTTTACCTTGGTAAATTTTGGCTTCTACAATATTGGAAAATTTCTCGAAGAGCTTGAATCTGTCTTTACTGTCCTGAACAAGTTTATCAAGCTTCTTATTGAAAGCTGATAGGCGCGCACTTTTTATTTGTGGATTTGATATTTCTTCGGGCGTTTCTCTTTTCTTGGAGGGGCTGGCGGCGCTTCTTTTTTGCGGCTTGGGGTTCACATTTACTGCTATGATGAAACTCGCCCCCATATTTTTAAGAACATCTACGGGAACCGGGTTAACTATT
>JAUXIO010000013.1 GCA_030620975.1 Dehalococcoidia bacterium | reverse complement strand
GATGCCGCCGCTTGGCGAGGCGACAGCTCCACACAATTAGCTACCACAGATTCTTTAGTTCAAGACACCCACTTCAATCTGAATATAATTGGCTGGGAAGACCTCGGCTATAAGGCGCTGGCAATAAATTTGAGTGATATTGCCGCCATGGGAGGCATCCCAAAATATGCCCTGACATCTCTTTCCCTACCCGGTGAGACAGAGGCAGAATGCGTTTCCAGCCTCTATCAGGGCATGATTCAGTTAGCTCAAGAATTTGGTATCGCCATAATCGGCGGCAATATTGCCAGCGGCCCCAATGTAGTTATCACAATCACCGTCCTAGGCAGCCTGAAAGGCGATTCCATCCTTAGCCGCTCGGCAGCCATAGCTGGCGAGCAGATAGCAGTCACCGGATACTTGGGAATATCAGCAGCGGGGCTCAAAATGCTCAAGCAACAGCTCAAACTGGATGATAGAATAAGCCCACTTCTCAGACAAGCTCATCTTCGCCCTATACCCAAAGTAAAGGAGGGGCAAACTTTATTACACCTGGGGGTCAGAGCTGCCATAGATATAAGTGACGGGCTCATTGCCGACCTCTCCAAAATATGCCAGATGAGTAAGGTCAGTGCCAATATCAACTTGGATTGCTTACCAATACATCCAATGGTCAAAGCCAGCTTCAAAACGGAATATCTGGAAATGGCTCTATCTGGCGGCGAAGACTATGAATTGCTTTTTACCACCAGCAGTCAAGCTATGGAACAGGCAAAACAAGCTCTGAGCTGCCCGGTAACGGTAATTGGCGAAGTAATTGAGCAAAGGCCCCAACAGATAATTTTAACCGGCGCCGCCAGCAACGCAGCTACTCTAGAGAAAAAGGGCTGGGAGCATTTTAAATCTGGGGACTAAAATGAAGCCTCTGAAACTCATCTCCCATAGTCCAGAGCAAACTCAGGACATGGGAAAGCATCTGGGCAAGCTGGTCCAGGCCGGGGACGTCCTCTGCCTCACCGGCAGCCTGGGAAGTGGCAAAACTTGCCTTACCCAGGGTATCGCCTGGGGACTTGGCATCAAGGAATATGCCTTCAGTCCCTCATTTGTAATAGTTAGGGAATACCAGGGCAGGCTTCCCCTGTACCACATCGATTTTTACCGACTGGAGCAACTTGATGAGATTGTGGACTTGGGGCTTGAAGAATACTTCTACGGGAATGGTATCTGTGTAATTGAGTGGGCGGAAAAGGGAATGGAAGTGCTGCCTGAAGAAAAACTGGTTATAAGGTTAGATTATATTGCTGAAACGGAACGCAGCTTTTCCATGGAAGCAGAGGGAGAGCGATATCAAAAATTAATTGAAGAATTAAGCTTAAAGCTAAAGCGGAGGGAAGCATGGAGCTGGCTATAGATACTTCCTCAAATACTACCGGCATTGCCCTATCCCATGAAGGCAAGATACTGACTGAGTTAACCTGGCACTGTAAGCAGAATCATACAGTAGAGCTACTGCCCAATCTAATCTATCTGCTCAAACAAATTAAGGAGGACCTCCATTCTCTCTCCGGAATTATTATAGCTAAAGGTCCGGGAAGCTTTAATGGGCTCCGCGTGGGCATGAGCACGGCTAAGGGGCTAGCCTTCAGCTTAGGCATCCCGCTAGTTGGCATAAGCACCCTAGAAGTCGAAGCTTACCCTTTCGCACATACTAAACTGCCTTTGTGCCCCATCCATAACGCCGGTCGCGGAGAAATCGCCACCGCTCTCTATCAGCAGCGAGACGATGAATGGCACTGCCTGGTAAAGGAACACATCACCACGCTCGATGCTTTATGTAAAGAAATTAGCGAGAGGACGCTCTTCTGCGGCGAAATTCTTCCATCTATGATGCTTGAGATGCAGCAGAAATTACTTGAACGGACTATAATACCTGAGTCGCCCGCCAGATTACGCCGCGCCGGTTATCTGGCAGCATTAGGTTGGCAAAGATTGGAAAGAGGCGAATGGGACGACTCAGCCACTCTCCAACCTCTATACCTACGCCGGCCGCCTATTACCCAGCCCAAAACTAAATTTAAGTGAACTAAAAAATTGATACGTAACTGAGACTCAACAGGAAGGGAGCTTCAAATGGAAAGAAGTCTGGTGCTTATTAAACCCAATGCGGTACAGCGCGATCTGGTGGGAACTATCATTTCCCGGCTCGAAAGGCGAGGCCTCAAAATTGTAGCCACGAAAATGTTGCAAATGGATGAGAGTTTAGCTCACCGCCACTATGCCATCCACCAAGGTAAAGCTTTCTTCAATGAGCTGGTTACCTTCATCACCGCCAGTCCCATCATTGCTGCCATTTTCGAGGGGGAAAACGCCGTAGACATAATCCGAAGAACCATGGGGGAAACTGACCCGGCCAAAGCCAACCCCGGCACCATTAGAGGCGACTTCGCAATTGATATCGGGCGCAACCTGATACACGGCTCCGATTCTGTAGAAAACGCGGTAAAGGAGATAAAGCTTTTCTTTTCCAATGGGGAAATATTTGAATACTCCAGAGAAGCTGACAAGTGGATCGGTTAATGCCCAGAAAATGCTCGGCTACTGAATCCTAATTACGGGGGTAGCTCTCTCCCACAACCTATCTAGCTGGTAATAATCCCGCTCCGACGGAGCAAAGATATGAACGATAACCGAACCAAAATCGAGTAGAATCCAACCTGAATCAGTAGTACCTTCACTGTGATGGGAGCTAACTCCGGCTCGCTCCATCACCTCGGCAATCCCTTCCCGAATAGCTTCAATCTGCCGGTCACTATCCCCGCTGCAAATGATGAAATAATCGGCAAAGGGGCAAACTTCCCTGGCATCCAGCATAATAACATCAGCAGCCTGCTTATCTGAAGCAGCTTCAGCAGCCCGGCGCGCTACTTCTCTTGCTTCCAGAATTGCTACCTCCTCAACTCCACGTTACATTATAACACTCCTAACCCCAAATTTGTCTCCTTCGACATATTTTTATTTTAAATACCCCGAATGTATAATAATTAACCATGAGAGATTTACTTTTTGGAACAGCAGGAGTCCCCCACAGCGCCAAGGCAGCCTCCACCACAGCCGGCATAGAGCGAGTTGCTGAACTGGGATTGGGCTGCATGGAATTGGAGTTCGTCCGCGGAGTAAAAATGAGCGAGGAAAATGCCCTCGCAGTGGCGGAAATGGCAAAAGGCAAAAGGATAGCGCTCAGCGCTCACGCCCCTTATTTTATAAATCTCAACGCTCGTGAGCCAGAGAAAATCAAGGCAAGCCAAGAAAGACTGCTCCACGCAGCCCGTATCGCCTCCCTGTGTGGCGCTCAAACCATCGTATTCCATGCCGCTTTTTACCTCGCCGACCCACCAGCTAAAGTTTATAATGTAGTAAAGAGAGAGCTCAGAGAAGTAGTGGGGCAGTTGGTAGCCGAAGGCATTCAAGTCTGGCTCAGGCCTGAAGTCGCCGGTAAAGCCAGCCAATTCGGAACCCTGGAAGAGGTAATAACACTAAGCAGCGAGGTGGAAAGAACAGCCCCTTGTATAGACTTCGCCCACTGGCACGCTCGCACCAGAAAGTTTAACTCCTACGACGAGTTTGCCGCCATTCTGGCGCAGGTGGAAAGAAAGTTGGGCAGGCAAGCTCTAGATAATATGCATATCCACATCTCAGGCATAGCCTATGGAGAACAGGGAGAAATCAAGCACTTGAACCTGAGAGAGTCAGATTTGAACTATATTGACCTTATCAAAGCCCTAAAAGCTTACAGAGTAAAGGGACTGGTCATCAGCGAAAGCCCCAACCTTGAGGAAGACGCCCTGCTCCTGCAAAGAACCTATAATGTCATTGCCTAGCTTAATTAAGCAAAGAGGATAACGGCAAATGCTAACTCTAACATCTAAACTTTTATAAAACTTCATCGTTTTTAGTAAGGATTGCATAATTACAATCCCTTGCTCTTGACTTGACTTCTGCTATACATTGATTTCTGCTATAATAATATAAAAATGAATAAGAAGTGGTCACAGAATATCTTCATTTACCTTCTGATACTGGTGGGAATATTGGTTATTGCCTCTCTGTTCCTGCCCAAGTCCCATGGTCCGGAAGAAGTAGCTCTTTACACCATCATTGAGCAGGCAAAACAGGGGAAAATTGATACTATCAGGCAGGAAGGTGATACCATCACCGGCTTAAAAAAGGAGGAGGAGGTGCTCTCGGCCCATTTTATTGGTGGCACTAATGACCTCGCTGATATGCTCAGAGATGATGGAATAGTAGTCGGTGAAGGTGGAATAAAGATAGATGTCAAGTCGGACAGCTTCAGCTGGGGTGGAGTATTATTTAATTTTTTACCCTTGATATTATTCGGTGGTTTGCTCTTCTTATTGTTCCGCTCAGCCCGCGGAGCTAACACCCAAGCCTTCAACTTCGCCAAAAGTAAAGCTCGCCTGAGCAACATCAATAAGCCTACCATCACCTTTGCTGATGTCGCCGGAGTTGAAGAATCAAAGGAAGAACTACACGAGGTTGTAGAGTTTCTCAAGTCTCCCGAGAAATTCCACGCTTTGGGAGCCCGCGTTCCCCGAGGTGTACTTCTGGTGGGACCGCCGGGCTCGGGAAAGACTCTGCTGGCCCGAGCTGTCGCCGGAGAAGCCGGTGTGCCCTTCTTCTCCATCAGCGGCAGTGAATTTGTGGAAATGTTTGTCGGAGTTGGTGCTTCCAGAGTTAGGGACCTCTTTGAACAAGCCAAACGCAGCGCGCCCTGCATCATTTTCATCGACGAGATTGATGCTGTTGGCAGGCAGCGGGGAACCGGATTAGGTGGTGGCCACGATGAGCGAGAGCAAACTCTAAATCAAATTCTGGTAGAAATGGATGGCTTCGACACCAATACCAAGGTTATTGTCATGTCAGCCACCAACCGTCCCGATGTCCTTGACCCGGCATTATTGCGTCCCGGTCGTTTTGACCGTCACATTGTCCTTGAGGAACCTGACATCAAAGGTCGCAAAGCTATACTTGAAATCCACGCCAAGAACTTACCTCTAGAAAAGGGGCTTAGCTTAGAGACAGTAGCCAAGCAAACTCCGGGATTTAGTGGTGCCGATTTAGCCAATATAGTCAATGAAGCAGCTATCCTAGCTGCCAGGCGCAATCGCAAAGATATTAGCGTAAAGGAATTTGAAGACGCTACTGACCGCGTTATCGCCGGTCCTGAAAGGAAAAATCGGGTAATCAGCAAGCGAGAGAAGGAGATGATTGCCTATCACGAAGCTGGTCATGCTCTGGTAGGCAAGATGCTGCCCAACGCCGACCCCGTATATAAAATTTCCATTATTGCCAGAGGCATGATGGGTGGTTGGACGCGTTTCTTGCCCACTGAAGACCGACACCTCTGGACGCGCTCACAGTTTGAGGATAAGCTGGCAGTGAATTTAGGCGGACGGGCTGGAGAAGAGATCGCCTTTAACGAGATAAGCACCGGAGCCCAGAATGATTTAGAGCAAGCAACGAGGCTCGCTCGAAAAATGGTGACCGAATATGGGATGAGTGATAAGTTGGGACCTCGCACCTTCGGACACCGTGAAGAAAATCCCTTCCTCGGTCGCGAAATGACTGAACATAGAAACTACAGTGAAACAGTAGCTCAGGAAATTGATGAAGAGGTTCAGAATTTCATTCAAAAGGCTTACAACACCGCCAAGAAAACACTCACTGAGAACAAGGCGAAACTAAAGCAGATTGCCGAGTACCTCATCACCGAAGAGACTTTGGAAGGGGAAAGACTAGAGGCTCTATTTAAAGAGCCGGTGCCATCAGCTTCATAAACTGGATACCAGTCCCAGACGGCTAGTCTCCTCATCAGCTATTTTCTCATCAAGCTTAGTGAACAACGGCTGAGGAACAGGCAGTTTCTGCCCCGGCGACAACCGCTGAAACTGCCAGCCACCAGCTTCTACTTTCCCGTCAAATCCAAGAAGGTTATGAAGTTTTTGGGAGCTGAAAGGCAAGAAGGGATAGAGAACCGTCTTAAGGGCAGAAAGCACCGACAGGGTTACGTAAACCGACTTAGCTGAAGCTTGACGATCCACTTTTATCATCTTCCAGGGGGCTTGGTAATCAAGATAGCGATTAGCCTCCTGAGCTAAAGACATAGCTGTTCTGATTGCCTCCCTAAAACGACAGCCATAAAGGAGCCTATCAACACTATCCAGCGCAGCTTCGGCTTTGCCAAGAAGTGCTCGGCTCTGTCCATCAAGTTCACCCGGCGCCGGTATAACCCCATCAAAATTGCGATTGGTGAAGGTAAGAATACGGTGGACTAAATTACCATAAGTAGCTACTAGCTCATCATTGTTGCGCCTAACAAACTCACGCCAAGAGAAATCAGCATCTGCAGTCTCTGGCATATTTATTGACAAGAAATAGCGCAGCGGGTCAGGATGGTACCGCTCCAGGTAATCGGGAAGCCAGACTGCCCAATTGCGACTGGTAGAAAGGCGCCTACCTTCAATAGTCAAGAACTCATTGGCAGGGACATCATAGGGAATGTCAACCTTCTCATAGCCCATCAGCATTGCCGGCCAAACAATAGTGTGGAAAAAAATGTTATCCTTGCCCACAAAATAATAGCTTTTGGCATCACCCTGCCAGAAAGGCTGCCAAGCCTGGTCATCGCCTTGTAATTTCGCCCACTCCTTACTCGCCGATAGATATCCAATAACCGCCTCAAACCAAACGTAAATGCGCTTCCGCTCAAAGCCGGATTGAGGAACAGTTATCCCCCACTCTATATCGCGGGTTATTGCCCGGTCCTTCAACCCTTCAGCCAAAAAACCCAGGGTGAAATTGCGTACGTTCTGCCGCCAGTGCCTCTGCTCCTTAACCCAAGCTTTCAATCTATCCTCAAAGGCACTCAGGCGAAGAAAGAAATGCTCCGAAACCTCAAAGCGGGGCGTAGCAGAGCAAAGACGGCAATGCAACTCAATAAGCTCTGTAGGACTTAAAGTTCTACCGCACTCATCGCACTGGTCAGCACGAGCATTGGGAAAACCACAATGAGGGCAGGTTCCCTCAAGATAACGGTCGGGAAGAAAACGCTGACAATTGGCGCAGTAAGCCTGAGGTACAGTGTCCTTATAAATGTATCCTTTATCAAGCAAGGTGAGAAAAATGTCATGAGTGACCTTAGCGTGATTTGGCGTGCCCGTAGTAGTAAACAGGTCAAAGGAAATGCCCAGCTTTTGCCAGCAACTTAGAAACTGCTGATGATACCTTGACACTACCTCCTGCGGGGATTTGCCCTCTTGCTCAGCCCGAAGCGTAATCGGCGTGCCGTGCTGATCGCTGCCCGAAACCATCAATACTTCATTACCCTTGAGCCGATGATAACGAGCAAAAATATCCGCGGGCAAATACGCCCCTGCAATATGCCCCAGATGCAGCGGGCCGTTAGCATAGGGCCAAGCTACGCCAATTAAAATGCGTTCGCTCAAATAGCCCTCACCTCAAAATCAATCTTACCCATTCTAGCACAACCTATTCTTCAACAAGAAAGGTAATCACGTTCTTTCCCTTCTCCACTATATAGCGAGCATAGCCGCGACTCAGGCAACACTCAGTGCAAAAGCGCAGCACTTCGCCTTCCTTCTCTTTAATCATTAGATACTGCTCACAATATTCAAGAAAGCGCCCACAACCATCGCATCTGATTGTCTCGATAATGGCAATGCAGCCACAACGCATCTTCATTCTCCTTTGCTAATCTTCAACCAAGCGCGATAAAGTTTATTCTTAGACAAACCAGTAGCCTTAGATAACTGAGTTACCGCCTCCTTGGTCCCAACCCCCCGCTGATAAAGTTCTTGCAGTTCCCTCTCATGCTCTTCACCAACCTCAAGCTTTCTCTCCTTCTTACCCTCAATGATCAAGGTAAATTCGCCTTTGGGCCGGGTAAAATAATCTATCGCTTGGCTCACACTGCCCCTAAAAACCTCCTCATAGACCTTGGTAAGCTCACGGCAAATTGCAAGCCGCCTATCCCCCAGAATCTGCAGAATATCTTTCAAGATGTCAACAAGGCGATGAGGCGCTTCAAAGGCAACAATAGTTCGCGGCTCGCTGGCTACAGAATTAAGCAAACGCTGCCTCTGTCCATGGCGACGGGGAAGAAAACCAAGGTAAACAAACTGGTCAGTTGGCAAGCCGGAGACAACTAGGGCAGTAACTACCGCTGAGGCACCGGGAACGGGAATCACCCGAATACCTCGCCCAATAGCTGCCACAATGAGCTCATGACCGGGGTCGCTCAGCCCCGGCATCCCCGCCTCTGAAATTAGAGCTACATCCCCCTCTTCGAGACAATTCAGCAGATAGCTGAGTTTAGTCCACTTGTTATGCTCATGATAGCTGATTACTGGCGTATTTATTTTATAAGTGCTAAGCAAGCGCCGCGCCGTACGCGTATCCTCAGCGGCAATTAGCTTTACTTCAGATAAAAGGCGCAGGGCACGCAATGAGATGTCTTCCAGATTGCCAATGGGAGTAGCTATAACATAGAGAACTGGCACAATTTGCTAATTATAGCTTAAAGCCACGGGCTCGTCCACGTTATTCAAAATTTCCTTGACTTTAAGTCAGAGCCTTTGCTATAGTCTTTGCCAATCAATACGACGAGGTAAGCATGCCCACCCCAAAATTCAAAGAGCCAGAGCGAGCCTACGGATTTGATGAGGTTGCCCTCGTCCCCGGAGATATAACCATTAATCCGGAGCAGACAAACATAGACTTCACCCTTGCCGCTTTCACCTTCCCCACTCCCATCCTCGCTGCAGCTATGGACGCTATAGTAGACCCCGCCTTCGCCATCTTAATAAATAAGTTAGGTGGGCTTGCCGTCCTCAACTTAGAAGGATTGCAGACAAGATATGAAAAGCCGGAGCAGGTTCTAGATGAGATTATCCAAGCTCCCGACGCTGAGGTCACACCATTACTCCAGAAAGTTTATTCCAAGCCCATAAAAGAGAATCTCATTGGCGAGCGCATTCAGGCGATAAAGCAAGCTGGGGCTATCTGCGCCGTCTCAGTAACCCCAGCCAATACCAAGCGATTATCTGCCGTTGCTAATGAGGCGGGAGTTGACATTCTTGTAGTTCAGTCCACGGTCACTTCCGCCCGCCATATCTCCAAGAGCTACCGTGGCCTCATCTTCTCCGAACTTCGCCAGATGCTGTCGCTACCCATCCTGGTTGGCAACTGCGTCAGCTACAGCGCTGCTCTGGAACTGATGAGAACCGGAATTGACGGCATCTTGGTCGGTGTTGGTCCTGGAGCGGCTTGCACCACTAGAGAAGTCCTTGGCGTTGGCGTCCCTCAGGTAACCGCCACCATGGATTGCGCCGCCGCCCGAGAAACATATCTTAAAGAAACTGGCAAATATGTGGCTGTAATTACCGACGGCGGCATACGCACCGGTGGCGACCTATGTAAAGCTTTCGCATGCGGTGCTGATGCAGTCATGCTTGGCTCAATCCTTGCCCAAGCCAAAGAGGCTCCAGGAAGAGGCTACAACTGGGGCATGTCTCATCCCCATCCAGCACTACCCCGAGGCACGCGAGTTAAAGTTAGCAGCTCAGCACCTCTAGAACAAATTCTCTTTGGCCCCACTTCAATTACCGATGGCACTCAAAACTTCGTTGGTGCCCTGCGCACTGCCCTGGGCGTCTGCGGTATGAGTAACATTAGGGATATGCACAAAGTTAAAATGGTCATCGCCCCAGCCATAAAAACTGAAGGTAAATACTACCAGGCAATACAATCCGCCTAGGCCAAAAGACAACTTACAAGAATACTGAAAAACAATACCAAGCTCCAAAGCCAGCTAGAACGAGTGCACAAATACCAAAGACGATCCTCTGAACCCTCTGCGTCCATAAATGCCTTGTCTTAAACACACTCGTGGAAATAAACTCGTACCAAATCAAATCGCACGTCCAGTGAGCCAGACCAAAAAGGATGACCCCCAAAATTCCAAAGCTGGCAGCGGTGGCTATCAAGGCTACACCGATAGTTACCCACCATAAATAGAAATAAGGATTGGCCCCTGTTGCTATAATCCCACCAGTTAAGGAACTATAAGGTGAATTGCTAGCTTCACCTAGACTCTTTCCGCCAGCCCGAAGCATCTGGAAAGCTAAATAAATCAACATTAAGCCACCAGCCACGCCTATAACTTTCTTAACCTCTGGAGAAGTAAAAAGGTGAGCAAAACCGAGGTAAATAAGTGCCATTATCGGCAACTCAATAATGCCATGACCCATAGCTATCATGATGCCTGCATTCTTATCACTATAGCCCTTAGCTATGGTGATCGCAGTAAGCGGCCCCGGCAGCATCACACCGGAAAGAGATATGCCAGCAGCTGAAAGCAAGAATAAACCGAGATTTGTGGTTATGCCCATTGGGATAAATCACGACCCAGCACAACTGAGGTCTCTATCTGGCGGTCAGGTATTTGCCAGTAGGCTCTAAGAAGTTCATCCTTATTAGGTAGCAACTGAAAACCATGCTTCTTATAAAACCTTACTGCCCAGTGAGCCTCAACCCATGTCCCCACCAGAAGTCGACCAGTCTTAGTAAGCTTGATTAGATGATTAAGCAGCCTGCTGCCAATTCCTTGCCTCTGCCAACTATTCAGCACATAAGCGTGCCTTATTAAAGTAACCTCACCGAGCGGCTGAAAACCCATAACGCCAACAAGTTGGCCGCCATCTTGCCCGCCAAAGAAAACCATTTGCTTCATCTCTTTCTCAAGCTCATGAAGTGGCATATAGGGCTCATGATAGCAGTCATCTGGAATAACGCCGCGGTAAACTACTGCGGCATCATTAATAATCACATATATGTCCTGAACATCTTGAGGTTGGCACTGTCTGATCAATGACGGTTCCTGAGTCAAAATCGGCCGGCTAGATTTCCTCCTCTTCCTCCTCTTCCACTTCACCACCCGTTCCACTGGAGCGAGGCAACACCACACTCGGTCTGCCCCGCCGTCGCTTAACAGCCCGGGGCAAATCGTCAATCATCTTCCTTAGCTCCACAAGCGACTCAACTGACCGCTCTGCCGAGACGACAACTCCATCAACTCCAGCCTCCTGCAAGCTCCTAAGCTCATCGCCCGTTATCACTGAAGATAAAGTTAGCAGCAGCGGCTTGTCCACCAACTCAACAAAATGCTGGCATATAAGCAATCGCTCAATGCTAACAAAGGACTCAACTTCTGCAGTAATAAGCACACCATCTATGGGTAATTCCAAGTCACCAATGGCCTCAACCAGACCCTCCTCCAGCGATGGCTTAACCGCTATAAGTTTGCCTACTCCCTCCATCTTCAGCATTGCCGCTGGTGCCTTTATGTCAAGCACAGCAAAATCACAGCCAGACCCAGCAAATTGACTCATCTCCTCCCGACTCATCCCTTCCACAAACACTCCAAGGGGGACATCACCCATTTTCCTAACTAGTGACTTCAAACTTCCCACCTTAATATCCCTGCCACTCACCAACCCGGCATCAGCACCGCTATCAACCACCGCCTTGGCAGTAGCTTGAGTTAAGCCAGCAATAAGCAACATCGCCGGGTTCTTTGGCTTATTTGCCGCCGCTCGGAAGCCCATGGGTAATGCTGAACCTCGAGACAAAAGCCGCAACTTATCAACGAATTTACTCATTCTGCGCCTCAGAGCCAGCGATAGGATTCGAACCTACGACCGGCGGTTTACGAAACCGCTGCTCTACCCCTGAGCTACGCTGGCACGAAATTAGTATACCCAAAGGGAGAATATCAAGCAAACGGCGTCCACGGCAGTCAGCCTAAAACGTATCTGAATAATAAAGTATTAAGCTTGTGTACTGGATGGAGCTCTGGTATCAACAACAAGCGTTGATTTCCCTAGTGGTTTTACCAGCCGATGTGGTAATATTTATCTCCTGAGGTGAGTAAGATGACATATGGATATGAAATAAATGATCTGGCTAAAGAAGAATCCTGGCGCATGTTCCAAATAATGGGAGAGCTGGTAGAGGGTTTTGATAAACTCTCAGTTATACAACCTGCGGTAACCATATACGGCTCGGCTCGAATTAGTGCGGATGACGAGATATATGCACAGGCAGAAGAAATAGCCCATCGGCTCGGTAAGGCAGGCTTTTCTATCATAACCGGCGGCGGACCTGGCATCATGGAGGCAGCCAACAAGGGTGCGTGCGAAGCTGGGGTTGCGTCAGTTGGACTCAATATTGAGCTACCTGAGGAACAGATTTGCAATGCTTACACCACCAAGTCAATAACATTTCATCACTTCTTCGCTCGCAAAGTCATGCTTGTAAAGTATGCTATTGCCTTCGTCATAATGCCCGGTGGGTTAGGCACACTTGACGAGCTAACTGAGGTGCTAACTCTGATACAAACTCACAAGATAAAGCCTTTTCCTGTGATATTGTTCAACACCGAATATTGGAGGGGATTTCTAGACTGGCTACAGAGTTCTGTACTAGCCAAAGGGCTAATCTCCGAAGAGGACTTTGACTTACTCAGAGTGTGCGACCATCCTGATGAAGTAATCGAGGCCGTCCAAAGTTGGTATGTCAAACAGGAGGTCATTGGGAAAAAAGCTTTAGTCAAGCAGGGAAGTAAATATGTCAACTGAAACGAGTGAGGATGAAATCTACCTTTCCACTAGCTTGCCGGCAATGTGAAGTTCCCAGTGCGGTACAGCAATCTTTGAGTTGCTTATTACCGCCGTTTTGCCCGCCACATCAAACCTTGCCTCCACTTTACCAATATCCTCAAAGTCATGATATACCACAGTGCTCCCGTCAAGTTTAATCATCAGCGAGCCCGCAGAGTTGAGTAGCCGCTCTCTTGAGAGATATTTTTCCAAAGATTCCTCCCCAAACAATGGATTAGCAAGTCGGCGCCAGCGCTTCGACTTGCGAGAGAAACCCCACTCCAGCTCCACGCGGCGCTCCCTTCCCTCAACAACTGGCATCCACACCCTGTATGGCATCTAACCGTCCTCCCACCTTATGCTGATTATATATCAAGCCGAAGCCAAGAGAAAAAACTATATTACCTGCCAACAGACAAACATTCTTAGCTCAAAATGCCACCGAGCTTATGGACAATATAGCCAATTTAGGCTATTAATTTAGGTGGACTAAAATTATGTGAAGAAACATAAAACCCAAGCTCATGTTACTCAGAGACATTGAACTATGGTGCTGACTGTTGAGACTCCCGCAGAAATTATCCCCGGGTACGAGGGAATCAGCTATCCTCTCGTATTCACTGAGGTGCGCAAAGACGAAGGTAAGCTGGCTTATACCGCAGTTATCGGCGAGAAGCTCCACAGAGACTATAATACCAAGGCCATCACCGCACTCGAGGCTGACCTGGTTACGGGCGGATTATATATACTCAGCCTCAGCCCCCATGACCTCTCTTCAAGAGCTTACAGCGGGATTGCCGGCTTCGAAAGTGAAGATAATATATACTTCGCTGTAGTATTCCCAGACTGGAGTATTCCAGATAAATTAGAGCCGGCATCGCGCTGGAAATTCAGATATGTCTCCTTCGAATATCCCAGGGGAGGCAAGAAAGGATTTCTGCTACCCACGATAAATACCTCCCCTTTTGCCTACTGCTTCATAACCAAGCAACAAAGCCAACTGATCAAGCACCTATGTCCACCAAAGCCAATTGCCAGCTATGCACCCGAAGAATTCGGCTACACTAAAGGGAAATTGCTAAGCTACTTCAAAAGCCCACGGGTAAGACAGAAGCACGCCGATGAGCTTTACCCCATCATTGACAATATATTTGAACAGAGTAAGGGCAACATAAATCAGTATATACCCATGAATAAACAACTGGTCCCCCGACAATATCGGGATTACCAGATGCTTTACAACGCCGATAGTCTGTGGGATTGGTGATCTCTCAGGCGTCTCTAATTTTTCTGGCAACGGAGCCAGGAGCCAGTTTGGCTATCTCACCTGGAAATAGTTGAACCAAATCCAAGGCGCCGAAGAACCTGTCAAGCATATCACCCTCAAATATGGGGAACAGAATAATATGGACATGGGGTATGCGCTTGCCGCGAACAAAACTACAAACGAAATCTGGATTAAATGCCTTTTTAATTTTATTAGCAACCAACTTCGCTACCCTGGCCAAATGGGCTATCTCCTCATCCTCCATATCATAAAACCACTGAACATGCCTTTTGGGAATAATCTGACAATGACCTTTGGCAAAAGGATATATGTCTAAAATCCCTAATACCTTGTCATCCTCATATACTTTCTGGCAACTCAGCTCACCGCTAACAATTTTACAAAATATGCACTCAGCCGCATCGCTCATATCAGGTCCTCCTCGATTATTAACAAATTGCCAATTAGAGTTTATCACAAACAAGGCCTTAAACATTTCCCATCCACACAACCTAAATGCCTTGACAAATAATGCCACCAATGCTAACACTCAAGGGTAAAATGGAGGTAACCTAAACGCGTTACTACATCACAGTGGGTTTGATTTGCGCCGCAACAGGCTTCGTAATAAACCTTCTTGCGCAATACCCTTTTGAGGAAGGAGTTAACTTGCTAGAGGCAGCTACCTTTGCTCTGGCCTTGGGTATTATATTGCCGTTTGCTTTGCGGGCCATTAGACGGACCAGGTCGTGAGCTATCGCTGGCAGGGCGATTAAACTATGGCACTACTAATTTATGAAGATAAACCAAAGTATGACACGGCGACTAAACTTACCATCATAATTATACCGACATTTTGCCTCTTTATTGCCTTTCAGTACCCGGAGCCGCAACTATTTGCTATGGCTGTTGTTGTTCTTGCCGTTTTCTGGATAATATTCCCCAGGAGGTATCAAGTCTTTGAAGATAAGCTCAGAGTCGTGCTCGGCAAACCATTTTCTTTCAATATTCCCTTTGAGACCATTAAGTCAGCGGGGGCCCCCCAGAAGATAGGTTTTGGCATGAACTGGGCTACTTCAATGACAAAACGCGGCGTGGAAATTACCAGAAAGAAAAGGATGAATGTATTTATAACGCCAAGCGATGGCAACTCGTTTATTGAGAACCTAAACGGCGCACTAGCCGATTGGCGAAAGTTCCACGCAGAGTATAAAAGCTAAACAGATTAAAAAGGAAGCTGATAATTGCTAACTAATGCAGAGATAAATTAAAATAAGCTTCAAGCTGCCTACTACAGTTAATTGGAAAGGACAGGCGCAGTGGTCGAAAGCCGGGAAATTCCAGTAACCATCAGAATAAAAGCTATCCGCGATGGCACGCCGGGAATCATCCTAGCCATACAAGATGAAGTAATAGGCGAGTGGACAGACAGCAAGGCAATGTCATTAATCCTCACCGACAAATATGGCATTGGCATATGCGATAGGTACGGCAGCCAGCAATACATGCTCGCTCTACCTGGAACGCCACTCCGCGGCGAGAAACTTTCGGATACCGAAGTAACCGTAGTAGTGCGCATAAAAAGAGCCTGATGCCCTTATACGAATATGCCCTTTACCAGATAACCAAATAGCGAACAACGGTATCGTTATGAGGCTGCACACCATAACCGTTAACCTGAAAATAACTGGTGCCAACAACCACATCCACTTCATCATCAAACTGAGGCTCGATAAATACTAACCCCTTGTCCGTGGTTTCAAAAGCTACTATAACGTGCCCCCAATTACCAAGGTATTTAATCTCAACGAGGGCACAGCGAATGCCCTGAGCTTCAGCATTATTGTTGACTTCAGCGGCAAAATCAGAGCAAACATATTTGCCTTCTACGTAAGTTTTGGAATCCGTCACATCTTGAGCTAGGAACTCCTTCATCTCCTGATAGCTTGGATCCCAGAGATTGCAACCCGCAGCTTTGGTTGCTTTTACGCCAGAACTATAGCCTCTCTGGTAGCCCTCATTCTGCCCCTCACTATAGCCTCTCTGGTAGCCCTCGTTCTGCCCCTCATTGTAGCCTGATTCCCATCCTACTTCTTGCCCCCTGGCATAACCTTCATCCTCACCACGGATATACCCAGCATAACCCGAAGCGCTGCACACGAGGACGAAGACCAAAAAAACACCAAGCGCGGCGGCTAATCTTCGCAAGTAGTTCACTACTCACCTCCATCAGGCACTCCAGCCAATCATCAGTAACTAACTAGTTTACCTTTCCCTTTCCCCATGTCAAGCAGAAGGGGATTGCCACGCCTTCGGCTCGCAATGACAGGGGGAGATGCTCCTCGCAATGACAGGTGAGAAGGTCAACTGGCGATGACACCCCTTTTGTCATTACCAGGAACATCCTTTTTTGTCATTGCGAGGAGCTTTGCGACGAAGCAATCTCAAGAGATTGGCGATGGCAAGAGACAAGATGAAGTATGAATAATCACATGTCAAGCACGACTTTCTTGACTCAAGGTAGTAAATAAGCTAGGCTATTAGCTTAGCCAGGAGGGATAAATTTAAATTGCAGTGTCGCGGCATCAGGGGCGCTACCACGGTGGCAGCCAACACCAAAGAGGCCATCGTGGTCGCCAGCAAAGAGCTACTTCAGAAAATGGCTCAAACTAACCAAATTAAAATTGACGATATAGCTACCGTCCTTTTCACCACCACAACTGACCTCAATGCCGAATTTCCAGCGGTAGCGGCGCGAGAGCTGGGTTGGTCGCAGGTCGCCTTACTCTGTGGTCACGAAATGAACGTTCCCAACGGCTTGCCCCGCTGCCTCAGAATCTTAATGCTCGTCAACACTGACAAAAAAGCCGAGGAAATCACCAATATTTACTTGGGAGAGGCGCAAACGCTGAGACCAAAAAACAAATAAGTTGAGCGGAAGATAAATTTATGATCGTTGTAATGAAATCTGACTGCAAACAAGCCGAAATTGCCGAAGTCGTTAAGCGAATTAGCAAATTGGGCTTAAGGGAACACATATCTCAGGGCGCTGAACATACTGTTATCGGCGTGCTGGGACAGGTCTCCCCCGAACTCCAGGATATGCTGGAACTCCTTCCCGGGGTGGAACAAGTTTTCCCCGTCAGCAAACCCTACAAACTTTCCAGCAGAGAGTTTCATCCACTAAACACAATAATCAAGGTTGGTGAAAATACAATTGGCAGCAACGAAGTAGTGGTCATAGCCGGACCTTGTGCCGTAGAAACGGAAGAACAACTTATGTCAACCGCCCAAGCGGTAAAAGCTGCCGGCGCCACCATACTCCGCGGCGGCGCTTTCAAGCCAAGCACCTCCCCCTATCACTTCCGCGGCTTGGGCGAACCCGGCCTCAAGCTTCTCGCCCGCGCTCGCCAAGAGACTGGCTTATCCATCATCACCGAGGTGATGACTCCGCAGGATGTACAACTGGTAGCTGGCTACGCCGATATCCTCCAAATTGGCGCCCGCAACATGCAGAACTTCAGCTTACTTGACGAAGTGGGAAAAACGAAAAGGCCAGTAATGCTTAAACGAGGCCTATCAGCCACCATCCAAGAATGGCTATTGGCTGCCGAATATATACTGGCTCAAGGTAATGACCAGCTTATGCTCTGCGAACGAGGTATTAGAACCTTTGAAACTTATACCCGTAATACCATGGATATAAGCGCCATCCCGGTTATCAAAAGGCTCAGCCACCTGCCCATTATTGCCGACCCCAGTCACGCCACGGGCAAATGGCATCTGGTCGCCCCCGTAGCCCTGGCTGCAATAGCCGCCGGAGCTGACGGACTGATGATTGAAGTCCATCCCACGCCAGACTCAGCACTTAAAGACGGCGCTCAATCGCTAAATTTTGAACACTTCCAACAGCTTATGTCCCAGCTAATGCCAGTAATCACTGCAGTGGGACGCAAGCTAGCCACCTCACCCCTGAAAGCTAAACCCCAGCCTGGCTAAGGCCACATTAATACTAAATAAGCTATGACAATTGAACAAGAGTTAAGCAAGTTATCACCAAAAAAGGAAACTCTGCTTACCATCGGAGTCTTTGACGGAGTTCACCTCGGCCACCAATATCTGGTCAAACATCTAAAGGAGCAGGCTGACGGGCAAGGCTTGCTCAGCGGAGTAGTTACTTTCAAAGCTCACCCCCAGTCGGTACTATCGCCTCAGGGCAAGCTGCCCTGGCTGAACAGCTTAGAAGATAGAACAAAACTGATTCAAAGTTTAGGAGTAGAGCTCATCGCCATCCTGCCCTTCACCAGGAAGCTTGCTCAGCTCAGCGCTCATGAGTTCATCACACTGCTCAAAACATATCTGAAAATGCGCGGCTTGATAATCGGCCCCGACTTTGCTCTGGGAAAGGGACGCGAGGGCAATGCTGACACACTCCGTATTCTGGGGCAGGAGCTGGATTTTACCGGTGAAGTTATACCGCCCGTCATCCTCAACGGCCAGGTAATAAGCAGCACCAACATCCGTCAAGCTCTGGCTCAAGGAGACGTAGAAAGGACAATGAAATTAACTGGCCGTCATTTTAACCTCACCGCTCAGGTTATTCCCGGGGCTGAGCGCGGCAGGACTCTGGGATTTCCCACCGCCAATCTGAATATAAAGTCGGAGCAAGCTTTACCCCACCGCGGCGTCTATGCCACCGTCACCTACATCGGCCACACCCCACACCTATCAGTAACCAATATTGGCACTCGACCCACCTTCGGAAGTGGCAAAACCACAGTAGAGGTCCACCTTCTGAGCTACGAGGGACAACTCTACCGCCAGAAGCTCAACATTGAGTTCATAGCTAGACTCAGAGATGAAAAACGCTTCAACGCTGCAGATGAGCTAAAAGCTCAAATAAGCAGAGATGTGGAACGAGCGAGGGCAATTCTAGCCACCCAAGTACAAAATTTGACTTGAGACGATACAATGCTTAACTCAAAACTAAACTTCTTAATAAGGCGCGGAGTGGCTGAAATCATCACCGAAGCCGAACTGGTCAAACTACTGGAGTCGGGCAAGCCCCTGAGATTAAAGCAGGGTTTTGACCCCAGCACTCCAGACATCCACCTGGGACACGTCGTCGGCCTAAGAAAACTGCGCCAGTTTCAAGAACTGGGACACAAGGTCATACTCATCATTGGTGACTGGACGGCACAAATTGGAGACCCCTCCGGTCAATCAGTTACTCGCCCTATGCTTTCCCCAGAGCAGATAGAGGCTAACGCCCAGACTTACATGAAGCAGTTCTTCAAAGTAGTTGATAAGGAGAAGACCGAGGCTAGATGGCAAAGCGAGTGGTATGATAAATTTAACCTGAGTGATGTATTCAAGCTCACAAGTAAATTCACTGTAGCCCAATCCCTGGCCCGTGAGGACTTCAGCAAAAGATACAGCGCCGGCCGTCCCATCTCCCTGACTGAAATGCTTTACCCAATACTTCAAGGCTACGACTCAGTGGCCATTCAAGCCGATGTCGAATTTGGCGGTACTGACCAAAAATTCAACTGCCTCGCCGGCAGAGAGCTCCAGCAGATGATGGGGCAACCGCCACAGCAAGTCTTCCTGGTGCCTCTGCTCATCGGCACCGATGGCAGCGACAAAATGAGCAAGAGCCTGGGCAATCACATTGGCATTGATGACCCCCCGAGGGAAATGTATGGCAAGCTGATGTCCATTCCCGACCCACTTATTATTGACTATTTTGAACTGATAACTGACATCCCCAACCCGGAAATTGCCGAATTTAGCCAGCAACTAGCCACACAATCAATCAATCCCATGATATTAAAGAAGCGGTTGGCTCATGAAATTGTAACCCAATTTCACGGTAACAAAGCGGCTCTGGAGGCAGATGAACACTTTGCCAGAGTGTTCCAGAGGCGAGAGCTGCCAGAAGAGATGGAGTCAATTTCCATCGGCCTCAAGTCAGCCTCAGAAATTGAAGTTCAAAGAGACATCACACGCCTGTTGGTCAAAGCTAAATTAGCCAAGAGTCGCTCTGAGGCACGGCGCCTGTTGGCCCAGGGCGCCGTAGACATCGATGGCCAGAAAATAAGCCAGGAGTCAGTCACCTTAAAAGACGGGAACGTTATTAGAGTGGGCAAGCACGATTTCAGAAAAGTAAAATTCCAAGGTTGATCAGGAGGCATAACATGCAATTACGAATTCCTGGACCTACCCCCTGCCCCCCAGAGGTTCTCCAGGCTATGAGTAAACAGATGATAAACCACCGCGGTAAGGAATTCAGCGAGCTCATCCACGATATAACTGCCAAGCTAAAGCAGGTTTTCCAAACCAAAGCGGATATCCTCCTGCTCACCGCCTCAGGCACCGGCGGCATGGAAGCAGCCATCGTCAATACCCTATCACCAGGCGATAAGGTGCTATCAACCTCGAATGGCGTCTTTGGTGACCGCTTTGCTGAAATCGCCGAACTATACGGAGCCAAAGTAAAGCGCCTTAATTTTGAATGGGGGAAACCCACCGACCCCAATGTGATACGCCAGGCGCTCAAGGCAGACGGAAAAATTAAAGCGGTACTCTCAACCCACAATGAAACCTCAACCGGGGTAACTAATGACATTAAAACCATCAGCGCCATAGCCAAAGAGTTTGACAAACTAATTTTAGTTGATGCCATAAGCAGCCTCAGCTGCATTAATTTGCCCGCAGATGACTGGCAGTGCGATGTTGTCATCACCGCTTCTCAGAAAGGCTGGATGGTGCCCCCGGGATTATCAATGGTCAGCTTCAGTAAAAGAGCCTGGCAGGCTTATGCCAAGGCGAAAATGCCCCGCTGTTACTGGGACTTCACCAAAGCCAAGAACTTCCTGGAAAAGGGGCAAACTCCGTGGACTCCAGCGGTCTCCATCTGCTACGCTTTAGCCGCCTCCCTGGACTCGATACTGGCTGAGGGGTTGGGCAACGTGTTTGCTCGCCATGCCCGGGTAGCCCAAACCACCCGAGATGGCATAAAATCCTTGGGGTTCTCCCTATTTCCCGAAGAAAAATACGCCTCCAACACGGTAACCGCGGTAAAGGTTGCCCGGAACACAAGTGTGGATAAGCTGCGCCAGATTCTCAGGGACGAGTATGATGTAGTCCTTGCCGGAGGACAACGGAAGCTATCGGGCAAAATCTTCCGCATTGGTCACCTTGGCTGGGTTAGCCAAGGTGACATTGAAGTAGTACTGCAAGCTCTAAAGCGAGCTTTACCAAGAGCAAGCTCATAAGCTAAAATAAATAAGCTTAAGCAACGGAGACTGGCTATGAAAATTTTAATTGCCGACCCCATAGCTGCAGAGTGCGCTGAGTTCCTCCGCGCCCACGATGTTGAGGTTGATACCAAGCTAAAGCTGAAAGCCGAGGAACTTAAAGCTATAATTGGTGATTACGACGCGCTGATAGTCCGCAGCGAGACTAAGGCCTCAGCCGAAATTATCCAGGCCGGAGAGAAACTTCAAGTTATCGCCCGGGCTGGCGTGGGACTGGATAACATTGACATTGATGCCGCCACCCAAAAGGGAATAGTGGTGGTTAATGCCCCCACTGGCAATACCATTGCAGCCGCCGAACACACCGTCGCTTTAATGCTTGCCCTGGCCCGCCACATACCCCAGGCTAATACCGAGCTCAAATCGGGCATCTGGCAGCGAAATAAATGGGTGGGCACTGAACTGAGAAATAAGACCCTGGGCATTATCGGCCTGGGCAACGTCGGCTCTGAAGTCGCCAGGCGCACGCAGGCTTTTGAAATGCGCTTAATTGCCTACGACCCCTTCGTTTCCGAAGACTACGCCCGCAACTTAAAAGTAGAATTGGTCTCCTTAGAACAACTGCTTGAAGAGTCCGACTTCATCAGCCTCCATTTGCCATTAACACCAGCTACGAAAGGGCTGGTCGATGCCAAGAAATTGGCTAAAGTTAAGCCAACGGCGCGCATTATTAACTGTGCACGAGGTGGTCTCATCGACGAAGCCGCCCTAGTTAAGGCAATTGAAAAGGGCAAAGTGGCTGGCGCCGCCTTTGATGTCTTCAGCAAAGAGCCGGCAACAGATAGCATCCTCTCCAAGAGCGGCAAGATTATCGTTACTCCCCACCTCGGCGCCTCTACATTCGAGGCTCAAGCTAATATTGCCCAAGACATCGCCGAACAGGTTCTAATCGTATTAAATGGCAAGCCGGCCAGATACGCTGTCAATGTTCCCCTCATTCCCCCAGAGACCCTCCCGGTGGTGGCGCCCTTCATCACCGCGGCATCCACCATCGGCAGCCTTGCCAGCCAGCTAATGGAAGGGCAAATAAGCACCATCAACATTAAATACGACGGCGAAATTACCAATTATGATACCGCCGCCATAAAGGCCGCCATCATAGGTGGACTTCTGGAAAGAATGAGTGAGGAAAGGGTTAATCTGGTCAATGCTAACCTGATCGCGGCCCGGCGCGGACTCAAGATCGTAGAACAGAAAGAGGCAACTTGCGAAAACTACACCAGCCTGCTTACTTTACAAGTTACCACCAATACCGGCGCCACTACTGCAGCGGGCACGGTCATAAGAGACGAAACTCACATCGTCAGAATCAACGAGTTCTGGGTAGATGTAATACCCACCGGCGGCTACTTTTTACTGTGCAACCATCGCGACCGCCCCGGACTTATCGGAGCCGTGGGCAACATAACCGGCAAAGTAGATATTAATATAAGCTCCATGCACTTGGGTCGACTTCAGCCCAGGGGGTCGGCGCTTATGATTCTGGCTCTGGATGAGCCGCTCCCTGAAGAGCAAAGGCGAGAAATCTTGACTCTCCCCGATGTTTCCACCACCAAGCTGGTAAAACTGTAACCTGCGCCCGCTCTACAGCTCGCCCTTCAGTTGGTTAATGACCAAGCCCGTGGGCAGCTTGGGATAGAAATAAGTTGACTTCCCCGGCATTCTGTCACCGGCATCGGCAACCGCTTTAATCGCCTCCGCCGAGATGGCGGGCAATAAGAAGGCCAATTGATATTCTCGCCCCTCCACTCTCTGCCTAGCTTCGCCTTCATCGGGAGTGTAAACCATTTCCCCACCTCCCAGCTTCTCCAAAACCAGGTAATGAACGAGGCTAACCGCTAACCCTCTATAAGCTTCGCAGTGAGACTCGGGTATTATCCCCTCAACAGATGCTCCCCGGCGCAGCCTCAACCGCATCACGCGTCTCGGTTCCAACCCCAAAATGTCAAAAACTAGCTCGCCACTCTTCTCGGCTTGCAGCGACTTGAACTCACTCAAGGGCAAAAGTTCCACTTCAAACAGGCTCTCAAGTCGAGCTCTCAACTTGGTTAAACTCGCAGGGCTCAGGCCCCGCACCAGACGGTGAATGGGGAAAATTATGAGCCCGGGATCGGTGAGGGGAACCAGCGTCACCATTATAAAATTGAAGGCTTCCCTCCCAGTTACCAACAGGGAGTCCTGACACCTCACATCGCGGTAAGCCAGAGCCGTCTCATAGCGGTGATGCCCATCGGCAATGTAAAGAGGCTGCTCCCGCACCAGCCTGCTGATTTCACGAATAACTTCAGCCCCGCTAATCGCCCAGAGAGTATGTGCTTCCTCATCCCGCCTAAAGCTAATTAGCGGCTCAAGCTTCGTCTCTTCAGCCAGCAACCCGGCAACCTCTTGCCCCCTATCTTTATAAAAAGCCAAAATCGGACTGAAATTGGCATGGCAAGCTCGCATCAACGCCAGACGGTCACTCTTGATCCCGGCCACCGTATTCTCATGCGGCCGTATGGCCCCGCTCTGCCACGGCTCCAGCCTAACACAAGCCATTAGCCCCCGACGTCTCTTCCCAAACCCGCCACAGCTAAAGTGATGGTCGTGAATATAAAAAGCGGGCTCGGCATCAATTTGAAGTACAGACTGCCCAAGCCACTGCTCAAAGGTAGCCGCAGCCCGGGTACACCGATTATCAGTCGGCGTATCCTGCGCCAGCTCCACGCCATATTCCAAACGAATGGCGTTATGCTCACTCCTCTGATAATAAGCTCTCTGCTGCTCAGGACTTATGACATCGTAAGGGGAACAGATGACTGCGGCTAAATCTTTAACCAGCTCCCGATTATAGCGTATGCCCCGAAAGGGCCTAATTTCAGCCACATCAACCTTCCGATTCAATAGTCAATAACAAAAATAACGGCGGTCGCCATTTAGCTGCCGCCGAACATCGTCTAAAACTCAAATCTTCTCAAAACCTAGCCGCCAAGAAGCTCCATAACTACCTCATTCACTTGCCGCCCCTCAGCCTTTCCCTTAAGCTGAGGCATGAGCTTAGACATAACTTTGCCTTTATCCTTTACGCCGCCAGCCCCAACATCCTCAATCACCTGGCGGGCTGCACTCACAATCTCCTCATGACTTATCTGCTCGGGCAGATACTCCAGAAGAACCGCCAGCTCCGCTTCCTCTTTGGCCGCCAATTCCTGACGCTCGCCCCGATTAAAGGCTTCGATACTCTCTCTGCGCTGTTTTGCCCCTTTAGCGACAACCTCAACCATCGCCTCATCATCCAGCGGCTTCTGCCGCGCGATCTCGGCATTCTTTGCCTCAGCCAACACCGAGCGCAACACCAGGCACCGCAACTTGTCTTCTCCTCTGATTGCTTGCTTAAGGTCATCCCTTATTTTTTCTTCCAGAGTCATTTTTACTTAAAACCTCGGAAAACGACGCTTCATTCTGCTTTTTCGCTTCTTCACCGCTTCCTTCCTCTTCCGCTTCACGCTCGGCTTTTCGTAAACCCCGCGGCGCCGAACTTCAGTGAGAATACGATCTTGCTGAAGCCGCCGATTAAACCGTCGCAGCAGGCTGTCAAAGCTCTCGCCAGCATTAAGCCTTACATTACTCACATGATGTCACCCCTTCCTTATAAAAATAAAATGGGCTTGTAATGCCACGTCCGCCAAATTCATACCCGCCTATTTTAGCCCTTCGCCCTCGGCAGTGTCAACCAGCCGTACGCATACACACGATTAGTGGCACCTTAGAGATTGCTTCGTCACTTTGTTCCTCGCAATGACATCGGAACAGGAACTATGGCGCTAGTCTTCGCTGAGGGAGATCAGGCCGCGCTTTATGGCTATGATTACCGCCTGAGTGCGGGCATTGGCGTCCAGCTTCCTGAGAATGGAGGTGACATGGTTTTTTATGGTCTGCTCCGAAATGTGAAGTTCAGCGGCAATCTGCTTATTCAAGTAGCCCTGGGCTATGTAGTTCAAGATTTCGGTCTCGCGATGAGTGAGCGGGGAGAGGAAGGTTTCCACTTGCTCACCCCAGGTGAGCTCCTGGAAGTTGTCCAACACTTTTTCTGCCACTCTGGGGTTGGCGGTCATATTCTCGTTTATGGGATGCTCGCCGGCAGCCACCTTCCTGATCGTGGAAGTCAGCTCTTCAGCGGTAACATCCCTGGGAATATAAGCGGCGGCGCGGGCCTTGATGGACTGAAAGAGCTGCTCATCATCAGGCTTGGGAGTCAGGATGACTGTGGCAATGCTGGGCAAACGTCCTTTTATGATTCTGGCGAGTTCCAGCCCGCTGAGAGAGGGGGCATCAATATCTATGAGCACCACATCGGGAGGTGAAATATCAATGGTTGGAAGCACCTCTTTACCTACACTAGCCTCGCCACAGACTTCAATATCAGGCATAGAGGACAGCGACTGATGCACGCCCTGGCGAAATAGGGGCTGCTGATCGATTATGAATAATTTTATAGCTATGGCTTCGCCCCCGTAATCGCTCTCCTCCAGGAGAGATAGAGTCCATTTACCAAAACCAATATAGCCATGAACTTTGTTCGTTCCCGTAGCCGTGACCCTTTAGGGTCACGAGGGTGAGGCTTTAGCCTCACCGCCACATTTAGTCTAAATCCAGTCTAGCAAATAGAAGGGACAAGGTCAATGCCACTCTGGCTCACATGCCATTGCGAATTTCCTCTCCCCTGTCATTGCGAGCTTCCTTTCCCCGTCATTGCGAGCCGAAGGCGTGGCAATCCCGTCCTTGAGATTGCTTCGGCGCTTCGCCCCTCGCAAAGACATTACTTAAGGCAGAGGATACCCTTATGCTTTGAAGAGTCACTTATCTATGCAAACGAGCATAATGCCTTGACTACTCAGCTTCAAGCTTATAGAATAAGGCGCTTTCACATGGCTAAGAAATACGATGTCATCATCGTTGGCGGAGGCCCCGCCGGCATATTTGCCGCCATGGAGCTGTGCCAGGCTGGCATTAAAACTCTAATTATAGAGAAGGGGAAAGACGTTGATAAGCGCATCTGCCCGCTCCTGCAGGGAGCTGAGCGCTGTTTATCCTGTTCTCCCTGCCACCTGGTCAGCGGGCTGGGGGGCGCCGGTGCCTTCAGCGATGGCAAACTGACGCTCTCCGCAGAAATTGGCGGCAGACTGGGTGAGCTGGTGGGCGAAGAAGCTGTGGGGGAACTCATAGACTATGTGGATAGTCTTTATGTCAAATTTGGCGCCGCTGACAAAGTCTATGGCGTTGGCGCAGAGGTAGGCGAGCTCAGGCGGCGAGCTACCCTCGCCGAGCTGAAATTGATTCCAGTGAAATTGCGCCACATAGGCACCGAGCGCTGCCGCCAAGTGCTCAAGGCGGTAAAGGACTTCGTAGCTGACGGCGTGGAGCTAAAGTTGGAAGAGGCAGCCAAGACCATCTTGATTGAAGACGGCTTGGTTAAAGGGATAAAGACCGCCGCTGGAGAGAGCCTGGAGTGCCGCTATTTGATTCTGGCACCGGGCAGAGAGGGCTCAGAGTGGCTGACAAAGGAAGCAGAGCGGCTTAAATTGAGCCTCAAGTCCAATCCCATTGACGTGGGCGTGAGGGTGGAAGTGCCGGCGATGGTGATGGAGGAATTGACCTCGGCATTATATGAATCAAAGCTGGAGTTCTTTTCCAGAAGCTTCGATGACCGGGTCAGGACCTTCTGTATGTGTCCCGGCGGCGAGGTAATTATGGAGTCCACCGGTGGCAGCGACCCCGTGCTCACGGTTAATGGCAGCAGCTATGCCCAGCACAAGACGGAGAATACCAATTTCGCCCTTCTGGTGAGCACCACCTTCACCGAGCCCTTCCGCGAGCCTATCGCCTATGGTAAATATCTGGCGCGCCTGGCCAACACCTTAAGCGGCGGAGTGCTGGTACAGCGCTTTGGCGACCTGATGGAAGGTCGGCGCTCAACGCCGGCTCGCATACAGTCCAGCATCGTCAAGCCAACTCTGAAGGCAGCAACGCCTGGAGACTTGAGCTTCGCCCTCCCCTACCGCCACCTCAAAGACATAGTCGAGATGCTCCAGGCCATGGACAAGCTGGCTCCAGGTGTCGCTTCTCGCTACACACTGCTTTATGGCGTTGAGGTCAAATTCTACTCCAGCAGGCTGGAGCTAAGCCCCCACCTGGAGACAGAGATTGACAACATGTTCGCCTGCGGCGATGGCGCCGGCGTCAGCCGCGGCTTGGTGCAGGCTTCAGCTTCAGGTATAGTCGCCGCCAGGGAGATACTGCGCCGACTGGGCAAAACAACAAAATCATAGTCGCAGAGCTTTAACCCCACAAAATAACAAATGTAGCGGCGGGGCTTCAGCCCCGCCCATCGTAACCTTAAAAGGTCACAGCTACACTTGTCTTCACCATTACCAGCCTTTTCTTCCCCGTCATTGCGAGCTTCTTTTCCCTGTCATTGCGAGCGAAGCGTGGCAATCCCCGGCATTCTTGAGAGATTGCTTCGTCTCTTTGTTCCTCGTAACGACAGAGGGGGGAGGTTCCTCACAATAACAAAGAGGGGGCATGCCTACAGGTAGCTTCGGTCATAGAGAAAGCGGTTAATCAGGATGCTTCTTGTGTTAGTCGCCGCCTTGAGGTCGGCGGCAAGCCCCGCGGTCAGCCTGCGCGCTATAATAATTATGAACAGAGCCAGCAGAGGTAGAACCATCTCCAAAGACTGGTGAAAAAGCCAGGCTGCCAGCGGAGTAGCGGCGAAGCCAACTGCCATGCCCAGCGGCAGGCTTAAGCTGGGCGGTCCACCAAGTTTGAGCCGCTCGTTCCATGTTTGGTCAGAGACAAGAAAGCGGGGCACAGTCCTGATGCCGAAGCCCAGAGCAACCGGTATCACACCCATAACCAGCACCGGCCAGGCGCCATAAGCCAGAGTCAATGTCGCCACCATAGCCCAGCCCGTGCTGTTGCCCTTTTCACCATCAAATTTCTGGAAAACTGGCCACATCTGCCCGGCAACAGCAGCCACCCCAGCAGTAGCCACCACAGCCAGAGGCAACCCAAAGCCAAACCCAATCAGAACCGGGATGATGCCCTTAGCAAAGTCAACAAAAACGCCAGCCAATCCCCAAAGCCGACCTGCCTGGTGCCACAGGGCATCGTGTAAGTCTTCTTCGCCGGTAAAATCAAAGCCTTTAGCCCTGCCCAGAGCCAGCATGAAAGGCAAAGAGCCGAAAAGATAAGCACCAATAATCAACGCCGCGTTAGCCAGCATTATATTTGTAATGTAACAAAAAACCTGAAATAAAGAAAGGGCAACTAAATCAAATAAGGACAAAATAACCTAAACGCCACTGAGTGTGAGCTGCTGAAGGTTGTTATCTTCATATACCTGGTAAAGGACCTGCTCTGCCCTCTGCGCCTTAGCCCTGTTCTGCTCTGTTTCTTCCACCGGCTCAACATTGAAGTTGAGTCCTGC
>JAUXIO010000001.1 GCA_030620975.1 Dehalococcoidia bacterium | reverse complement strand
GGTCCCATTCTATCCTGAGCCCTTCCTGCAGGAATCATCATCAGGGCAAAAACTACCAGAAATATCGTGAATGGCAAGGTGGCTACTGTCTTTGTCCAGCCGTAAGTTTCCATCAGCGGGCGAACAAAAACACTCCATGCATATACGATTCCCAGCATCAGATTCAGCAGGAATCCACTGATAATGATATTCCATCTATTAGTCGCTGTCGCCAAGATTCACCTCCTCAAGTAATTTATGCTGTTTTAGTTTTACCCTGGTTCTAGATTTGTCTTTATTGTCCCAAATTTTCTTAATAGCCCCACTTATATAATTAGAGGGGGTTTCAAAACCCCCTCTAATATTTCTTGTTAACTCACCCTCACTACCTTACACTCTATGCTTAACCAGATCATCTACCACCGAAGGGTCAGCCAAAGTGCTGGTATCGCCAATAGCACTAATGTCACCAGCAGCGATCTTCACCAGTATTCTCCTCATAATCTTGCCACTTCTGGTCTTGGGTAAACCATCGGCAAATTGAATCTTATCCGGCGAAGCAATGGGACCAATCTCCTTACGCACGTGAGCCACCAGGGCTTTCTTCAACGCCTCATCCTTGGCTTCGCCAACCTTAAGGGTAACAAAGGCATAAATGCCCTGCCCTTTAATGTCATGTGGCATGCCCACTATCGCTGCCTCGGCAACTTTCTCATGGGATACCAGTGCGCTCTCCACTTCAGCACTTCCAATGCGGTGACCAGACACATTGATGACATCATCTATCCGCCCCATCAACCAGTAGTAGCCATCTTCATCCTTTCGAGCGCCATCACCTGTAGTATATACTCCAGGGAATTGGACAAAGTACGTATTCTTGAACCTTTCAGGTTCGCCAAAAACTCGACGCATCAGCCCCGGCCACGGCCGCTTGATAACCAGATAACCACCTTCATTAACACCGGCGGGTGTACCATCCTCCCTCAGGATTTGAACATCAACTCCAGGGAAGGGCACAGTAGCTGAACCGGGCTTAGTTGCTATGGCGCCGGGTAAAGGAGTGATTAGTATACCGCCGGTCTCCGTCTGCCACCAGGTATCCACAATCGGGCACTTCTCCTTGCCAATCACCTTGTAATACCACATCCAGGCTTCAGGATTTATAGGCTCACCCACAGTTCCCAATATGCGCAGCGAAGAGAGGTCTCGCTTGTTGGGCCATTCGTCACCTTCCCTCATTATGGACCGCAGTGCAGTCGGTGCAGTGTAGAAAACATTCACCTTGTATTTCTCTATTATCTCCCAGAACCGGTCCGGTTTGGGGAACGAGGGCACGCCTTCAAACATTAAGCTCGTACCACCAAATGCCAAAGGACCATAAACGATAAAGCTGTGCCCGGTTACCCAGCCAATATCCGCAGTGCACCAGAAGGTATCCTCATCCTTTATATCAAATATCCACTTGAAATTCTGATAGCAGAAGAGAAGATAACCGGCCGAAGTATGAAGAACTCCCTTGGGCTTGCCAGTGCTGCCGCTGGTATAGAGGATAAACAATGGGTCTTCAGAATCCATTACCTCTGGCTCGCACTCGGGCTTGATATCTTCAGCCAGCACCTGCTCATGCCACCACACATCACGCCCTTCCTTCATATTAGCTTCGTTGCCCATTCTCTTAACAACAATACAATCTTTCACATCAGGGCACTGCTCCATAGCTGCGTCTGCATTAGCTTTACTGTTGACCACCCTCCCATTGCGCCAATAACCATCGCCGCAGATGAGAATTTTGGAGCCGCCATCCAGCATTCTATCCCTGAGTGCCTCGGCACTGAAGCCACCAAAAACCACGCTGTGCATTGCCCCTATTCGGGCACAGGCAAGCATCGCAATGGCTAACTCGGGAATCATGGGCAAGTAAATAGAAACCCGATCGCCCTTCTTCACGCCAAATTTCTTCAAAACATTGGCAAACTTGCACACTTCATAGTGAAGCTGTTGATAGGTATAGGTTTTGCTCTCACCCTCCGGCTCACCCTCCCAAATAAGGGCAGCCTTGTTCTTGCGCCAAGTCTTTAAGTGGCGGTCAAGACAGTTATAGCTAACATTTAGCTTGCCACCCACAAACCATTCATGTTTGCCCTCGACAAAGTCCTCAACTAATACCTTATCCCACTTCTTATACCAGTCTAACTGCTCAGCCATCTCGCCCCAGAACTTCTCCGGATTCTCAATGGACTCCTTGTAGATTTTCTTGTATTCATCCATGCTCTTAATATAGGCCTTCTCGCTGAGCTCCTTTGGAGGAGGAAAAACGCGCTTCTCCTCCATCATCGAAGTAATAATTTTTTCATCTGCCATAAACAAACCTCCTTAAACTAACTGTATTATGTCCCCAAACTAATCTCTCTGCACAAGGTATTAAACCAAATAGACATTTTAGCACATTAATAATGCTAAAAACAACACCTTAAAACAATTCCTAGAAACATTTACTCTCTCTAAATATACCTTCTCCCATTGTTCCCACCTAATCTTCTATGCCACAGTCCCGGAGATAATCAATGGCATCCTGAACGGTGGTAATCCTCTCAACATCCTCATCTGGTATTTCAGGCTTCCTTCCCGAGCCGCTAAATTCCTCCTCTATGGCCATGATGAGCTCGGCGAATTCTGAAGAATCAACATTGAGGTCCTTGGCAAAAGAAGTTGAAGGCACCACTTGAGCTTCATCAACTCCCAGTTGGTCTACGATTATCCTCTTCAACCGCTCAAAAATAGTTGCCAACTTCTCATCTCCACCAATCAGTTCACTCTTTCCTTTCATTACTTCGTTCTTTCTCACTCGCTGGAACTGCACCAACTACTGAACCTAAAACTCCGTTAACAAACTTCGGAGAGTTGTCGCTGCCAAAAGCTTTGGCTAACTCTACAGCTTCATTGATGGCGACTTTGATTGGAACTTTATTATCAAATAAAACTTCGAAAATAGCAATGCGAAGGATGCTCTTATCAATGGCAGCCATTTGCTCCACTGAAAAAGAGAGGGTAAATCTACCAATAACATCATCAAGTTTCTGCCTATTCTGAAGAACTCCGCTGACAAGTTCTTGAGCGAAGCTAGCCGCCTCCTCCGGTAAAGCCTTCTCCTTCACTAACCGACTTAGAATTTCCCGTGGCTCATGGTCCACATACTCAATCTCATAAAGCGTCTGAAGGGCAATAACCCTAGCTTTTCGCCTGCTGCCAGCCATTCTAATAATTGTTCCCTGGCAAATGGATGTTGCCCAAACGCACTCGCTTTAACCCAGCAGCCTTAGCTGCCTCCAAGCACTCCTGGGCATGATGTAGCGATGTGGCTGGTAAATCCGCCATTAGGAAATCAGGATGAAATGCCAGAAGAGCATAGGGAATACTTGCGTCCAACGAGGAGATAAAAGTGGCAATCTCAGACACTTCTTCCCTATCCACATAGCCAGGGATAAGCAGAGTGCTAGCTACTAGGAAGGGCGGAGAGAGTCTTCTCTCAATATAACCAGCCAAAAGGCGGAAGTTCTCAAAAGTTCTTTTATTACTCACCCCACAAAGGGCAATATGCAGTCCCTCATCCCAAGCCTTGAGATCAAACTTAATACAGCCACCTGAATCGAGAGAAAGTTCGGCAGCTTGCTTAAGCAAAGCTGGCTGCATTGAACCATTGGTTTCCCAACAGATGCACGACGTATGCTCATCAACGGCCTCAGCTAATTGTAAAGGGCTAACACAATCGGCGACGCAATTCGTCGGTAAAGGGTCATGATACCAGCTCACATTACCTAACTCTGCAGAGGCACCAACAAGCTTACCACCTTCAACGCCACGCAAGCCGCAATAACTTACATCGCCTTCAAGGAGACGACACTCATTAAGGCAAAGATGACAACTTATGCCATCTTCTGCTTTTGGCGGCCGAGCCGGTAACTTAAAAACCTCCCGCGACTTGCCATGAGCCTCATAAATATCTGAACTGACTTCCTCAAGATGACGCCGAATGTAATCTAGGCACATCCCCAAGCTTTAAGAAATGAGAGGCGATTCTCTTCCACAATGCTTACATTTACGAACAGTTTTGGTGGGTGAACTCGACCTTAACATCAGTCATGCAGTCACATCCTCCGCCACTTTGCTATTTCTCTAACGCTGGTCAAGTCTCCGACATTGAAAGTCCGCACCCCGGGACTAATTTGCTTGATTAGGCCGGTAAGAACTTCGCCATGACCTATCTCAAAAAAGTTAGTTACCCCTCTAGCTATCATGTTCTCTATGGAATCTCGCCATTGGATGCAACGATATAGCTGACTGACCAGTTCCTCCTTTATTGACTTGACATCGGTCACCGGCTGAGCAGTGACATTAGCTACGATTGGGACTGACGAATCACGAAAGGTAAAACTTGAGATAGCTTCACTCAAGCCAGCCGTGGCCGGCTCCATCATAGAAGAATAAAAAGCACCGCTCACCTTTAGAGGGATAATGCGGCGCGCGCCCTTTGTCCGAGCCAGCCTCCACGCTTTAGTCAGATTGTCCTCGGCGCCGCTAATCACAATCTGGCTCGGAGAATTAATATTGGAAATCGTGGTGCCGGTATTAAGGCAAATATACTCAACAATATCTTGTTTAAGGCCTACTATGGTCAACATTCCCCCTGGTTTTCTGCGACCAGCCTCATGCATCAGCCGCCCCCGCTCTCGAACAAGACACACTGCATCAGCCAAGCTAACCGCATTGCCAGCTACCAGTGCCGCATACTCACCCAAACCATGCCCGGCAAGAAAAGTAGCCGCTGGCATGCTTTCGCCACTGACCTCTTGGGCAGCTTTAAGACAAGCAATACTTGTTGTCAACACCGCTGGCTGGATATTGAAGGTCTGAATGAGCTCTTCCTCAGGGCCTTCAAAACACAATCTCGAGAGAGGAAAACCTAAAACCCTATCCACCTCATCAAAAACCTCCCTTGCAGAAGCATAGTGAACGACAATATCAAGCCCCATACCAACTGCCCATGAACTCTGTCCTGGGAACACATAGGCAACCTTTACTTGCTCAACCATGAACTACCTCCTCAAGTTTATTAATCACTTCCTCGGCTTCAGCCACAATATCCTCAACAATAGCCTTAGCTGGCTTTATTCCCCTTATCAATCCAGCTATCTGCCCCGCCATAAGCGAGCCTTCATCCATATTACCCTCAATGACTCCCAAATACAACCTGCCCATGCCAAATTCCTCCAATACCTCCTTAGCCACCCCATCCCGCTCCAGCGCAATAAACTGGCGAGTCACCTTATTTTCAAGACAACGTACTGGATGCCCCGTCGTTCCCCCAGTAACTACAGTAGCTCTGTCATGCGCTTTAAGAATTCGCTCTTTAAACCCGAGATGAGCAATGCATTCTTCGGAACAAATAAAACGCGTCCCCATCTGCACGCCTTGAGCTCCCAAGGCCAAAGCAGCTGCCATGCCTCGACCATCAGCAATCCCACCCGCAGCTACTACCGGCAGCCTAACACCGTCTGCCACCTGGGGAACCAAAGCCATAGTAGTGACCTCACCAATGTGCCCACCCGCCTCCATTCCTTCAGCAATGATGCCATCCACTCCAAATCTTTCCAAACGTCTAGCCAAAGCTACACTGGAAATAACCGATATCACCTTCACTCCAGCCTCTTTCAATTTATGAATATAAGCGCTCGGGTTACCCCCACCAAAAATGACAATACCTACCCTCTCCTTTAAAGCAACTTCTAGATTCTCTTCAAGGAAAGGAGCTAGCAACACAATATTCACGGCAAATGGCTTATCGGTCCTGTCCCTAGTCAAGTGGATTTGCTTTGTCAACCAATCTGGAGAAGCAGCCGCACTACCAATCACACCTAACCCACCAGCGTTAGACACGGCTGATACGAGTTCTGCCGTCCCCAGATGTGCCATCCCCCCTTGAATGATTGGGTACTCGATGCCCAGCAGATCACAAAGGGAGGTCCTAAGCAAAATTTGCCTCCTTCAGCAACTCCCCAAAAACATCAGCTAGCTTTTTTCTTTGGACTTTTGATCCGAATAACTTCCCTACCAGCATAGCTACCACAAGTGGGGCAAACGCGATGAGCCAGCTTGGGGCTGTGACACTGGGGACACTCATCCAATGGAGGCAGGCTTAAATGAAGATGACTGCGCCTTTTCCCCTGGCGGGCTTTAGCATATTTTCTCTTAGGTACAGGTGACACTTAAACTTTACCTCGCCTGTCCAAATTCAGTTGTTTGAGTTTCGACCACCGATAATCACAACGCTCAGTTTCATGTGAATTTCGACCGGGACTATGGTCAGCGGATAAGTAAAATCCAGCACAATCAGGATGGCAAAGCGGCCTCATGGGCATATTGAGTAAAATATACTGACGTACCACTTCACCAAAATCAAGAACGTGGTCCTCGTCAATAGTGAGGTTATCACACTCCTCAGGTAAAGCTAGCGGCAAACCAGTATGCACATCAAACGTAGGTAAGAATTCTTCAGCAATATTGAAATTAATGGGAAGATCGAAGGCATTCAGGCAGCGACTGCAGACCAGCTCTACATGAGCTGTTAATGTTCCCTGCATTAAAATACCTTGACTGCTACGAGTCAAGGTTACCTCTCCCTTGATGAAGTGCATGGTTTCTTCCCCAATAGATTCATCCATATGATAATTGCGGGTCGAACCGACGGGCTCCTCCAGCAATCGGGCAACATTTATCCCACTCCACAAGGAGTCTTTATTAGCTCCCTTTTGCCCACTACTCATTTCTATTTTCACAGCAAAGATAAAAACTGGGCTTATTATAAGTTCAGACGGCTTTAGTGTCAAGCTGGATACCATTATCTCACCATTCCTAGCCTAGAAGCCCTCATACTCCATGGGTTATAATATCTGTATGAAAGGGGCAAGCGATTGAAAAAGGAAGAATTAAAGACAAAAGTAAAGGAGCAAGTAAATCTTCGCCATCAAGAGCTTATTGAACTAAGCCTAAAGATTCATGCCAATCCCGAGCTAGGTTTACAGGAAAGGAAAGCAGCAGCTTGGCTAAGTGACTATATTGAAAAAAATGGCTTCCGAGTAGAAAGAGGTATAACCGGTTTAAAGACGGCATTTCGAGGCATATATGGCAGTGGTAAACCGCTAATTGCTCTAGTTGCCGAATATGACGCCCTGCCTGAACTTGGGCATGGCTGCGGTCACAATATAATAGCCAGCTCGGCAATTGGGGCTGGGATTGCCAGCAAGGTCGCCATTGACCAAGTTGGAGGCAGCATCTTAATCCTGGGCACCCCGGGCGAGGAGCTTTTTGGAGGTAAGATAATAATGGTAGAAAGAGGAGCCTTCGATAAAGTAGATATAGCCATGATGGTACATCCAGGGACACGGAATATGGCGACCACCCAAACGCTAGCCTGTATACCCCTCTGTGTTGAGTTTATTGGCAAGTCGGCTCATGCCGCAGCTCAACCCCACAAAGGCATCAATGCTCTAGAAGCTATGATTATGGCCTTTACTGCCATAAACTCTCTTCGCCAACAGATAAGGGAGAAAGCACGCATCCACGGCATCATTACCGATGGCGGTAAAGCGGCTAATGTGGTGCCAGCCCATAGTGCTGCCAAATTTCTAGTCCGCGCCGAGGACAGCGCCTACCTTGAGGAGCTAAAAGAAAAATTATTAGACTGCTTTATCGGGGCATCTTTAGCTACTGGAGCCCAACTCAAATATGAGTGGGGAGACAAAACCTACGCACCAATGAACAATAATCCAGTTCTAGCTCAGTTGTTCAGCCACAACTTGGAATCCTTGGGAAGAAAGATAGAGCCCTACGAAACTCGCTTTGGCTTTGGCAGCACAGATATGGGTAACGTCAGTCAACTAGTGCCCAGCATTCACGCCTCAGTGACCATCGCCCCAGACGAAGTATCAACGCACACACCTGAATTTGCCAAGGCGGCCGCATCAGAAGCCGGCCACGCCGCGCTAGTAGATGCAGCTAAAGCAATGGCCATGACCGCAGTTGATGTTCTCAGCGAGCCCGAGACTTTAACCAGCATTAAAGAGGCTTTTCGGCAAAAATGACGACCAGAGTAGGTATCCCCAGAGCTCTGCTTTATTATCAATATTACCCCATGTGGCAAGCTTTCTTTGAGGAATTTGGCGTAGAAACGGCTATCTCGCCACCAACAACCAAAGATATAGTTACCTCAGGTTGCTCTCGAACTGTTGCCGAAACTTGCCTGCCAGTAAAGATATTCTGTGGCCACGTCCTCTCCCTAGCAGATAAATGTGACTACATGTTTATCCCAGTTATCCGCAGCATGGGAAAGAATGCTTACAACTGCTCCAAGCTCCTCGGTTTGCCCGATATAACCAAAGCTGTGATTCCAGAATCCCCACCCATACTTGATATTGAAATAGACGCTAACAAAAGTAAATATTCCCTATACCGCGCCATTTACAGCTTGGGCCGCCACTTCACCAAGAATCCACTTAGGATTGAAAAGGCAACGAAAAAGGCCTGGAAAATTTATTTGGCTTATCGCCAAAAAATGTCCAGCGAAGGGCTAATGCCAACCCAAATCACCGACAAGATGTGTGACAAACGCCATCAAGTGGACTTAGCTGAAAATGATTCGCCTCCACTATTGAACATCGCCGTTATTGGACATCCTTACCTTATCTACGATGACTATATTAATCACCGACTCATCACTCAAGTGCAGGCCATGGGAGCCAAAGTCCTAACCCCCGAAATGGTAAGTGAGCAGGCACTTGATGCAGCTATGACCAGCTTAGTAGGTAACCCTCGCTGGACCTATGAAGCTGATGTAGTTGGAGCCGGAGGATATTATCTCCAGACAAAAGTTGATGGTATAATTGGCCTTGCCGCTTTTGCCTGCGGTCCCGACTCGATGATGATGAATATAATACAAAGGCGCGCCAGACAACTTAAGGCTCCCTTCCTCTATCTCACTTTAGACGAACACACCGCTGAGGGGGGAATGCTCACCCGCCTTGAGGCTTTCTTGGATATGGTTAAGAGGAGAAAAAGAGGGCAATCATGCGCGTAGGCATCCCTCATGCTGGTAACATTTATATCCCACTGAGAACCATATTTAAAGAGCTGGGCACTGAATTAGTAGTACCACCGCCAAGTACTCGGAGGACGCTAGACCTTGGAGTCCGGTACGCTCCCGAGGGAACATGTCTCCCCTTCAAGCTCACCTTGGGCAATCTTATCGAAGCCTGCGAGCTAGGAGCAGATAGCGTGCTCCAGGCAGGGGGGATCGGTATCTGCCGATTAAGTTACTATGCCAAAGTTCAAAAGCAAATTCTTCATGATTTGGGCTACGATATTGAGATGCTCACCTTCGACGTATCTCAAAACAAACTCGTCGGTCTTCTTCAGCTCATCAAGCGCGTGTCCAACAATTCCCCCTGGTCGAAAATCATCTCCGCCTTCCACTTTGGCTTAGCCAAGCTGGCAGCTCTAGATAACATAGAGAAGGTAATTCACAAAGTGAGGGCAGTGGAGCTAGAAAAGGGAACCGCCAACAAGATATTTAAGGAGAGCATCAAGGCCATTGACGAGCTGAGTGAGCACGCTGCCCTAAAAAAGATAACCACAGAATACATTGAAAAGCTGGGCCAAATGGCAAAAGATGACCGAGCAGACCCACTCAAGGTGGGCATAATTGGCGAGATTTTTGTTGTTCTAGACCCTTTCTCCAATATGGATCTTGAGGTAGAATTAGGCAAGTTGGGGGTGGAAGTAAAGCGGAGCCTCTTCTTCTCCCAATGGACTAAATTTAGCCTCTTCCTCAACTCGCTGGGCATAGACGAATGGAAAAGGGTTCATAAAGCAGCTATGCCTTATCTAAAGCGCGATGTTGGTGGTGACGGTTGGGAATCAGTGGGAGAAAAAGTACTTCACGCCAAAGAGTACGATGGTATAATTCACGTGGCCCCCTTTACCTGTATGCCGGAAACGGTAGCCCAGAATATTATGCCCTCAACCAAGGAGGATATCCCAGTACTTACCATTCTATGCGATGAACAAATGGCTAAGCCAGGAATGTTAACCAGGCTCGAAGCCTTCGTCGATCTTCTAAAGTTCAGACGGAGGAGGCCCAAACTCACAAGCGGGACGAGGGGAAATCGTGAAAACTTATCTTGGCATTGATGTCGGTTCAGTAACCACCAAGCTGGCCCTGCTTGACCAAGATAACCAGCTCATCACTGCCAACTATCTACACACCCAGGGAAAACCCATTGCCGTAATTCAAGAGGGGCTAAAACAGATTGAGCGGCAGATGCCCCCAAATGCAGAGATTTGCGGAGTGGCCACTACCGGCAGCGCTCGGTATCTAGCTGGGGTGATCATGGGCGCTGATTTAGTAAAAAATGAAATTACCACCCAGGCAATCGCCACCATGCATTATATACCCAATGTGCGCACCGTCATCGAAATCGGGGGGCAGGATAGTAAAATTATAATCATCCGCGATGGCATAGTCACTGACTTCGGTATGAACACGGTATGCGCCGCAGGCACCGGCAGCTTTCTTGACCATCAAGCTTCGCGCCTCAACGTAGGCATTGAGGAGTTTGGACAGCGCGCTCTGAAAAGCAAAATGCCAGTCCGCATAGCCGGACGGTGCACTGTGTTCGCTGAATCGGATATGATTCACAAGCAGCAGATGGGGCACCAAACCGAAGACATTCTCTATGGCTTATGCCAGGCCTTAGCGCGTAATTACCTCAATAACGTCGCCCTGGGGAAGGAAATTCAGCCTCCGGTGGTATTTCAAGGTGGAGTTGCCTTTAATCAGGGCATGGTCAAAGCACTAGAGGAGAATCTAAACACCCAAATCATCGTCCCCCCTCACCATGAAGTTCTGGGAGCCATTGGTGCCGCTCTATTAGTACACGAAGAAACGGACATTAATGGTAATAAGACACAATTTAGAGGATTTAGCACCAGCGAAGCGAAATACCATACCTCCGCTTTTGAATGCAAAGCCTGCCCCAATCAGTGTGAGATCATTCAACTCTCGCTTAACGGTAAGGTTTTAGCTAGGTGGGGAGGGCGCTGCGATCTGTGGGAAAGGACAGCTACCAGCCACAAAGATCTTTGACTTATGAGCAGAAATTATCGAGTGATAATCATTGGCGGTGGTCCCGCCGGGCTTAGCGCCGGACTCTATACCTCCAGAGCTAAACTTCATACCTTGCTCATAGAGAGGGGGGCAATGGGTGGGCAGATAGTAAATGCAGAGCAGATTGAGAATTATCCCGGTTTCTCCAAAGGTATTTCTGGCTTCGAGTTGGGTCAGTTCATGTATCAGCAAGCAACAAGCTATGGGCTTGAAACTCTGATTGCCGAAGTTACCAGCCTGAAACTTCAAAACAAAAATAAAATAGTGGATACTACAGAAGGCAGTTTTACAGCCGATGCGGTAATTCTGGCTGCAGGCTCACAACGCCGCAAACTGGGGTTGCCCAACGAAGACAGGTTCATCGGTAAAGGGGTTTCTTTCTGTGCCACTTGTGATGCCCCCTTCTTTCAAAACAAAGCAGTAGCTGTGGTTGGTGGAGGCGACGTTGCCCTCACCGAGGCTCTTGCCCTCAGCAAGTTCGCCTCATCGGTTAAGCTTATCCATCGCCGCAATCAGCTTCGCGCCAGTAAAGTTTTACAAGAAAGAGCTTTAGTCGAAGGGAAAATAGATATCCTATGGAACACCATAGTTAGAGAAATTGAGGGTAAGAACGCAGTTAAGCAACTCAAGCTAAAGCAATTGAAAACTGATAAAATATTTACTTTAGAAGTAGCCGGCATCTTCATTGCCATTGGATTAAAACCCAATACCCAATTCTTAAAAGGGATTTTACCTCTGGACGAGGCGGGGTATATAATTACTAATGACGTGATGGAAACATCAATACCCAGTATTTTTGCCGCTGGAGATATTCGGCACAACTCAGCCAGACAAGCCATAACCGCTGCAGGCGATGGGGCTACCGCCGCACTTTCTGCAGAAAAGTTTCTAAATCGAATATAGATTAAGTAAGATTGGAGCATGTTGAATTGAAATGAAGGTAATCTTCCTAAAAGACATCCCAAACAAGGCGAAGGCAGGCGAGATAAAGGAAGTAACCCCAGGCTATGCCAGAAATTTTCTCTTACCCAAAGGGCTAGCAGCGGCGGCCACAGCGGCAGGAGTTGAGCAGGTTGAGGCACAATTTCAAAGAGAAGCTCAACGCCAGATTCTCAGCCAGACCCAGTTAGCTGAACTAGCCCAATCCCTTGAAGGAAAAGAGATTCGACTAAAGGCTCGAGCAGGTATTAAAGACCGCCTTTATGGCTCTATTACCAGCAGTGACATAGCTAATGAACTTAGACGACTCACCCACCTCAATATTGACAAGAGGAAAATTGAGCTAAAAGAACCCCTGCACCAGCTAGGTATTTACGAGTTAACAGTTAAATTAGCTAAAGACTTGGAACCTAAGATTACAGTGATTGTCGAGGAAGAAGAAGCCTAATGACGACCAATGAAAAATTACCTCCCCATGACATTGAAGCCGAGGAGGCGGTAATTGGGTCTCTGCTCATAGATAGCGAAGCGATACTCAAAATTACTACGCTACTTAAACCCGAAGATTTCTTTGTAGATAGACATCAACGGCTCTATAAGGCTTGTCTTTCCCTATACCAGCGCAATGAAGGCATAAACCAGATTACCGTGGCCCACGAGTTAGCACGCCGAGGAAAGTTAGAGGACATCGGCGGAGCTGCCTATCTAAGTCACTTAGTGTCCATCGTGCCCACATCCCTTCACATCGAATATTACGCTCAAATCGTATCTAGGCTAGCAATAATGCGACACTTAATCAGCGCTGCCGGCCAAATTGCGGCCATCGGCTATGAAGCTGAGCCGGATACCAACGCCGCCCTTAGCAGGGCCGAAGATGCCCTATTCAGAGTCTGGGGGACAAAGAGCGTGAGAGACTTTGTCTCCATTCGCCAAGTTCTCAGCCAGTACTTTGAAGAAGCTGGCCCAATACAACTCCGGGAGGGAGAGATCCCTCACATCCTCACCGGTTTTACAGCATTAGATGATTTCTTAGGAGGGTTACAGCGGTCCGATTTGATCATTTTAGCCGGCAGACCAAGCTTAGGTAAAACCAGCTTAGCTTTGAGCGTCGCCAGAAATGCAGCGGTCAATCAGAAAGCCTGTGTGGCCTTCTTCAGTCTGGAAATGTCCAGAGAGACAGCAGTTCAACGCCTCCTATCCAGCGAAGCTGGGGTAGATTCCAAGCACGTCCGCCTTGGGCTTTTCAACGAGCAGGAGGAGAGAAAAATTATGGAAGCCAGCGGAAAACTATCTGAGCTCCCAATATATATTGATGATTCACCTCAGCTCCGAATATCGGAGATACGAAGCAAAGCGCGACGCCTCGATTTTGAGAATACCGTCGACTTAATCATCATTGACTACCTCCAACTGGTACAGGGAGATACTAAGAGTGAAAGCCGAGTCCAAGAAATTAGCGAGGTGACTCGCTACTTGAAGGCACTCGCCAGAGAATTGGGTGTGCCGGTACTAGCCGTATCTCAACTTAGCCGCGCCGTGGAATGGCGAGCTTCACATATACCCCAGCTTGCCGACTTGAGAGAGAGTGGGAGTATCGAGCAGGACGCCGATGTTGTTCTCTTCATTTACCGCGATGAAGTTTACTATACTGCAGACGAGTGGTATAAAACTCACGATGCCGAGAAGGAGCCTTACCCTCGTGGCATTGCCGATATTTTTATAGCTAAGCATCGGAATGGCCCCATAGGACAGATAAAGCTAAGGTTTATAGCCAGAAGCGTAAAATTCGATAGTTTAGAGGCTGAACCAAGTCCATTTATCTAAGACCAAGAAGATGAAAAAGAAGCATTTCTCAGGTTTCCCGGCAAGAATGGAGTTTACTCCCGTGCCCAACTTTTTTTTGACCGAACTTATGCCCAAAATTGAGGACATTGCCGAACTCAAGGTGACGCTGCATATCTTCTGGCTACTTTACCAAAAGCGCGGTTACCCCCGCCTCGTCACCCAAGATGAACTTATATCAGCTAGCCCCCTGGGGAGCGAAATAAAAGAAGAAATGAAGCACCCAGCAGAAATGATTCGCCACGCCTTGGATTTGGCGATTGAACGCGGCACTATACTCCATCTAACTCTAGATAGGGATGGCAAAACCGAAGATATTTATTTCCTCAACACTGAAAAGGAAAGGAAAACTGTAGATAAAATCCAACGTGGAGAGCTTTCCCTGGGAGAGCTAACTCTCAGGAGAGAAACGCCCATAAGCATTGCTCAGCCGCCAAATATTTTCAGCCTCTACGAGCAAAATGTAGGTATGCTAACGCCAATGATTGCTGAGGAACTTCGAGAGGCTGAAAAACTCTACCCACCAGAGTGGATTGAAAGCGCCTTTAGAGAGGCTGTAGCCTTAAATAAGCGTAACTGGAGGTACATTGCTCGCATCCTCGAACGCTGGACCACCGAGGGCAAAGACGATGGAAAGCCTAGGAGATATTCTAAAAAGGAAACCGACCCCAACAAATACATCAGGGGTAAATACGGACACCTGGTCAAACGCTAGCCAAGGGGAAGAGGATGTTCCCGACCCCAACTGTCCCCTTTGCAAGGGTTCTGGCTTCATTCACCCCCTTCTAGCTTCAAATCGCCCCGATTTTAGCCGAGTAAGGCCTTGCCCCTGCACCACGAAAGAATTACAAAAAAAGCAGCTTAACTATCTTGAGCGCTACAGCAATTTAGGTCACTTATCCCGGTTTACTTTCGATAATCTTTCACCCAGAGGACGATGGGGAAATGCCACCTCGCAAAAGCATTTTTCCCTCGCCTATGAAGCTGCCAAAATTTTTGCCAGTAACCCTCAAAATTGGCTAGTCTTTTTGGGTCCCACTGGTTGTGGTAAGACCCACCTAGTCTGTGCTATCGCCAACTACCGTTTGAGCTCGACACAGCCGGTTTTCTATATAAGGGCTGCCGACCTGCTAGACCATCTCCGCTCCACCTTCAGCCCCAGCAGCCAGACAGCCTACGATGAGCTTTTTGAACAAGTAAGCAATGCCGCCCTCCTAATACTGGACGACCTAAATACTGAGAATGCCACCGCTTGGGCAAAACAGAAATTGGATCAATTGCTAGATCACCGCTTCAATATTGAGCTGCCCACAGTAATTACCACTAATGTACCTTTAGAGAGATTAGAGGAGAGTTTACGCAGCCGCCTTGCTGATTCCCAATTCTGCCAGATGTATGTAATTGAAGAAAGTCCAGTATCGGCTCTAAAACAGCTAGATGGTTTAGAATTAGAGCTACTGCGGAATATGACTTTTGAGAATTTTGATTCTAAACGGCTGAACCTCTTGCCTCAGCAGCGCCAAAATCTAGAGCAGGCCTTCCACATTGCTCTAAACTTCGCTCAATCTCCCCAAGGCTGGCTAGTATTCCAGGGAGGTAATGGCTGTGGCAAAACCCACCTAGCCTGCGCCATTGCCAACTATCGGCTTCAAGTCGGCGAGCCGGCTTTGTTTATAGTTGTTGCCGACCTCCTTGATTACCTGCGTTCTACCTTCAGTCCAGACAGCAAAGTATCTTATGATAAAGTTTTTGAACAGGTTAAAAAAACACCTCTGCTCATCCTCGACGACTTCGGTGAGCAATCAACCACACCTTGGGCACAGGAAAAACTCTACCAATTAATCAATTACAGGTACAATGCTCGGCTACCAACGGTGATCACCACCTGCTTTTCCTTAGAGGAAATTGAGGCTCGCATCAGCTCACGAATGGTAGATCCCAGCCTCAGTCTGGTGTTCAACATCACCGTGCCCGATTATCGCGGTGATATAAATGTAGGCCGGGATACTAGAGCACCAAGGCGGTATTTAAAACGAGGTCGCCGCCCCTAGGGCAATATTGCAACCTGAAATCCTCTCTGCTAAAATGGCTTATCTTAAGCGGGAGGATATTAAGCCATTGGTAAATCTGCCGGTTCTAGTGCTTAATCAAAACTATGAACCACTCAATATCTGTCTGGTACGTCGAGCCCTAGTTCTAATTCTTCGCGGCAAAGCTGAGGCGCTAGAAAACAATTCGGGCATGCTTCACTCGGTCAGGGAAACCTTCCTAATCCCCTCAGTGGTCCACCTGATTTATATGGTCAAGCGGCCCCGAGGACAGCCAAAATTGACCAAATTTGAAGTCTTTAATCGCGACCACTATACCTGCCAATATTGTAGTAAACAAACCAAAGAGCTTACTCTAGACCATGTTATTCCGAAACGGCGAGGTGGAAAGCACACCTGGGAAAATGTTGCCAGCGCATGTATATCTTGTAATCGTCATAAAGCCGGACATACTCCCAGCGAAGCCAAAATGACTCTTCTCCGCGAACCAAAGCCACCGCAAGATAACGGTTTCTATATCCCCCATCACTACCTCCAACTCCATGAGGAATGGCAAAAGTACCTACCTCAGTAATTACCCCCCCCTCTACTGCTTCTCTGGTTTCTTCTGCCAAGTTACCTGTCTCAAGGACAACTCCACAGTAGCTCCGCTTTCCAGTCTCACCAGCACCGCTTCTTTCAATGGATTGCTGCCAACTACCTTAGCCTCACCCCGGGGTGTCGATACCCTCTGACCCGTCTTAGGTAACTCCCCCTTCATAGCGTGGTATAGGTCACTTTCATATCCAAGGCAACAGAGAAGGCGACCGCAGATACCAGAAATTTTCATCGGGTTTAAAGTTAGCGCTTGTTCTTTAGCCATCCTAATAGAAACGGGAGTAAACTCACTGAGAAAGGTCATACAGCACAAAGGGCGCCCGCACTTACCTATCCCCCCCACTAGTTTAGCCTCATCCCTTGGTCCCACCTGTCTCAATTTAACACGGGTTCTAAGGCTACGAGACAATCTGCGAATGAGCTCTCGGAAGTCAATTCTCTCCTCAGCGCTAAAAAGTAAATTAAGCTGGCTGCCATCAAGATTGTAACTGGCACAGAGGGGCTTCATTGCCAGGTTAAGCTCAGTTGCCAACTCCTCACACTTGACTAAAGCATTCTTCTCCCTACCAGCCCACCGCCGAGCTTGCCCTATATCCTCAGGCTCTGCTTTGCGTAACACGGGCCTTAAAGATTCAGTAATGCCACTGGCTTTGCTATCGGAGGAGATAGCAGCTTTACCCAATTCTAGCCCATTGGCAGTTTCTACTACTACATAGTCATTTACTTTTAAGGGAATATCTGCAGCATCAAAATAATGTAGCTTGCCAGCTTGTTTAAAACGCACACCGATTATCTTGGACATCAATATATTGAGATGAACGGGGTATGGATAATCCTCCTGTCACCCCGCAACCTTCCCCCTTTCCGGGCAAACTAAGCATTAATACCTCAAACACCAAACGAGGATTGACATTCTTAGAGATTTGTTCTCTTGCTCTTTGCAAATTACCAAGCACATCCTTAATCTGAACTAGGCTAAACCCTCTCGCCCCCTCCCGAAGAGTCAACTCATAATCAATATTTATAATAGCATTTTCGCAACCACTTTTGGCCAGCAGCAAGTCACGCCACCACACAAACCAAAGCCTAATCATTTCATCCGCAGATTTACGACTTCTATCAAACTGGCCTGCCAACTCAGCAGCGTAGGCGAGACGCTCCTCCCAGCCAGCAGAAAGCAGTGAAACTAATTTATCTATCCTTTGAATCCGCCGAGAAAGTAAATTGTCCTCAATCAAAACATTTAGCGCCCAGCCAAGGCAGCCTTCAGAAAGTCTAGCTATAAGTCGAGCCTTCTCACAGTCAACGCCGTGAGAATCAACAAGTATCTTTTCCACCTCCTTGACGGAAATTGGCTTCAATTCTATGCGCTGACACCGAGAAATAATCGTAGCTAAAAGACGCCCCTCCTCAACTGCCAACAGCAGCAGCACTACCCTAGGCGGTGGCTCCTCAAGAAGCTTGAGCAAGCAGTTGGCAGCCTCACTTGATAAATATTCAGCACCATCAATAATAAATACCTTATACTTACCTTCATAAGGCGGCAAACTGGCAATATGCTGAATCTCCTTAATGTCATTAATGCCAATTTGTTTTTGCTGTTTCACGCTGTCAGAATCTCCGGATGAATTCAAAGCTATAACTCTGACATCAGCATATTTGCCCTCAGCAATTCTGCGGCAAGACTGGCATTGACCGCAGGGAGGCTCATCGCCTTCGCAGTTCAATGCTTGAGCCAGATTGAGAGCTAAGGTGCCTTTACCCACATGAGGTGGACCAAGAAAAAGATAAGCGTGAGCTAAGCTCCCAGCACTTAAGCTATGCTCCAACAAAGCTATAGTTTGTGGTTGCCCAATTACCTGCCACATTTCGCGCCTTAAACTAGGTCTAATCTGGTTAAATCCTCATAGCTTTCCCGGCGCCGAATAAGACGCGCCTTACTTTGGTTAGCCATCAGAATAGTCGGCCTTAGCGAAGCATTATAATTACTCGACATGGGAATGCAGTAAGCGCCACAAACAGGAATGGCAATAATGTCACCGGGTAAAACCGAAGCCAGCTTAATATCTCGAGCCAAAATATCACCGGACTCACAAAACTTGCCGGCAATGGTAACCCTTTCAGTCTCTGCCTGTAGAGCTTTATTAGCTACTAAAGCCTCATATTTCGCACCATAAAAGGCTGCGCGAACATTATCACCTATGCCACCATCAACACAAATATATTTCCGTATTTGAGGTATATCCTTCACCGCTCCCACCGTATATAATGCCACCCCAGCTTGCCCAACGATACCCCTCCCCGGCTCAATGATCAGGCAGGGAGGCGTCAACCCCACCTCCCCACTGAGACCAGTTAGCTTGGACACTATAGCCTCGGCGTACTCAGCCGCAGCGGGCACTGGGGAATCCAGAATATACTGGACGGCAAAGCCACCGCCGGGAGAAAACTCAGCAAGCTGAAAGCCATACTTTGCTTTGACTTCAGCGGCGAAGCGAAGAACGAGGTCTATAGCTACCTGATATGGCAATATATCCGACACGGGGGAGCCAAGATGAAAGTGAAGGCCCAAGAGATTAAGATTAGCAGCTGACATCGCCTGAATTAAAGCAGTCTCGGCCTGCCCTGTAGTCAACGGAAAACCAAACTTACTATCAATGATTCCAGTGGTAGTATACCGATGAGTATGGGCATCAACCCCGGGAGTGATGCGGAGCAAAATATCCTGATTAATATTCCTTTCCATGGCCAGCCTGTTAACTAACTCAAGCTCATAAAAATTATCCACCACAATCCGACCAACGCCCCAATCTAAAGCTAGCTTCAGTTCATCAACCGTCTTATTGTTGCCATGAAAATAGACCTTGCCCAAAGGAAAAGCCGCGGATCGAGCAATAGACAGTTCCCCCCCAGAAACGACATCAAGACCCAAGCCTTCCTCTTTGAAAATAAGCGCTAAAGCTCGATTAAGAAAAGCCTTGGCAGCATAGATGACCAGCGTATTTGAATACCGTTTGGTAAATTCAGCTTTAAATTCACGGCACTTATGACGAAGGGTAAATTCATCAAAAAGATAAAGTGGGCTACCATATTCTTTGACCAACTCAACCACATCGCAGCCACCAATATGGAGATGCCCATGCTCATCCACTTGCGCGGTTAATGGAAATAGGTTAAGCTTAGAGGAAGTTTCTCTGGTTAACAATTCTAACCTCAAATAGCAATGTTATCTTGCCCTTTCACCTAAGTCAAGCGAAGTTCATATTGGCAGAAAGTACTAGACTTGAGTAGAATTCGTCACACAATGTATCGTAAAACTGTTCTAAAAAATGGGTTGCGCGTTGTTACCAGTTTCATGCCCCATACCCACTCCGTGTGTACCGCCATTTTTATTGGCACTGGCTCAGCTTACGAAGCTGAAAACGAAGCTGGCATTTCCCATTTTATTGAACATCTCTGCTTCAAGGGAACAAAACGGCGGCCAACCGCCAGAGAAATTAGCGCGGCCATTGAAGGGGTCGGCGGCATAATTAACGCGGGCACAGATAGGGAGTTAACTATTTTCTGGTGTAAGACAGCCAGCCCTCACTTCCCCTTAACTTTAGATGTGCTTACCGACTTACTACTTAATTCTCGATTTGATAGCGAAGATATACAAAAAGAGCGCCAGGTAGTTATTGAGGAAATTAATATGAGCCTTGATTCTCCACAACACCGACTAGGGATGCTCAGTGATGAGCTTCTCTGGCCTGGGCAACCTCTGGGACGCGACGTCGCCGGAAGCAAAGAAACGGTAACTAATCTAACTCGTGAGCAAATGCTCAGTTATATTGCCCGACGCTATTCACCCAGCAAAGCCGTGATTAGCATCGCCGGTAATATCCGTCATCAACGGGCAGTTAACCTGGTTACACAAGTCTTTGCCGATTGGATTGGTAATGAAGTGCAAAGCGGCTATCCCACTGACGATAATCAAACCGCACCCAAGCTACATATAGAACCCAGGGATACTGAACAAGCCCACCTCTGCCTTGCCGTACACGGTCTGTCGCTCTTTCATCCCGACCGTTTTGCCCTTGATTTACTCAGCACGCTATTGGGAGAGGGAATGAGCAGCCGACTTTTTACCGAGATTCGGGAACATCAAGGCCTGGCCTACAGCATTCACAGCTACGTCGAGCACTTTCTCAATACCGGTTCATTTACTATCTATGCTGGAGTCGACCCCCGAAAAGTTAGAGTTGCGGTAACAGCCATTCTTCGGGAACTTTCCCAAGTCAAAGAAGAGATCTCAGAAAATGAACTCACCAAAGCTAAACAGCTATCCAAAGGGAGATTGCTGTTACGCATGGAGGATAGCCGGGCTGTTAGTGGGTGGCTGGGAGCTCAAGAGCTACTCTGCCAGCGCATCCTCACTGTAGAGGATGTTATATCCATAGTCGATGCCATCAGCGTTGATGACTTGAAGCGGGTCGCTCAGCAACTCCTAATCAGCCAAAAGCTCAATCTAGCTATCGTTGGACCTATTAAAACAGAAGAATCTCTAATAGAACTGCTTGAACTTTAAGCAAAAAAAGAGCCGCCACATGGGGCGGCTCTTCCTCTACACCTTACATCTTTTCAATACTCAGGTGGCATGCCTGACGGCATCGGCTTTTCCTTCTCCGGGATATCAGTCACCAGCAATTCGGTAGTCAAAATCATGCTGGCGATGCTGGACCCATTCTCCAAACCGGTTCTGGTCACTTTAAGCGGATCAATAATGCCCTTCTTTACCATGTCACCAAATTCATCCTTCGCCGCATCATAGCCAGTTCCCACAGGGCTCTTCTTCACCGCATCCAGCACCACTGAACCCTCCTTACCGGCATTAATAACAATCCAGCGAAGCGGCTCCTCTAAGGCCCGCTTAAGTATGTCAACACCGACAGCCTCATCCCCTTCGAGCTCAAGTTTATCCAGCACCGGGAGTGCATCTATGAACGCAACCCCGCCACCAGGTAGAATGCCCTCTTCCACTCCAGCCCGAGTTGCTGACAAGGCATCCTCAACCCGATGCTTTTTCTCCTTAAGCTCAGTTTCGGTAGCCGCACCCACCTTGATTACTGCCACGCCACCAGCTAATTTTGCCAGCCTTTCCTGAAGCTTTTCTTTGTCATAATCGGATGTGGTCTCATCTATCTGGGCTTTAATTTGCTTGATTCGAGCTTGAATAGCTTCGGTTGCACCCTTTCCTTCAATAATGGTGGTGTTATCTTTATCCGCAACTACTCTGCGGGCTCGACCAAGGTCAGCTACCGTCACCGAGTCCAGTTTCCTGCCCACCTCCTCAGAGATGACTTTCCCACCAGTAAGGGTAGCTATATCTTCCAGCATTGCCTTACGCCTGTCTCCAAAACCAGGCGCCTTTACTGCCAGACAATTCAGCGTACCCCTCAGCTTATTAACCACCAAGGTAGCTAAGGCTTCGCCTTCCACGTCCTCAGCTATAATGACCAAGTTCTTGGAAACCTGAAGGAACTTCTCCAAACCGGGTAAAATATCACTTATCGCCGAAATCTTCTTGTCGGTAATCAGAACATAGGGCTCTTCAAGCTCGGTCTTCATGACTTCGGGATTGGTAATGAAATAGGGACTAATATAGCCCCGATCAAATTCCATCCCTTCAACATACTCAGTTTCATACTTTAAGCCCTTGGATTCCTCAACCGTAATTACCCCATCCTTACCCACTTTTTCCATAACCTCGGCAATGAGCTTGCCTATTTCTGGGTCAGCAGCCGAGATAGTCGCCACTTGAGCCACTTGCTCCTTGCCCGTTACCGGGATAGACTTCTTCTTTAGCTCCTCAACCACTGCCTCCACCCCCTTCTCAATCCCCCGCTTCAAACCCATAGGGTCAGCCCCGGCGGCAATATTCTTGAAACCCCCAGCAACAATGGCCTGAGCTAATACAGTAGCCGTAGTAGTACCATCACCGCATTTATCATTGGTCTTAGTTGCCGCTTCCTTTACCAATTGCGCCCCCATGTTCTCAAAGGGATCGGGTAACTCAATTTCCTTGGCGACGGAAACGCCATCGTTAAGCACCGTGGGCGCACCAAACTTCCTATCCAATGCCACCGGGCGCCCACGGGGGCCCAAAGTCACTTTAACTGCATCCGCCAGGGTATCTATACCCAACTTCAGCGCTCGCCTCGCCTCTTCACCCTGAAGAACCTGTTTTGCCATTTTATCCTCCCTTTACGAAGTCTTTTTAGCTAAAATATCACTTTCGCGCAAGATAATTAATTCCTCGTCATCCTCCTTATACTCGGTACCTGCATATTTAGCATAAATTACCTTGTCTCTCACTTTCACTTCCATGGCCATGCGCTTGCCATCCTCAGACAGCTTACCCGGCCCAACAGCAATAACCTCTCCTTCTTGAGGTTTCTCTTTAACTGTGTCTGGTAAAACGATACCTCCCTTAGTCACCTCCTCCTTAGGTAGCGGTTTAATCACTACCCTATCTCCCAAAGGCTGAAGTTTTACTGCCATCCTGCCCTCCTTTCCCGAATTTAATAACACATACTTACCACTTATATTAGCACTCTCGTCCTGAGACTGCTAATATTTTAGCATAAAAAACTTAGATTGCAATAGTTTTTAAGGAATTTGACAAAAAGAAAATCTTGATTCGTTGATTTATTACACTCGACCGTGTAACATTTACCAACAATGCGGCAACGACAAAAGCACAATAACTGGGATAAGAAACGCATTCGAGCGCTGAGGCAACACCTTAGGCTCACTCAAGCCAAACTGGCCAAGGAATTGGGCATCCGCCAACAAACTGTCAGCGAGTGGGAGACGGGAATGTACCAGCCCAGAGGCACCTCAGTTACTTTACTCAATTTGGTTGCTGAGCGCAGTAGTTTTGACTATGAACCAGAGCCTTCAAAATCCGCCAAGGCCTCTTGACATATCTACACGTAAACGTGTAAACTGAGGAAAGGCTTCCGTTCTGGGAAAGGACTAATTGAGGATGAAGCGCTACTTCCCCCACTTCAAACTGGTAGAAGTGCAACAAGCCTTCTACAGACCCCCTTCCCTTGACACCGCTTCAAAATGGCGCAGAGAGGGCGAAGGTAATAATCTTCCAATGTCCAGCACGCTTCATAGAAAATAGCGAGAACATCGGAAACATGCGAACTTACTTTCTATTTAGCAACATAACGATGTTTGGCGATGCTTCAAGATTTACGAAATTCTTAGAGGAGAAGCGCAAGTGAACGAATCCACAGCTGACATAGAAAAAATCAAAATGCTGGAGTTTGACAAATTCAAGCGAGAAAGGAAGGGGTTTAGCTCATCGCCGCGCGAATGGAGGCTGCTCTTCTATCTTGATGTGGAGCCCATATGGAATAATTTATTGGGAATTCTGCTGGATGCCCATAGAAGGCGAGAGCTGAAGGAGTTTCCGCCCACCTGTCTGCTCATCAGTTACAATAAGCCTTTCCCCACAGTGGGCTACTATAGCGATATGGACAGGGAGATTAATTGGTTAAATTGCCAAGCGCTAAATGTTTATCCGGTAAGAAGGTGGCACCTGGGCGGAGGTACCGTCTTTCTCGGGGAACATACGGCATTTATGGAGACTGCGCAACCACTGAGAGAGATGGCAAACACCGATGAAGCCTATTACCTTTACGTCGGTCAGATATTGACAGAGACGCTTAAAGACCTCGGCGTTGCCAATGCCTACTATAGATACCCAAACGATCTAAGGGTGCCGCCGGGCAAGAAAATAGTGGGCAGCGCATTTGAGACCATGGGGAACTTCATGCTGGGAAACTACTCCTTCAATAGATACTTACCAGACATGGAACTGAGTTCCTTAACACTTAATATTCCCCCGGAAAAATTCAAGGACAAGGAGATAAAAGAATTTACCAAATATGTAGCCTCAGCAGAAACCGACGGAAGTCATGTACCCACTATGAAAGAGGTCAAAGAAGCTCTGACCAGAAACTTCAAAAAGTATGCCAATATCGATCTGATGCAGCGGGAGCTGCGAGAAGAGGAAAAAGCGGTATGGCAAAAATACTCACCTGAAATCTTAAGTGAAGATTTCATCTGGAGAAGGTCCACACATAAGTTCATAGCTAGAAACCGAGGTAAAGCTATCACTGGTTTTTATCAAGAGAAATATTTCAAAATGATTCAGGTAGCCATAGCCATTGATGAGGACTGCAAGATTCACGATATGATGCTAACTGGAGATTACTTTATAGTGCCAACCGATACCGATGAGAAAGTGATAGCTGGACTGATAGGGTTAGATGCCACAGACCGTAAATCAGTAACTGATGTCATAACGAAGACATTTAATCAGCCTGGGTATGAATTCACCGGAGCTACTCCAGAGCAGATTGCCAATGTAATCGCCGGAGCCGCCAACAGCGCTCTGGCCCTCCAAGAAACCATGCTGCACAGAAAACGCCAAGGAGCCGACCCATATTGATTGGCGGTGGGCAAACCATATACACATTGGGGACAAGTACCCGCTCTGAGTCAGAATTTATTCACCTGCTCAAAGGCAGTGAGATCCAAATAGTAGTCGATGTCCATTTGCCTAATAAACTCTCCCCTCGTGAGCCGCCCAATAGCTCTCTCTAATATTGCGCTTGAGTATCTTCCCAGTGGGAGTTTTCGGCAAATGGTCCACGAAATCAACAGATTTGGGAATCTTATAACCGGCTATTTTACCCCGGCAGAAACTAATTATCTCATCCTGGCTAGCCTTCTCGCCCGAGCGCAAGACAACCACCGCCTTAACCACCTCACCCCACTTGGCATCGGCAACCCCTACCACCACCGCCTCCAAAACCTTGGGATGCCTGTAAATTACCTCCTCAATTTCCCTTGGGGAAATATTTTCACCACCGCTGATAATCATGTCCTTTTTTCTATCAACAATATAATAGTAGCCATTTTCATCCTGCCTGCCCAAGTCGCCCACCGATACCCAACCATCTTTGAACCCTTCCTCAGTTGCTTCTGGGTTTTTGTAATACTCGATGGGATTAGAAGGCACCTTCACCCAGATCTCACCGGTCTCGCCGCGAGGAAGTTCATTACCCTGATTATTACCAATCTTAACATTCGCCCCCAGAGCGGGCAGCCCAATGCACTCTGATGGCAAATTGTGCTCATCCTTTTCCCGTTGATAAAGAATGGTGGCGCCACCGTGCTCAGTGGAAGCATAGAGATTATGAATTTTGCTATTGGGAAATGCCTTCAATGCCCTATCCCAGGTCTCAGCATGAAGCGGAGCCCCCGATGTCATTATGTCGCCCACACAACTAACATCATATTTACTCCTTACCGCCTCAGGTAAGTTAACAATCAGGTTAAGCATGGTTGGCACTATCCAGAATCTACTTACCCGATACTTAGCCACCAATTCAAGCCAGTTCAATGAGTCAAACTCGCGCTGGATAATCAATGTGCCGCCAGCATAAATGGCGGCGTGAGTGGGAAATGTGCCACCCAAATGATAATGCGGCGTAGCTAATATAGTTGCCGTATCACGTGACCAGCCACAATGATAGAGAAACTGAAGGGCAAGCCAGAGGACAGCCCCCTCCGTTTTCAATACCCCCTTTGGTCTGGCAGTAGTCCCTGAAGTATAAATGAGTATGCTTGGGTCCATTTCCTCGACCTCAATCTGCGGTTCAGTATCGGCAGATTTAGCTAACAGCTTTTCATAATTAATCATGCCCTGTGGAGCCTTATCACCAATGATGATGTAGCCATCGCTCCTCACTTTATCAAACTGTGAGCGGGTAGAATTTATAAGGTCCAGATATTGCTCCTCGAAAATTATGGCTTTGGCATCGGAATGGTTAACGATGTATGCTACTTCATCGGCCACAAACCTGAAATTTATGGGAACCATAACCAAGCCAGCCTTGGGAAAACCCCAATAAAGCTCAGCATACTGGCTGCTATTCATAGACAGCATGGCAATGTGGTCGCCCTTCCTAAAACCCATATTCAACAGGCCGTTCGCCAGTCTACAACACCTGGAGTTAAACTCCCGGTAAGTCAACTTTCGCTCAGTTGCCGACAGCTTCGGGTCGCTGAAAATGATAGCCGTCTTGTCTGGGAAATGCTGGACATGCCCGCTTAATATATGCTTTAAGGTAATATTTTCCATCTCTGCCTCCCTGAATAAGTGGAGTTAGGCCAATTCTTGAAATCCAAAAACATCCTTTAGCTAAAACAACAGGCATCCTTCAAGCTCACTGCGCCACGCTGCCACACTCAGTCTATCAACCGACTAGGCTGAGCGAGCCAGACTGAGGTTAGGCACCACATCTAGGTCATAACCGCTAACTTTACCGTTCTGGAAATGATAATAACCACAGGCAGCTATCATGGCGGCGTTATCAGTGCACAAGGCCGGCTCAGGCATAGTAACGGGAAGGGGAGACAAGCGCACAAAGTTATCCCGCAGCTGCCCATTTGCGGCAACTCCACCAGCCAGCAAGATCTGCTTAACTCTTAGTTTTTCTGACGCAGCTATTGTTTTGGTAACCAGAACATCAACAACTGCCTGCTGAAAGCTGGCGGCGGCATCAGCCACCAAGAAGGCCTGGGACAAAATCTCCCCTTGCCGAACAAGATGCAGCAAGGCTGTTTTTAAGCCGCTAAAGCTAAAATCATCACTTCCTTTAAGCCAAGCGCGAGGTAAAGGGAGAGAAGGCGTCCCAGCCTGCGCTGCCCGTTCAATAGCCGGGCCCCCAGGGTAAGCCAATCCCAAAATTCGAGCTGCCTTATCAAAAGCCTCACCGGCGGCATCATCACGCGTTCGCCCCACACCATCAAATTGCCCATGCCCCCTCATCAGCACCAGGTCAGTATGCCCCCCGGAAACAATGAGGCAAAGAGACGGGAAAGGCGGCAGATTATCCCTCCCCAGCCAGTTAGCATAGACATGACCTTCAAGATGATTGACCCCAATAAGCGGTAGTCCACAAGCCAAGGCAACCGCCTTAGCCACATTAACTCCCACCAGCAATGAACCGGCTAAACCCGGACCAAAAGTTACTGCAATACCTCCCAACTCCCGCCAAGTAACCTTGGCCTCATTCATTGCCTCACGCACCACAGGCAAGATGGTAAGCAGATGCTGTCTTGAAGCCACCTCGGGAACTATACCACCATAGCGGGCGTGAATATCTACCTGTGAAGCCACAATATTAGACAGAATGGTAATGCCGTCTTCAACAACTGCGGCCGCAGTCTCATCACAGGAAGTCTCAATACCCAAGACTTTCATACGTCAGTATTATAACATAGGCTTTTGACACTTCATGGCGAAGTTGATAAGCTAGGAAAAATCGAAAATTGGGGGAGCGCTTGCCAAAAGATACCAGCAAAGTAGATATGGAAAGGATTGTCTCGCTATGTAAACGGCGGGGATTTGCTTTCCCGGGCAGTGAGATTTACGGAGGCCTGGCAAGCTGCTGGGACTATGGTCCTCTGGGAGTAGAGCTCAAACAGAATATTAAAAATGCGTGGTGGCAAACCAACATTAGAGAACGAGACGACATGGTGGGACTAGAATCCAGCATTCTGATGCATCCTCAAACCTGGGTAGCCAGCGGCCATGTGAGTGGATTTAGCGACCCCTTGGTGGAATGCAAAGCCTGCCACCTAAGGTGGCGAGCCACCGAGGCCAACGGTCAAAATTGCCCCCAATGTGGCGGTGAGCTAACTGAGCCCCGCATGTTCAATCTCATGTTTAAAACTTTCATGGGTCCCGTTGAGGAGGAGGCAAGTGTTACCTATCTTCGCCCAGAGACAGCCCAGGGCATGTTTGTCAACTTTGAAAATATACTTGCCACTTCGCGAAAAAAGCTGCCCTTCGGCATAGCCCAGATAGGTAAATCATTCCGCAACGAGATTACCCCGGGTAACTTCATCTTCAGAACCAGAGAGTTTGAACAGATGGAAATTGAATACTTCGTTAAACCGGGAACCGATGAGCAGTGGTTTGACTACTGGCTGAAAGAGCGCCTTGATTGGTATGTCAGACTTGGTATCAAAGAGGAAAACCTTCGCCTACGCCAGCACGGCAAAGATGAACTTGCCCATTACGCCAAGCAGTGCTACGACATCGAATATCTATTCCCCATGGGCTGGGCTGAACTGGAGGGCATCGCCAATCGAGGTGATTTCGACCTTGTCCAGCACGCCAGATATAGCGGCAAGAACTTAAGTTATTACGACGAGGAAACTGACGAACGCTATGTTCCCTACATCATCGAACCCTCCGCCGGCGTTGACCGCTCAGCTCTGGCTTTGCTGATTGATGCCTACGATGAAGAAAAGGTAGAGGGAGAAACCAGAGTAATTTTACGCCTCCAGCCCCCAATGGCACCAATTAAAGTAGCTGTTCTCCCCCTGAGCAGAAACGAAAAACTCACTCCCCTGGCCAAAGAGATTTACACCAATCTACGTCGGAACTTCACAACACAGTATGATGACGCTCAAAGTATAGGCCGCAGATACCGACGCCAGGATGAAATTGGCACCCCATTCTGCATTACCATTGACTTCCAATCCTTGGAAGACAACCAGGCTACCATTCGCGAGCGGGACAGCATGGCCCAGATCAGGATACCCATAAACGAGCTGGAGGAAACTTTACGGGCCAAACTCGCCGGTGAACCTCTCAGCACTCAGCCCCTGTGGGCAACCAGACAAAAATGAAATTTCTTCATTTTGCCGACCTTCATTTGGGGGTGGAGACTTCCGGCAATATGGCTCAGCCCGCATTCGACTACATAGCTTTGGGACATATTCATGAGCACCAAGTCTTATGTGAAAACCCACCAGAAGGTTCTCCTTGAATATGCCGAAAAACTAATAGGCGAAAATCCTTGAATTATTCCCAATAGCTGATAGAATTAACTCAGACGGAGGGCGTGGACAAAGCAATTCAAATTTATATAGGAGGTGGCGATAATGGCAATTTATGTGATGCTGACGAGCTTAACTGATGAAGGTAGAAGAACGGTAAAAAACAACCCGGAGAGAATAAAGGAAGTAAATAAAGAAGTTGATGCCATGGGAGCTAAGGTGCTAAGCCAGTATGCCCTTCTCGGCCCCTATGATTTCGTCAATATTCTGGAAGCTCCCGACAACGAAACCATAAGCAAGGTAGCCCTGAACTTGGGTGCCCGGGGAACACTTCAGACCATGACCATGGCAGCCATTGGCGTGGATGAATTCGCCGCCGGTTTAAAGAAGAAGTAAGCTTGGTAAGGACTCAACCACGCCCTCCTCACTTGAGCAACTTAAAAGTTACCACATCCACCAGTCCCAGGTCAGTTAGTCTCAGCTCTGGAATCACCGGCAAAGCTAAGAAAGAAAGAATGGCAAACGGTGATGGCGGGACATCTCCCAAGCTAAGCGCAGCTTTTTCTACCCTTTCAAATTCATTGGCAACAACCTTCAGCGGCTGCGGAGAAAGTAAGCCGGCAATAGGCAGGGGCAAAGCAGCTAAAACTTCACCCTGAGCACAGACTACCAATCCCCCCTGCAGTCTTTCTACCTCCGCAATCGCCGCCATGATGTCGGCATCATTGGTGCCCACAATTACTATATTATGGGAATCGTGAGCCACCGATGAAGCTAAAGCCCCCCGTTTCAAGCCAAAGCCCTTAACCAATCCCACGCCAATATTGCCGCTGGCTTTATGCCTCTCCACCACCACTAATTTCAAAATATCACCATCCACATCGGGCTCCATAATTCCGTTCTCAACCTTTACCTTCTCCATTCTTTTCCTGGTAACTATCTGACCGGGGACAATTTCAATAACTGGATGAGTCTCCCCTTTAGCAGCTAAGGTTAACGCATCGGCACCAACCGGCTTAATGTGGACGGTATCAGTTAGTTCAGCAGCAGCTTCGGGCACAGAAAATAAGCAATTGCCATTTCTTGCCACCAACTGCCCATTATAAAAGACCATGTCTATTTCCAGCCGAGGAAGGTCAGTGATAGTAACCAGATCAGCCACATAGCCTGGGGCAATGGCCCCCCTGCCATATAACCTGAAATACTCGGCAGCATTGATGGTCGCCATTTGTAGAGCCCGCACTGGCTCCAGCCCCCGGTAAATCGCCTTTCTCACCACGGCATCAATATCACCTTCATTAAGCAAATCAAAACAACTTCGGTCATCCACCACAAAAAAACACCTCTTATAAGTATCATCGGTAACCAATGGCAAAAGAGCATCCAGATTTTTCTCTGAAGAGCCCTCACGAATCATCAAGTACATTCCCCGCCTGAGTTTATCTCTACCCTCCTCAAAGGTGGTTGACTCGTGGTCAGAATAAATGCCCGCTGCCATATAAGCATTCAATTCCCTGCCCCCAAGCCCGGGAGCATGCCCATCAACCACTTTACCCTGAGCAGCCAGAATCTTGCTCAAAACCTCCTCATCGCAAGCAACCACGCCCGGAAAATTCATCATTTCCCCCAACCCAATGACATTCTGCAACTTCAAGGTCATCTTTATATCCTTGGCACCAATTTTGGCGCCAGATGTCTCCAGAGAAGTTGCCGGCACGCAAGAAGGAGCCATAAAGAACATATCTAAGGGCAACTTCTCTGCCCACCTCATCATGAGCTTCATGCCATCGAGCCCGCAGACATTGGAAATTTCGTGTAAATCAGTAACTAAAGCCAGAGTACCTCTTGGAATCACCGCGCGCGCATACTGAGCTGGGTGGAGCATTGAACTCTCTATATGAGTGTGACCATTAATCAACCCCGGGGCCAGGTAGCTCCCCTTTAAATCAATCACTTCCTTCCCCTTCTGATAATCGCCAACTCCGGCAATCCTATCGCCATAAATAGCCACATTGCCCCGCTCTATATCACCAACGAAAGCGTTTACTATCCTGGCATTGGTAAGCAGCAAATCTGCGGGATTTTCCCCCTTAGCTACCGAAATCAGCTCAGCTAAACCCATTACTCAATCCTCATCTATGAAACATATATCAGGCAAATAACGGAACTTCTCATCAAAGTCTATACCATAACCAACGATAAATTTATAAGGTACGGTAAAACCAAGATAATCAATGGTTACCGGCACTTTACGCCGCGAGGGCTTATCGGCAAGAGAGCAAAGCTTTAGAGATGCCGGCCTCTTCTCGCGCAAGTAATTTAAAAGGAGGGAAATGCTGAGTCCAGTATCCACTATATCTTCAACTACCAGCACATCTCTGCCCTCTATTGCTGTCTCCAATCCCTGAACCATTCTGACCTCGCCCGAAGTTTCTTTGCCCGCGCCGTAGCTAGAAAGCCTGACAAATTCAACCTCCACGGGTAAGGCGAGCTGGCGAATAAGGTCAGCCATAAACACGAAGCTGCCTTTGAGGATACCAACAACAAGTAATCGTTTGCCTGTATAATCACTTCTGATTTCCAAGGCAAGCCTGTTGACAACCCGTTGAATCTCGTCTCTGGTAAAAAGAACTTTAGTCTGAGGAGAATAAACCATAAGCGAATTATAAGCTTTAGCTTCGCCTTCGTGTCCACGTGGAGAAAGCTAACGAGCTCAGAACCTGTCCTTCAAGTTTCTGCGCAGGGCAACTCGGCGCCAGCTACCTCCAACTGAGCGCATTTCTTTTACTCGCGGGATATACCTTGTTCCAACCAGCAGTGGCAGCGCTATTGAAAAAGCTACCAGCATGCCCGACCCATAGACCAGCCAGGCAACAAAAGGCATACAAATGAAAGCCAAGCTGTAGCTGAGGGTAAGATAACGAGTGAAAAGCAGGGCTGCTCCAAAGATGCCCAAGAAAAAGGGGACGCTCCAGGGCATCAAGAATACGAGGATGCCAATGCAGGTAGCTCCTCCCTTCCCTCCGTGGAATTTCAGAAATACCGGAAAGCTGTGCCCCACTATAGCAGCCGCCCCACCAAGAAGCTGAACTATTTCCGCCGTCCCCAGCCAGCGAGCCAGGGCAACTGCAGCTGCCCCCTTACCTATATCCACTGCTAGAACCAGAATGCCTTCCATTACGCCAACTTTGTACAGGACATTCATGGCGCCCATATTTCGGCTCCCCACCTCGCGAATGTCTATCCCCCTTCTGAGGCGGCCGGCAATGTAAGCAGAGGGAAAGGAGCCGATGATGTAGGCACAGACTATGGCGATTACAGCAATATATACTTCAGCAGCCATAACACCCAAAACGGAAACCACAGCTATAAAAGTCAATCATGCAAGAGAGTAAAAACCACTCAATAATGAGCTTAATATATTAAAAACGCGCTGGAATTGCAACCCCGCTGAGACCACTACTTAACGAATTAAGCCCCCAGTTAATCAACTGTGATATACTGATGGGTGGTAAGGTTAAAAGCAAGATAAAGAACATTGACTATTAGAAAGGTGAGTCCCACGCCATATGCCCGAGTAATCGTCAATCCAATCGCCGGTGCTGGCAGAACCGCCAAGAAATGGCCGAACATCATGGGGCTTTTGGAAAGTATCGGCCTGCGCTTCGAACACGATTTCACAGAAGCTCCAGGGCATGCCACAGAGCTCGCCAAATCAGCGGTTGAGAAAGGCTGTGAGTTGGTGGTATCCGTAGGCGGCGATGGCACGATAAATGAGGTCGTGAACGGTCTATATGACACCGATGGCCTCGGCGATGTAATGCTGGGCATTATATGCACCGGAACAGGTTGCGACTACATTCGCACCATTGGCATTCCCCACTCCTACAAAGAAGCTTGCCAACGTCTGCTAAACCCGAGAAGGCACACGGTAGACCTTGGCGCCATCGAATACACAGATAACGGGCAGCTGGTAAAGCGACTCTTTGTAAACTTCGCCGGCTTGGGTTTCGATGCCGAAGTAGTTAAGGCCACCACCCAGAGGTTTAAAGCTCTGGGTGACACGCCCTCTTACCTTGCAGGACTACTCACTACTTTTCTGCTTTACGAAAGTAAGGAGATATCGCTTACGGTGGACGGGGAAACAGAGGAAAGGAAGGTTTGCGCCGTCTTGATGAGCAATGGCAGATATGGAGGAGGGGGCATGCTTACTGCGCCCAATGCAGACCCCGCAGATGGCCTTCTTGATGTAGTGATAATAGGTAATTTGAGCAAACTAGACCTCCTCTGGTCACTGCGGAAAATCTATAAGGGTACTCACATCACCCATCCCAAAGTCACCGTAAAGAGAGCGCGAGAGATAGAAGTACGCTCCACACAACAGATGTACCTCCAAGCTGACGGCGAGCTCTTGGGAGAAGCCCCTGCCCGCTTCAGCATCTTGCCCACCGCTTTGAACGTCGTTATCTAGACGCCTCTTATTTGATATAATGCCCAAAATGGCCCCAAAACGATTAGCGCTATTAATAACCATTGCACTCTGCCTTCAACTCGGCCTCTACAGTCCAGTCCAGTCAACTCAAGAAAGCCCCACCGAATACAAAGAGTTAAATTTTGTTTTCCTCCACGGTGCTGGCGGCACTACCTGTGCCACGCAACTTCTAGCTGATTCCATCGCGGAGCAATTACCGACATACATCCTCAACTACGAGCATTCCAATCCCAATATTAAGATTCGGGCTCACAGCTTGAACCGATGTTATCCCAACGATGTTAATATCACCACCTGGGCTGATAACATCGCCGATAGCATTAACAAGCACTTTCATGATAAGAGAAACCTCATCCTGATTGGACACAGCATGGGAGGCAAGACAGCCATTTATGCGGCAGCAAGGAATGTGGGTGATTTAGCCGACAAGGTGGCGCTGGTGGTTACCATTAACGCTCCCATTAAGCCTCTAGCCAGGTACCGCGTCAGCGGTGGCGGCTCGACGCTAGACTACTGTCGAGCCCGATGGCTACTTTCCGACCGCGGTGTCTGCACTTCTATAGCCTATCACGACAGCTCTGAAGACGGGGACTGGGTAGGCCGCTATAAACACTGGCTGGCCTTCATATCAGGTGAAAGCGCGCCGCTCAGCAAGCAGTTTGATTTTGGCGGAGTTGACCCCTATCCCTGGGATATGGATGATGGCGTGGTGCCAGTGTCAGCTCAATATTCCGATGAGGCCGATATAGTCTACTACGGGGAGCACGGTCACAGCGATTTTGAAGCCCTGAATAAGGTGGCCGGCTTCATGGCGAGCGAAACTTTGAGCTACCTTTTTGGCGGGAATATAGAATGCTCCACCTTCGCTAAAGGCGGCAGCCTTGAACATGAATCTGACTGGTTGCTGGGAAAAGACTACTGGCAGGACCTCGTCGGCGAAGTTCCCATCAGCAGCGGCACGGTGTGGCACTGGAATGAGTCCTACACCAAGTGGCAGGAATGGGAGGATGTGGTTGGGAATCGCCTTCGCGGAGACAAGAGGAGCAGCTACCAAATCAATCGAGTGCGGTCCTCCGTGCTCTTTACCAGCATTGAGGAATTGCGCTGGCTTAATCCCGATGAGCCTGAGAATTGCCAGCTCTACTTGCGGACTAGAGCTGGCCCCCGAAATTATCTACAGGTAGATTGGAATATCTACGGACAGGGGCTGCTGCCCGCGGGGGCCAAGCGCGACCATTATGAAGTTGAAATAGCCAGCGGCACGCCCTTGACTAACATCAGAGGCGTGTCATGGGCAAGCAATAGTCCCCGCGACTTGAGAATGCAAATATGGTCAGAGGCAGAAAGCCCCTTCCAGTGGTTCAAGGCCGAATGGAGAGTTTATTGTAAAGAAAGCAGACAGAGAAAAGTTATTGACGAAATTCCCACCCAATCATTGCTGCTGGAGACCGCTCAAAAAATTACATTCCAAGCTCAGCTCTTGTGCTGCGGAATCGAACTAAGTCATCCCGAGCTACCACGCCAACTACCCTACCTCCCTCCAGCACCGGTACTTGGTGTATATCCCACTCATCCATCTGCCCAAGCAGGCTTACCCCCGGTTGACCCGGGTAAGCGGTCCTGAGCTCGCTGGCAGGTATCATTATTTCACCCACGCGGGTAGAGTCCCAGCGCTTTTGAGGCACTGACTTTATATCGCGCAGGGTCACAATCCCCTGCAAGCCACCCTCATCAACCACCACAAAGTAGCGCTGCCCCGTACGCAGAACGTAGTCATGCACCAATTGCCCAAGGCTAAGTTGTTGATCAACGAGGGGATAATCCCCGCTCATTATATCCTGGGCTGTAACGCCATGAAGCGCCTTGTGCAGCAGCACCTGACGATAAATGACCGCCGCCGCTCTTTCTAAAAGCCAGCCCACAAAAACCAGCAGCAGCCCGGCAAACCACTCGCTGGCAAGGACCACCGCCAAAATGCCCCCGACGATGAAGAGGAAACCGATACCGCGTCCAATCAAGACGGTAATATGCATTGCCCAAGCATAATTACCGCTCTTCATCCACAGAAATGCCCGGAGAGTCCTGCCTCCATCTAGAGGAAAACCGGGAATAAGATTAAAGAAAACCAGCATAATATTGATAAAACCCAGCCATTGGACAAGCCCGGCAGCTAGAACCGCACTGGTCCCCGCCAGCGCAAAATAAACTCCGTAAAATATCCCGGCTATTATCAGGCTGGATAAAAGTCCAACCGCAGCCAGCAACAGCTCAAGAATGGGAGAAGTGGACTCTTCAGCTATCTGAGGCACTCCACCAAAGACAAACAAGGTAACATTCTTCACCGGGATGCCTCTATTGACGGCTACGAAATTGCGGACTATTTCACGCCCAGCCATGGAAGCGAGGAAAAGCACATCAGCGGCTACGCCAAGGGCTATCCTCTGCCACATGGGATAAGCCGCAGGGAAGATAACCACTATACCTACCACAACTAAGACAAAAGCAACAAACCAGGTATAATGTAACCGTATTCGAATTTTAGAAATCCCGCCCAGACCTGTAGCTCTTTCCATCTTCTCAATCAGAAATAATATAGGGCATAGCCAGACTAGCTTGCGGCTACCGCCTCCATTTTAACGCAGCTCAGTGCGAAGTATTTTGCCGCTGGCGGTCTTGGGTAATTCAGCAACATACTCGATCTCACGGGGATATTTATAAGGGGCAGTAGCTTTCTTTACAAGCTCCTGTAGCTCCCTGGTAAGCTCATCCCTGCCTTCACATCCCGGAGTCAGAACGACAAACGCCTTGACGATCTGTCCACGAAGCGGGTCCGGAACCCCTACAACCGCAGACTCTGCAACCGCAGGGTGTTCTTGGAGAATGCTTTCAACTTCAAACGGGCCAATGCGATAGCCAGAGGACTTTATGATGTCATCGTCACGCCCAACAAACCAAAAATAACCATCCTCATCAGTATAAGCCATATCTCCCGTATAGTACCAATCACCGCAAAAAGACTTCTCTGTAGCTTCAGGATTCTTCCAATATTCCCTTAGCAAACCCGGTGGGTGAACAGGCTTAACTTTTACTCCGATTCCACCTGCTTTCCTAGGCGGTAACTCGTTGCCCTGTTCATCAATTATGGAAACGATGTGACCCGGTGTAGGTTTACCCATCGATCCAGGCTTAATTGGCATGAATGGGTAATTAGCAACCAAACAAATGGTTTCCGTCTGGCCATAACAGTCACGAAGCTCAAGCCCAGTAAGTCTCTTCCAAGTACGTATAACCTCAGCATTCAATGGCTCTCCAGCACTCACGCAGTGCCGCAGATTGCTGAGGTCATACGCCTCAACATCCTTGAGAATTAACATACGGTAGATGGTCGGCGGAGCACAGAAAGTGGTTACTCTATATTTCTCAAGCACTTTTAGCGCTTTCTGGGGAACAAATTTCCCATTGAAGTTATACTGAAGCACTGCGGTGCCTAAAATCCACTGTCCAAACAGTTTCCCCCAGGCTGTCTTTGCCCAGCCAGTATCCGCAAACGTCCAATGCAAATCTGTAGGTCTAAGATCATGAACATATTTAGCGGTAGCAATATGAGCAATAGCATATGAATGCGTATGCAGCACCATCTTGGGATAACCCGTAGTCCCGGACGTAAAATATATAAGCATAGGATCGCTGCTCTTCGTTCTCACTTGTAGCTGGAACTCCGCAGAAGCCCAGACCATCTCCCTCTGGTAACTCACCCAGCCATTCATATCGCCATCGGTAAGTATCAGCTTCTTCAAGGAAGGACAATGGCCTTTTATCTCTCGAAACCGAGAGGCAAACTCGCTGCTTGTAACAACCGCTATTGCCTCAGACTGCTCAATTCTATATTGAATGTCCTTTAGGGTTGAAAGTGTCGGCGTTGGCATAAAAATAGCACCAAGCCTAATTGCACCTAATACGGCGACATACCATTCAGGTACAGCGGGGAGCATGACCAGAATACGATCGCCCTTACTTATTCCATGTCCTTTTAAGATATTCGCAAATTTGCTTGAAAAATTTGAAAGTTCCCAGAATGTGTGTCTCTGCGCCTCGCCGCCAGAATCATCAACACTCACCAGCGCCAGTTTGCTACGGTCTTCCCTCGCCCATTTATCCACAACATCAAAGGTAAAATTGAATCGCTCCGGTATATCCCATTTGAACTTGTCACATATCCTCTCGTAATGACTCACATCATATATCATTTGGACACTCTAATTATATGCTGAATGGCTGGCAGTGGGGAAGACCCCCCACCCAGATAATAGTTAAAAATCATTTGAATAACCAAGAGGCGGCTACCAGAAAAGCCCAATTGTCTGGTCAGTTTGCCTTCACCTGTATACCACTCCAGATTCCACGAAGCCTGGGGTCACATGCGGAGAATAAGAACGAGCACAACAAGTATAGATACCGCCCCCATAGCGATAATTGCCCACGCCCAGATAGGCGTTGATGGCAATTCCCCAGCTGCACCCACGCCGGCAGGGAAAGACTGCTCCATCACTGTGAAAGTGGCTACAGAACTCCAATCCCCCGGGGTTGGTTTAGTCACTCTCGCTCGCCAGAAATAAGTCTTGCCCCATTCAAGCCAACCATCATGCTTATAGGCTGAAGCAGCTACTCCCGTCTGCATCACAACATCGGTCATTGCCGCGTCTTCAGCTAAGACAAACTCATACTCAGCAGCTCCATGCATAGTTGACCAGGAAAAAGCCGGCTGGCAGGTAACGCTGGCAGCGCCATTACACGGACTCATAATGAGCAAGCCGGGAGAGGAAGCTCTCACCGGCACGCCGGCCTCCACAATGAAGCCCTCCGTCCAGGACCAAGGACTAGCGATGGCATCACCAGTAGCCACATCCCGAATTTTAACTCTCCAGTAGTAGGTCCTGCCAGCAGCGAGAGCGGGAACCGGCCAATTGTTACCGCTGCCATCAATAACTGTGCCGCCGCCGGGAGGCAGAACTAAGGCTGGCTCCGCCAAGGCAGAAGGATTGTAAAAGGGACCAGCCCATCCGCCGCCAATATCAATGACGCTTATATTAAAGTCTCTATCTGCTGCTACCTGAATCTGATATCCCTTAGACAAGGACCTCGGCTTCCACTTAAAGCTGACTGCTCCACTTCTCCCCGATACCGGGTCATAATCCACCAGGGCTCTACTTGCCGGCGTAACCGGGGCAGGACCAAGCCAGGACAAAGTATCCACATAACACCAGACACCACCTGCAGGCGGGCCGTAGAGGCGCCGGACAATAATCCAAGCGGTAACCGGCTCGTTAGCCACCAGACCACCGGAGAGCCTCAGCTCTCCCCTGCTAGGTTGAGGGCCGAAAGTAATACCGGCATCAAGCCCGGCATTAGCCGCACACCAGCGCACCTGCACTGTAGCCGGAGCCCATAGACTGGCTGGGGTGGGAAAGTAGAAGCCATAATTCCTGGACAGCGCCAGGCCGCTCACGCTCCCCCACCACCACTGCTCCCACTCAGTTTTTCCGGAGAAAATCCCCCAGCAGTACATTCCCCCTGAATTAATCGCCAAGATGCTGCCATCGCTCTTGTAGCCGGAGCTGGCAGCTACCAGAGTGTTATCGCGGAAGGGAAGCAGCTCAGTAATTGGAGTGAAGCTGGCAGCGCCGTCGGTGGAATAAGCCACATCATAGGTGCCGGTACCCCTGCCGCCAACCAATATGTTGCCCTTATAATTGTCCGGGGTGGTAGCTGCGCGAGCACAGGCTATAGAGTAACCGCTGCCAAGTTGAGTATCTACCGGCATTTCCCATGTCCAGCCGCCATCAGCGCTCCTACTGGCAAGACCGTTAGCATCAAGCCCATAAATGGCATTCTCGTCCTCAACAGCAAGGTCAACCAGAACTACATTGCAGCCGCGAGGCAAATAAGTTTCACCACCGTCTTTAAAAAGAAATAGCTCCTGAAATGCCTTTACAGGGTCGGCGTTAACACACCACAGCGTTTCAGTACTGGCATAATCGGGGTCAATTCTAATCAGGGGATTGTCACCAGTACCAAGGCTTGAGCGAGCTAATACCCTTTCCCACTTCCTATACGGTAAGCTGCCTTTAGCGCGCCACAAGCTATCAGCCTTAGCAGCACCAGCATTCACAGTGGTCATGAACAGAACATCTCCCTGGGGCGCAGGCTCGATATCGTTAACGCGCGTAATGACGGTATCAATAAGGCCGACCTGGTTCCAGCTCAAGCCATCATTGGTACTCTGTGATACGGCACTCTCATCGTTAGCGGCACCACCAATGGTGCTGGTGCCGCAATAAGCCACCTTGCCGTCGGCAGACCAAGCCGCCTGAGCCTCATTGACGCCGGTGGGGGGCTTGCGGCTATTTCGCCAGGTGGGAAACCTCAACTGCGGCTCCGAAGTGCTGCGTACCTGAACGCTGGGCGCCATAGGTGCCGGCCAGGCGCTGGCTCGCCTCCCCGCCAGAAGTTTCCCTTCATCACATGTGCCCCAGTAAGCCAAAGTGCTGCAAACAAATTCAACGCCGCTGCCGGCATCGAGGCGCACCACGGTGGTATCATCCAGTCGGTAAACATCGTCATTGGCATTGCCGCCAACGCCGTCAGACCAGGAAGCATAGATGCGGCGTGTAGCCGCATCACCACCAAAATAGTCCGAAGGTAAAGCCAAGGAGGCATAAGTCAATGGCGACGGAGGCGAATCCTCCCCACTTTTAGCAATTTCCACCGGGTAATCAGTCCAGATATTCCAGGTAACAACGCCGGTAGCATCCCTTTGTCCAGCGTAAAGATAAGTGTCACCACTGCCAGCGGCCACGTCAGCCACAATGGCCAACATTACCTTATCGGCTCCGTACCCCGCGGGATAAGCTACAGCAAAGACATCAACGGCTGCTATTGGCGGCTTTATCCAGCCGGTAGCCCCGGTGCTCACATCGGTCCAGGCCAGGGGGAAGGAACCCAAAGCCATGATAAAAACGCGACCAGTGCCGCTGCCAGCCAGTGCATCGGCAGTGCCAATGGCTATATCTCTAGCTGCAGCGGACAATCCACCATAGCAAGGAGATATGGCAATGCAGGTAATGGTTTCGGCAGCACCTAAAGCTGGCACATTGGTATTAAAAAAGCTATTCCCGCCATCTAGAGATGCCCAGACATTAGTCCCGCCATCGGTAACTACAGCCACGATAGTGGCATCATCAGGAGATACCGCCAAATTAGTCCAAGCGGCACCACCACCAACATAAGCCGACAGCTCAAGCCAAGCATAACCGCCATCGCCAGACTTATATAACCGCGAGTTCTGGCTATCCAAAGCGTAAATTGCATTGCCATCAGCGCCGATGGCAATGCGGTTAACCTCGCTATTGCTCGCTATCACATACTCCCCAGCGACACCGTTTTGAGGAGTATTTAACCGCATCCACTGAAGAACCCCCTCATCCGCTGCCGCCGGCCTGGGATTAGCCAAAAAGAAAGAGCTGAATAACAATGCAATTATTAATATTTGCCCCCAGACTTTTAATCTCACATTAACCTCCTTTGAACTTCGGACTGAAAAGAAGCTTTGAACCTGCTAATCTCTTAATCAGGCATTCCAAATATTTCGGGGTAAATGAACTTAGCTACCTGCTCTAAAGCATCTACTATTCGGGGGCCGGGACGGTCGATGAGGTCTGAATCAATTTCATAGATCTGCCCCTTAACTATCGCCTCCGTCCCCCTCAATCTCGGCTCGTTTTTAATGGAGCTGAAAATCAGTCCCCCGGTTGTGCCCATCCCGCTGACGACAATCACTTGAGGATCTCTGGCAACAACCGCCTCCAGCGATATAATCCGAGATTTTTCAAAATCGCTGGCAATATTCATGCCGCCGGCTTTCCCAATCAAATCGTCAATGAAAGTCTTGGAGCCCTGCGTCCATATCGGGTCATGCCAGCAGACATAAAGAACCCGAGGACGCTGCTCTGGAGTTAATGCCCCCGTTTTTGCAGTTATCGCCTCAATTCTCTCAGTCAAGTCAGCAACCAGTTGAGAAGCTCTTCTGCTCTTTCCCACAATCTGACCCATCAAGGTGATATCGTGCAGCACGGCATCTATAGATTCAGCAGCGTTAACAACCACTGTCAGTCCCACATCCTCCAGAGCCGGAAGTACAGCTTTTTCATGGATTGCGTCGGCAAATACCAAATCTGGCTCCAGGGAAACTATCTTCTCTATATCTGGAGGATAATAGCCGCCTACCCTCGGCTTGGTCTTAGCCGCCTCGGGGTAGTTACAATATGCGGTGACCCCGACTATTTCATCATCCAAACCTAAGGCAAAGAGAATCTCAGTATTACCTGGAGAAAGGGAAATAACCCGCTGTGGCAGCTTCTCAATTTCTACCGTTCTTCCTAAATCATCAACCACGGTTATAGGAAAGCTGGGCAGCGGCTCCTCCAGCTCGGGCGGTGGTGCTGGCAGTTCAGAAGGTGCCTCAGACGGCGGTGCCTCTGGCGGCGGCGCCACTGGTGCCTCTGCGGGGGCACAGGCAGCCGAAAGAAGCAGCCCAACTACCATCAATAAACTCAAAAACGCTAAAATATATCTTTTCATCAAAACCTCCTCAGCTTTGCTACAAACAAAAATCCCCAGCTCCAAAGAGCAAGGGGGTTCATAAATGTTGCTCGATTCATTCTTCCCACCCCCTTTCTCCGCGGAGGCTTACTTAAAATGAGGCAGGCGTTCTGACTTTAACAGCAGGCGAGACTGTGCCGGAATTACACCGACTTGCTCCCCATTTAAGCCTTCGGTCACCCTCAGGCACCTCTTAACTTTTCAGCTTTCAGTTACACTGTCCTTCTCCTTTATTTTCACCGGCACGCCCGCCGCGAGAAGATAAACCTCGCCAGCACGCTGAGCAATGAGCTGGTTGCCCCTACCTAGAAGGTCACGATAAAGGCGGCCCAGCTCATTCTCAGGCACCAACCCCATACCAACTTCATTAGAGACGACGATAAAGCTGACGGCAAGTTTATCCATGCAATCAATAATTTCACTTATTTCAGCCAGCATCTCTTCTTCAGCCCGTGCCGGTTCCCGCCAAAGTTCACCTTCAGTGACAACGTTGGAGGCAAGCAGAGTAAGACAATCAATAACAACCACCTCGGCATCACCAATATGCTCCATTATCTTCTTCCCCACCTCTTTAGACACCTCTAAAGTCCGCCAGCTCTGAGGGCGAAGCTTCTTATGCTGGCTAATCCGATAAAGCATTTCTTCATCTAAAGCCTCACCGGTAGCTACAAAGAGCACTCTGCTTCCCAGTTTAGCGGCTAATTCCTGAGCAAAATGGCTCTTGCCGCTGCGAGCGCCGCCAAGAACAAGAATGCATCCCTTAGCCAAGGCTATACCTCAAAATATCCAGAGACCAGCGGTCATCTCTCAATACCCGAGCAGTCTGCTCTATCTTTATCTCACGCTTAAAGGCCGGCCCACCGGTAACAAAAGTATGGTATTCTCCAGATTCACCTAAGGGGTCAATATCTGGTTTCAACTTGAATCTGCTTAATAGGTTCTTATCCACTGGCTGCCCCAGCCATTCTTTACCAAAGAAGTCCGTTTTAACGCTGACTACTATTGCCCTAAAGCCAGCATCTATGAAGCCATTCAACATCTCCCAGCCATCCATCCCCCACAGCGGCAATACCGGCTCAACATCAACTTCACCACAAATTCTATCCATCCAGTCCCCAGCTCCCCGCAGGTTAACATCGCCAGCAACCAATCCGGTAATACCCTCTGGCTTCAATTCTCTGAGCGCGGCTTTGAACTCCGTCTCGTAACTTTCCCAGGTAACTGCCCTGTAGATTATGGGCAAGCCCACTGCCTGCGCCTGAAGAGCTATCAACTTCGGGTCCAAGCCGTGAGACATCGACTTTCCCGAATCTTTGTTCACCAAGTTCAGCAAGTAAGCGACCTCAAGCCCCTGACAAACCGCTTTCCAGTAAGCGAGGCAGCTATCCTTACCGCCGCTCCAGGAAACAACATATTTAGCCACTATAACCACCCAGCCAAAGGAATGAGCAAGATTAATACCACAACTTCCCCCACTTCATTAATAGCGCCATAACTATCACCAGTAAGTCCACCAAGCTTAGAGTTCAGATAACTGGCAATGCCAAAGGCTATGAGCCACAAGGCTGCCATCAGAGCTGCCCCCCACCACCCCAACAATATCAGCGACGCAGCCAGAGTTATAACCGTGGCAATAGCTAGTTTTGACCAGCTCACACCCCGCTTAAAAGCCAAGCCAGTCCCCGAAGTCCTAGCGTAGGGAAAAGCAAAGACAGCCCAAACCATCAGACAGCGACTCAAAGTGGGCATGAGCAGCAGAGCGGGCAATCTTAACTGCTGGAGTATCGCCCACAAGGCTGCATATTTAACCAAAAGTAAAAGAAGGGCACCGCTAATGCCAAAGGCACCCACCTTGCTATCTGCCATTATCGCCAGCCTTTCCCCTTTAGACTTACCGGCAACAACTCCATCACAGGTATCAATAAAACCATCAAGATGATGAGCACCGCTGAGGACAACCAGAATAACAATAAGTAAAGCGCTCACCACAGAAGTGGGCAGAACTAAACTAAATAGGTAATCAGCGCCCAGCAGAATAAGTCCCAGAATTAAGCCTACTGCTGGGAAATAGCTCAAGGAACGGCCAGTTTCCTCAATGCTAGCCTGGCGATGTAATGGCGTGGGAAATATAGTCAAAAACTGGAGCGCCGTCCAAAAGCCCAATTCCCCTAACCCCCCTCCTCACTCTGTTTAGCTTCCATAGGTATCTCGGCCTCAGAAACGCCGGCCTCATTAAAGGTAGCCATTCCAGCCAAGATGTTTACCGAGGCTTCAACAAGAAAAATGCCCAGAGCAGCACCACTGCCTTCGCCGAGACGCATCTCAAGGTCAAGCAGCGGCCTCAAGCCAAGGAAATCAAGCAGAACTCGATGTCCAGCTTCGGCAGAAACATGAGCGGCGATTAAATAGTCTTTGACCTGAGGCGACAGCCCAGCGGCAATGAGGGCCGCAGCTCCGGAGATAAAACCATCAATAACCACTGGAATGCGGTGGGCGGCCGCTGCCAGAATAACGCCAGCCAAGCCGCCAATCTCAAAGCCGCCAACTTTAGCCAGTACATCTATTGAGTCTTTTGAGTCGGGCTGGTTAATCTCCAACGCCCGTTTGATTATGTCAACTTTATGCATTAATTGCTCATCATCAATCCCGGCACCCCTCCCGGTAACTTTTTCCACAGGCTCGCTAGTAATAACCGCACAAATGGCACTGCTGGCCGTGGTATTGCCAATACCCATATCGCCAGTGGCAACAATATCAAGTCCTTTGCTCATCTCGGCTTCAACTACTTCTATGCCCGCTTCCAAAGCATCTATCGCCTGCTGACGGCTCATAGCCGGTCCCAGCGCCATATTCCCAGTGCCAAAGTCAATCATCCTGCACAGCAGACCGGGATTTGGCGGAAAACCGCCAATCACCCCCATATCAACCACTGCCACTCTTGCTCCCACTTGACTGGCTAAAACATTTATAGCGGCATAACCACGGAGAAAATTAAGCACCATCTGCCTGGACACCTCTTGAGGATAAAGGCTTACTCCCTCAGCAACAACGCCATGGTCAGCAGCCATAGTTACAATAGCTTTATGTTCAAGCTTGGGCATGGGCTCACCCCTGATGCCAGCGATCTTAATTGATAGCTCCTCCAGCCTGCCCAGGCTGCCCAATGGTTTAGTCAAGCTATCCTGACGCTTTCGCGCCGCCGCCATGGCAGACTCATCTAAAGGCTTTATTGCTTTCAAGACTCTGCTTAAGGAATCAGTCATAGATAAACTCCACATCAATACTCAATGCCCGGTCGGGCACGGATGCCTTCAGTAAAAGGGTGCTTAATCATGAGCATCTCAGTAACCAAATCAGCTCGCTGCACCACTTCTCTGGAGACATACCGCCCGGTTAAAACCAATTCTAGCGACTCTGGCTTCTTATCTATTAAGTCCAACACCTGCTTTGTAGTTATCGAGCCCTGTTTTACTGCAATAAAAATTTCATCCAGAATAACCATGTCACAGCCGCCGTGAACTATGGCTTCTTCGGCATAAGCCAAAGTCCGTTGAGCATCTGCACTGAGTTGCTCCTTGGTCTTGTCAAAACTATCACCAACGGCGAGCTGGACTATATCAAAGGGATGATACTTTGATGCAAAAAGGTGCTCGCCACAGTTGGGGTCACCTTTGACAAATTGAATGAAAATTACCTTCATCCCCTGTCCCACAGCCCTCATTGCCAAGCCCAAAGCAGCCGTAGTTTTACCCTTGCCCTCACCGGTATAAACCTGAATAAGACCGCGCTTAGCCATAATCACCTCCAAAGACTATTCTGTAAATTCAAGGTAAACTAAGATTCTGTCTAATTACCCAAACCTTTTGACAGAACTCCGACATCTTCTATAGCTGCGATTAACTTGCGGCACTCGGGCAAAGTTCGGGGAGCCAGCCGAATATAATCAGCTAAGCCAAAAGAGGTACAATCCCGGACTAGAATTCGCCGCTGTAGAAGAGTTCGCCGAAACTCTCTGGCTTTACCTACTTTAACCAGAAAGAAATTAGCTCGCGATGGCAGGGGGGATAAACCAAGGCGGGTAAGTTCTTCTACAAGGAATTCCTTTGCTTCTTCAATTTTAACCTTACACTCTTCCAGATATCCATCTTCAGCTAGGGCAGCAAGCCCGGCTCTTTGGGCTGCCCAATTCACATTCCACGGCGATTGAACTCGGCGCAGGTTAAAAATAATTGACTCTGCTGCCACAGCATAGCCAAGACGCAACCCAGCTAATGCATAATCCTTGGTCATCGAACGCAAGACAACCAAGTTACCCCACCCAATTAAATCCAGCGAAGGCCAAGCCTCGGCCACAAAGGCAATATAAGCCTCATCCAAAATAACCAAGCTGTCTTTAGCCACTTCCAGAATTAACTCAATTTCCCGTTTGTCAAAATATTGCCCGGTGGGATTATTGGGACTGGCCCAAAAAATACCTTTGGGCTTATGCCTTTTAATCAAGTCCACGGTCTCCGACGCTCTCAACCGAAACTTATTCTCCTCCTCCGCTTGCTGCATCAGAACTCGGGCGCCAACCAAGCGACAGGCAACCTCATATTCACCAAAGGTGGGCTGGGAAATGAGGACTAAATCATCACAACCAAAATAGCCAAGTGCCACCAGCCTGAGCAGCTCAGTAGAGCCACCACCCACCAGGAGATTTTGCGGAGCCACACCTAACTTCAACGACAGGGCCCTCTTCAACTCAATGGCTTCAGAATCGGGATAGCGCTCAATAGTCACATCAGCCAAAGCTTCTTTCACGCTCGGCGGTGGCCCAAAGGGATTGGAATTGACGCTAAAATCGAGAATTTCCCCTGGAGCAATACCCAGTTTTTCTAACTCGCCATAATCAAGCCCCCCATGAGCACAAGGTCCAAACCCATCTATCCCCGGTTTAGGCAATAACAAAGAGCATCACCCCCGTTAAAACAGATACCAAGCTCCATAGGAGAGCTACCATTACCATCAACTGGAGCGAGGAGTCTATAGTCTCCAGCGCTAAAGAATAATGGTTATCACCCAGCTTATAATATCCTGCCTTTTCTAGCTGCACTCCCAGGGCACCAGCCATGGCGCTCATCGTCCAACCGGCATTGGGGCTTTTTGTTCTGCCGTGATCGCGAAGCATGATATGCCATGCCCCAGCCACATCCCTTTTACGGAGATAAGTAGCCAGGATTATTATTAAGGCGGTGAGCCGGGCAGGTAAGAAATTAACCACATCATCCAGCCTGGCAGCAAACTTCCCCAAATATTCCCAGTGCCCATGATAGCCCACCATGGCATCAAAGGTATTGATGACCCGGTAAGCTACCGCTCCGGGCACACCAAAAATGAGGAAATAGCCAATTGGCGCCACAAAGCTGTCACAGCTATTTTCAGCCACTGATTCCACCACAGCCGAGACTAAATGTTCCTTATCAAGAGAGGTAGTATCGCGGCTCACCAGAGCCCGCAATTGACGACGTGCCCCATCTTGGTTATCCCCTGCCATAAAGTCCCTAACTTTAACCGCCGCCTTTTTCAATCCACTAAGAGAAAAGGTGAACTTAAGCAAAAAAGCCGCTCCAAAAATATAAGCCACTGGGCTGAACTGCTTCAGGTAAATTAGAAGAAAATAAACACAGGTAACAATCACCCCCAGTGTCACCAGAACTATGCCAATGCCGTAAATTAGCTCAATTATCTTTCCCCACCTTGGCACCCACTTCGTCTCCCAAGAGATAGCCTTACCCAACCAAGCCACTGGATGCAGAGGATTAGGCAGCTCGCCAAAAGCAATATCAACAGCAACGGCCAACAAGATAATAATTGCAATTTCCATATATTTTTAACCTAATTTTCTGCTGCGTTGCCTATGTCCATCCTCACTGGGTACAATAAAAGTCATGGGCAAACTATTAACCGGGTGAGGATAGACATAAACTTCAGCCCCATAGACTTCCTTGATAGCCTGTTTATTGATAACCGCACCAGGCGAACCCCGACTATAGATTCTTCCCCCGTGAAGCATAACCAGTTGGTCACAATACTGAGAAGCTAAATTAAGGTTATGTAATGTCGCCACCACTATTAACCCTTGCTGCCGGCAAAGCTGGCTAACAAGGTCAAGTATCTCCACCTGATAATTAATATCAAGGTGAGCTGTTGGCTCATCGAGAAGCATTACCTTGGGCTCCTGAGCTAAAGCCCGGGCGATAACCAAGCGTTGCCTCTCGCCGCCAGAAAGCTCTTTTAATCTACGACGGGCAAAAGCAATGGTCTGAGTTACTTCCATTGCCCTCTGAACAATAGCTACATCCTTCTCCCCTTCATAGCTAAAACGACCAAGATGGGGAGTTCTCCCCATGAGCACCAGCTCAAAAGCAGTAAACGACTCTGGTAGAAGTGGGCTTTGAGGCACCACGGCCACCATGCGAGCTAAATTACTTCGACTCATGACATCAATATTCTGCCCGTCAATAAAGATTCGCCCCGAGCTGGGTGTAATTATGCGGGAAATGCCTCTAATCAAAGTTGATTTCCCGCAACCATTGGGTCCAATGACCCCCAAAATTTCACCGGGTTTAGCCTCAAGTTCAATACCCTCGAGGACCAGCTGGTCCCCATAGCCCAGGCTAACTTTCTTCAATCGCAAATCAAGCACCTTAATCCCCTTCACTTTCAGAAAATCGCCCTTCTCTTCTGCCGCAACAGAAAGAGAAAGAAGGGGGCACCCAGAAAGGCAGTTATCACCCCTATTGGTATCTCGGCAGGCGCCATTACAGTTCTAGCTACGGCGTCAGCCAAAATTAAGAAGCTGGCGCCGGCCAGGGTGGATAAGGGCAACAGAAAGCGATGGTCAGGACCCCAGATAAGACGCACGGCGTGGGGAATGATAATGCCCACAAAGCCAATGGTGCCGCAAAAACAAACGGCGGCGGCGGTAATTAAAGTAGCCGCAGCAAGCAGAATCAACTTAACCCGCTCAACATTGATGCCCAGTTGCTGTGCCTGCTCCTCATCAAGCTGCATTACATTTAATGGTCGGGCATAAAACCAGATAACCACTGTCCCAACTAACACATAGGGAAGAACCACCATCACCTCTCCCCACCTGGCTAATGAGAATGACCCCAGAAGCCAGGTAACTATGCCGTGCAGCTTCTCCCCAGAAGTAATAACCAAATAAGAAGTAATCGAGGCCAAAAAGGCGCCCAAAGCCACACCGGCCAGAATCAGCGTGGTCATTGGCAAAGTCTTACCCACTCGGGCTACAGCATAAACAACAGCCACCGCCATCAAGGCGCCAGCAAAAGCCAGCAGTGGGATAAAACCAAAACTGGCTATGTGCCAATTTCCCGGCAGAAGGAAACCAATGACAGCTCCCAAAGCCGCCCCTTGGGCCACACCAATGAGATAAGGGTCAGCAAGGGGATTGCGGAACAGCCCTTGGTAAGTAGCCCCGGCAACCGCCAAAGCAGCACCCACCAGACCAGCTAACATTACCCGAGGTAAGCGAATATCAAAAATAATGATTTCTAGGCTGCCTACCCAAGCAGTCGGAATTTCAACAAAAGGCAACCTGGCTAGCAACATGCTGCCCACTGTAGAGAGGGAAATATGAGTGCTACCTATAGCCGAAGCCAAAACTATTACCAGTACCAGAAGTAAGCCAAGCCCGGCTATAGCATATAGCCGATTTCGCCAGCCAAGATGATAAAGTAGCACTTTCTTGCCAGCGCTTACGTGGGATAATTCTAACGCTGCAGATTTCCTCGCGATGTTTTCTTTCGCCATAACATAAAAATCCCCTTGCCTTGAGAACAAGGGGATTTTTGAGACTTAAATTAATAAATCCCACCCCCTCACTCGCGGAGGCAGTCACCTGCATCCGGGCCGCGTTCTGACTATCACAGCAGGCGGGACTGTGCCGGAATTGCACCGGCTTGCTCTCCATTTAAGCCCTCTCTCGCGTTCGGGCACCCGGATTAAAAACTATTCAATTTGACTACAGAATACCAATAAATAAAGAAAAGGTCAACACTACCCCAAGATATAGGTTACAAGTGGAAATTTGTCTAAGAAATTGAAAAGACCTGCCCACCACCTCAACTCCATCAGCAAAACATTTCCTAGATGCCTACCAGCAGCTAAGCCAGAAGGCAGAGAGCATACTCTGCATCACTCTCACTGGCCTGCAGAGCAAGATCTTCAATACAGCATTAGTAGCTAGGGAAATGGCCAAAGAGGTAATCCCCAACGCCACCATCGAGGTAATTGACAGCCGGGCCGTATCCGGCGCCTTAGGATTTGTTGTCCTCGAAGCAGCCCGAATTGCCAGCCAGGGGGCAGCGCCAGCTCAAGTGACTAATGTGACACGAAGCATGATTGACAAGGTAAGCTTCCTGGCTATATTGGACACTCTCTACTATCTTGCAAGAACCGGCCGCATTGCCAGGGCAGCAGCTTGGGCTGGGTCGCTGCTAAACGTGAAGCCCATCGTCGAGCATTCTCCCTCTATACTGATTAAAATATCCATTACCCAGTAATGCCTCCGCACGGTAGTCAGAGACATCTTCTTGCTGGCACGAGAATTAGGGTCATTCCGCTGAAAGACAACTGCTATAGACAATCTAACAACCTTGTAATAGCCATTGCATTTATATCTTTAATTCCACATTCCCCCCGCAAGACGATAAGAGATCTTCATTCAAAACGATATAAATATCGATTCTAACTCGGGAATTGGGACTAATCAAACGATATAAGAAAATGTCTCTATGACTGTTGGTGGAGCTGGGGTAACAATAGGTAGAACTTTCGAACTGGCTTTTAGCCTAACTATTTAGCCCTCCAACTCCCATCAAGGGTAATTGCAGCAATAAAGCATATGACCTGCAACCAAGAAGTAACAAATCAGGCTACTGTGATCTACGTTGCACAATTCTGCAATTTTGTCATCCATTGCATTCCTGCTGCTCCAAACAGATCCGAGACATCAGGAGCCTCGGAAAGCACCTCAGGATAAATAATACCCCGCCTTCCCGTTCCACCTGATGTCACCTGTTGTCTTCCGATATTGCAAGACATTTCGTACATTTCTCTTCCACTTTGGGATGTCTGAGTTGGGAGACTGAGGTTCAAAATCTTCGTTGCTCAAAGACGCCTCATGTTCAATCAATCGGTAGATTTCCTCAAGCAGTATCCAGTGGCGTCTAGGCATCTTCCCCAAGATTATATCCCACATTTCTGGTGATGTTGTCATAGTTGTCTCTTTCCTATCAGGATAACGATGGCGTTTCCGTCGTTCTCACTCTCCTTTGTTGCCTCTGAAAGCAAATGACAAGTATTATCTGCTTCACCAATAAGCATTTTCTCAAAACGTAAAATGTCTGCGAGCAATTTTTCTGGTTTTTTCTTCAATCCATTGTCACAGATCCTGAGAGCTTCTTCAAACTGCCCTGCCCTTCGTAGCAAGTCAACTATTAGTGCTCCTTCTCCTCCGGGCTGTTCCACGAACCTTTGACTACTTTCCCTTGCCTTTTGTAATAGGTTAACGGCTCTTTTCCGACATGTTTGCGCACTGGCAGTTGAACCATCATCGTCACATGCCCAAGCAGCGTGAATGCTAGACCATCCCGCATGTGCGTGTCTGCCGGCACTTTCCTGAATTAATGAATAACAGAAAAAAGCATTCGCCAGCTTTGGAAATTTCAGATTGTTCAGTTGCTGCCTATAAGAATTACTATTAATCACTTCCGATGCTTTTTTAATTCGCTCAGATATACTTGGAGCACAGTAGCCACATGACGGACAAGTCTGTATCCACATGTCGATAGTGGACCTCTCCATTTCGGGCGGTCTCGTATCTAGGTCAGTCGACCCACAGGCGTTTGTCGAGCCCCATTTTGTATGCTCACTCGTCTTTCCGCATACAACACATTTCTCCATTTCTTTATAGATCGTAGTCATATTTAACGTTCCATGATGTCATTTTCAGATAGCCACTGCCTTCCTTTATCGGTTGTCGACCAGATACCGCGAGGTGAGTCACTCGCTAACAACCCTTCATGAACCATTGCCAATCTCTGATAATGTACTGCCTTTATCCATTTGGTTGTACCGTCACGGTTTAGTGCAAGGTCTTCTAGCTTTAGCTGATTTTTCATCTTTCTCTCAACTACTTCAACAACCTTCTGAGCAGATGCTTGCTCACCCTCTTCAACTATGGCTTCCAAGATAGGTTTCCAGAAGGCTCTCTGAGGGGTCAGGTTTCCTCTTGTGTGCAATTTTTGTTCAGCAGGTATTACTACAGTGTCCTTTCTGGCAGACCTTAGAGCCTTCCACAATGCAGTTTCGAAGTTGTCAACCAACGGCTCTGCATATTTCTGGATTTCCTTGAAGAGTTCCTCGCTAATTCTTACGACTGGCATTGCTACACCCCCTATAACCACTTGTTACAAACAAGTATAGCATAGGACTTAGCATTTGTCAAGTATATTTCTACAAAAAATGGATAGAGGCGACAAAGCTGGAATCAACGAACTTACACAATGATGTGACTTGGCTCCAGCTCCGCTGCTGATCCCCACAGTTGTAAGAAGGTAGAGAGATGACTGGGAAGAAGATAACTCTAGCTCTAACTCTTAGGCAGGGGGTATACCCATTAATCACTCGCCACGAATGCTCAGCAAGGGCATCTAAATTACAGGTAGAGTTTTCACGCCTAAAACAGAGTTTCTGGGCGTGCGGAATGTAGCTACAACTTTGGAGAGGGAGATGGAATTGAACAAAATGGACTTTTGTTACCTACTGAGCAACAGGCGATTGTCACGCCTGGGTACCAGTATTATTTAAATCCCATTATGGGTACGTTTATCTCTTCTTTTGTTCTGCCTTCTGTGCTTTCTTTTCCAATACTTGCTTCTTGGGTTTTTTCACACTTTTTCTTCCTTTAGTACCCACGTCTATACCCCCATCTTTAATCTCTTCTCAGTAATTACCTGCTCATTTTCCCCAACATTCTCTTCAAGTCAAATTATAGTTTTCCCCCGCTCATGTCAATGGTATCAGGTGTTTCAGGATTTCTCCGCTCCACCAGATGCAGTGGATTGCACATAACGCCCTTTTGTTCAATTCAGTCGGGAATTGGTTAGTTAACACAGACCTGAATAAAATGTTTGAGGCATTGATTGCGCTACTACTTTTACCCTATAGTGCCTGTCCTCATCTCGAACATATCCTCTTTTTGAATTCAGTAGCGGGAGATCCCAATGCTTATCCTCGAATTGACGCAAAAAGGATTTCTCTTCTTTTTGTGCATCTTCTGAGTCAAGAATCATATGTTTGAAAGTTACCTGCACTCCGGAACGTTTCTGAATACGTGCTAAACGATTTGCTGTAGTATGCCGGGCAAAATGATTCAGAAGTTCAGCTTGCAAGTCCGAACCTGACTGTCCGATCTTTAGAACTCTAGTTCTGCCTTCATACCGTTGGTATTCTGGTAACTGAAGGATTTTATAAATACCAGGTGAAGTAGGTGCGTTTTGTTTGATAACTTCTTTTGAAAAAATAAATTCTTGTGACAAATCTTGTGTCATGATTCTTGCTCCCCCATTCCCTGTGGCCTAACTATAACTTATCCCTCAGTCCAGTTCTAACGGGGTGCATTCCGCTCTTTACCCCCTTTCTACTCCTTCCCTAAAAGCTACAATCAATGCCCCTGGGCCTAAGTGTGTTCCTAATGTAGGGCCTATCCTGATTACTTTAATCGATTCCTTAGTAAATATGGAAGATAGCTGCTCAGCTAGGTTCTGGGCTTCGTCAGCTGTAGTGGTGTACGCGATGGCCAAATCTTGGATATTTGAGGCATTCTTTACTGCATCAATTAGCCGCTCCACCCCTCTACTCCGGGTGCGGACTTGGCCTGCTGGTGTTACCTCCCCGTCCTGTACGGTAAGCACTGGCTTTATGCCCAGTACTGAACCTACTAGTGCCTTAGCCTTACCTATACGTCCACCCAGAAGCAGGTACTTGAGGGTATCAAGGAGACCCAGCAAGTGTGTGTTGGGGATAGCTTGGTTTATCTCAGTCAACACGTCCTCCAGACTTCCCCCCGCTTTGGCTATTCTAGCCGCTGCCATGCTTATTAGACCTAAACTTACGGTCACCGTTTGGGTATCAATCACCTCGATGGGATGTTCACTGGCTATCATTTGCTTGGCTAGCAAGGCTGAATTATAGGTGCCACTCAGCTTGCTGCTCAGGTGGATGGAAACAATACCATCGGGCTCTGGTGACAGTTTCTGGTAGACTTCAAGAAAGTCTTGCGGTCCTGGCTGGACAGTAGCCGGATGGACAGAATTAGTAGTTAACCGTTGGTAGAACTGCTCGTCAGTGATATCCAGACCATCTCGAAAAACCTCATTGCCAAAACGCACGTATATGGGTACCACCGCAATTCCTAACTCCTGAGCCAGTTCATCAGGCAGGTCAGAAGTGCTATCAGTAACTATTTGCACTGCCATAATTTTCCCCTCCTTTATCGCTCAAGTCTGATACTTGCTGGATTATAAGTTATCTACCCTTCCTCAGTAAACATTCGGGCCTTTTGTGCAGTTCATGTGACCTGCCCCCCGACATTGTTCACAACTCTATTTCCTCAATTTTTATACCCCAGAAACTAGAGTCATATTACATCATCAATTTGGGTTTACATTCAATTACATAGCGGGCAAACACCAAGGGTGATATTAAGAGAGGTGGAAAAGTAGTGTCATTTCTGTCTTTTAGGAGTGGCAAAGAAAGGATGGCCTTCCCGTTCAAAGTCAGGGATGTAATTCCCCGCTGCTCCCATTTCCTGGATCCAGCCATTTTCTATTCCCATGTCATATAGTAAATAGAGAACCGCCTCATACTCAACTACTGAAATCTTTCTGGAAAGCAATGGAATTCGCTGAGCCCGATGTAACGGTGAGTATTGAGACATTATGCTAACCGTCACCGTGGGAGAAAGCTCTCGAGCTAGCCAAATTAATGATTCCTCACTACCCGCCAGCCCGTTGGGCAGAATAAGATGGCGCACAATCAATCCACGTTGTGCCAGTCCGAACTCATCCAGCATCAGATTCCCAACTTGCCTATACATCTCTTTGATAGCTTGGCGAGCTCGTGCTACATAATCTGGAGTATGCGAGAGTTTTTTAGCCCAATCATCAGAGGCATATCTTAAGTCAGGCAGGTAAATACTTATTATACCGTCAAGCTCTTTCAGAGAGGCAATAGAATCATAGCTGTTAGTGTTATATACTAGTGGCACTCGAAGCCCCATAGGCACAGCTTCTAGGACTGCCCTAACCAGCTGGGGAACAAAGTGAGAGGGTGAAACAAAATTAATATTGTGGCAGCTTAGTTCATCCTGAAGGTAGAGCATACTTTGGGCAAGGGAATGGCAATCTATCTGCTTTGATTTTTGCTTTTTCCAATTCTGACTTATCTGGTAGTTCTGGCAATAAACACACCTCATATTGCAATTGCCAAAGAATATTGCACCTGACCCCCTGCTTCCCGATATAACAGGTTCTTCTCCCTGATGAGCACAGACCGCTGAGACTATGGGGAGATGACCCGAATGGCAAAAACCCAGCTCATTTTGTAATCGATTGACATGACATTCCCTGGGGCAGATATCACATGAGGCTAACCGTTCTTCAAGTACATTAGCACGGCGCTCCAATTCGCCAGAGTTAAATAGAGCAATATAGCCTGGATCCGTAGACACTATAGGCATCATTGGCAATACCGGCGTAACTCGTTAATAGACACCTTTAATTTTACCATAGGCGCTTTCCATGCAGAATTTATTAAATATGAATGCCCTTTATCAAGAAGCACTCTATAGAACTAATAAGCGAGTGCAGGATGCTGTCAGAGAAATCTACGCTAGCTATGAAACGCAGCCCCCCCCTAAGGTAACATTACGCCCCAAAGTACAATTGGCCAACTACAATAGACTTCTATCACGTCATAGTCCTGATCGTTCGCTGATTTGTGTCCGGCGTCAGCAAAAAATGGACTGCACCACAGATGTAGGCTAGTAGATACTTCCTGACTAGACCACAATATCGCACTTCTGTTGGGCATCACAGGTCGTACACTTTGCCCGGGCAGGTGAACAGAAGACGGAGTGTGACTTGGGAAGGGTCAATACGTAGCATCCGGGATAGGGCTTTCCCGTAAATAGATAGTTGCAAGCGGTATCGTTCTGCCCTATCATTCAACTCAGCCTCATTCGTGACCTCATCACTTTTGAAATCCAGAACAGTAGCCCCTAATATCTTGTTATCCAGACCTCGCACAATAGTAACACGGTCGAAAACACCGGTTACCCACTGGTCATCAAGCACGATCTCGAAATGCTTCTCGCGCCATAAATCAACATTGCCTTCAGGCTTAGACAAGGCTTGTCGGACATCTGCAAAAGCAAGTGCCTGTCGAAACTGCTCAATGGCCCTTTGCTTTATTTCCTCCACCACTGACGATGTCCCTCGCCATTCCTGAATTATCTTTTCATTATCCACTTCATTGATCCAGGATACCTTTTCAAAGAGTTCATGTATGGCTGTACCCACCTCCATGCTATCACGAGCAGCAATCGCAAACAGCGAATCAGCCCTTATCTCGCCTTCCTCAAACATCGACGGTGATATACCAAGCAGCCTCCGCCTCCGCGAAGGTCGTTCCACAAATCCCTCTGGCAACTCACGTCGTTCAGTGGATTCAGCAAGCGGTCCCTTCGCAGTCACCTTAGTATACCAATCACGCTCACCCGTCTCATAGAGGCAAATAAGTTCCTCGCCATCGATTGTGACATGTGGCCCATCGGCTGGCTTCATATCTCCTGCCATCTGTAACTTCAGCAAAGCGGCAGGAGTCATAGCAGCAGCACTCTTTCCCGGAAAGCTGGTAACCATGTAGAGCCCCTGCCTGGCTCGAGTCAACGCCACATACAACAGGCACAGGGCATCAAAACACTCCGTTTCGTTGCTTGCCCGCACCTGTGTAGCCAGGACAGGGTCGTTTTCAGCTATAACCCTACGGGGCATCTTCAATGCCCACAGGGGGCGAGCAGTCCTGGGCTCACGAGCTACTACAAGGTCAATCTGGCTTGCCTTTGTCATGTTACCCTCCTGTAAATCAGGTAATATGACAATATCAAAACCCAGGCCCTTGGACTGATGGATAGTCATAACACGCACAGCATTTCCAGTGGCAAGTTCATGTACTTCATACTTGTCGATAAAATGTAAGAAATCATTACAATCGCGGCCATCGTTTTCATCGAACTCAACCGCAGCGCTTATAAGGTCATTTAACCTCTT